>PMYM01000023.1 GCA_003171235.1 Phycisphaerales bacterium | reverse complement strand
GTTGGCCGCTCATCCTCACTTCCCTAATCATCGTCGCGGCCGGCGCCTGGCTGACGGTTTCGCCGCTGGCGAACACGCTCGGGTTCGTCCCGCTCCCGCCGCGATTCTGGCTGTTTCTGGCCATCATGCTGCTGGGCTATGCGCTGCTGACCCAGGTGGTGAAATCCTGGTTTATTCGCAGGTATGGCGAATGACGGCGGCGGCAAGCAGGGTGCATTCATTGAGCATGAAACCACAACCAGGCATTCCAAGCGGGTGTCCTACCCAGTAGGCCGGCGGCATGGGGGGCGTGAAGAAGTCTCTGACGGCGAAGATCCAGTCATCCGGCAGGTCCTCGCACGCCGCCCCCGGAGCAATCCTACGTCCTCTTTCCCTCGCGGAAGACAGGGGGCGAGGCCAGGGTGAAGAGCACGACCTCTTCGCCGGTAACGGTGCTGATGTCATGGTGCAGGCTCATAACCTTGACCCCGACCATATCCTGCACCATCGCCTCCAAGGCCGGCCTGGCCGTTTCCATCAACTGCGTCCGCACCTGCTTGAGTAGCCCCCTGCCCTTGTCGGTGGGGAGCGCCTTGACCAGTTGCTGTTCGGCCGCAGTGAGGACGCCGCGGAGGCGCACGACCAGAAGATCGCCAATGAGGTAGGCGCGGATGTCCTTGGGGCCCCGGCCCATGTACTCCTGCTGAAAGCGGCTGATCCCTTCGCAGACAGCGGCTTCGATCTCGCCTTGTGTTTTCATGCGAACCTCGGAGGTGCTTGCCTGGCGATCGTCCAGCCAGCGGAGCGACAACCCGCACGCGACAACGGAAAAGCCGTCTCAGGCCTTTGTACGCAAATGTTAGCATTGGAGAATCGCAATATCCAGCCGCGCGAGGCAATTTCCCCAAGCCCTCGCTCAAGCAGCCGGACATCGTCGCCCAGCAACGATATTCGCCCGGAAGGGGTCAGCCCGTGCCGCCAACGGCAGCGTACGGCCTGTCGATGAACCGCCGGAAGCCCTCTTCCAGCGGCTTGACGGGGCCGAAAACGGCGATGAACCGGCGGCGTAGAGATTCGGTGTTCTGCTTGGGGAGCCACACGGATGACAGCTCGGCCATATACTTCCTGAGAGCGCAAGGCTGGCTCTCCAGCAGATAGTGGAAAACCCCCCACGATTGGGCATAGGCGTCACGCGTGGCGGGCCCCTGGCCGGCGGGATACTCCGTCATTCCCACGAATTGCTCCAGCGGGATCAGCCTGCCGCCGGCTTTGACCTCGATCAGTCGCTGCCGGTAGCGGCTGTCTTCCCGCCCCAGGCCGATCGACTCCGAGGAATCGGCCTCGAAGTTCGTGGCCAGTCCCTCGGTGAGCCAGAACGGATACGTCGCGCCACGCCTTTGCAGTCCGCTGTTGAAGGCCAACTGGTGGGTCAATTCGTGGATGATGGTCCTGATGTCAAGGCCACCGGAGGCGGCCTGGCCCCCGCCCGGATCGCCGAAGGCGGCGATTCTGCCGGAGGAGCCCGAGGGCCGGGCTTTTGCCTGGGCCGTCGGGCGACCGACCGCCACGGCCGTCGCCACACGGTTGGTGCGGTGCGAGTAGTAAGCGTCCATCCATGACACTTCCGCGCCGTCCGCCGCCCGGGCGTAGGCCTCCAGGGCACCGTAGGAGTTGAAGCACACCCAGATCAACTTGTCCGGCGCAGGCTTGGGCTCAAAGCCGGCCCGGCTGAACTGCTCGTAAAACCGGAGATACACCCGGTCCAGCAACCGCCCGGTCACGCTCGCCCAGGCGTCCTCCGCCGAGGACAGCACAAGGAATTGATCGGTCCGGTGGACCTGGAGAGGCAGGCCTATTTCGGAGGCAAGCTCGACACAGCGGGCCGCGTCGCCAGCCGGCGTGACACCGACCCCCCCCATCTGTAAATCCGGCGAGCAGCCTCCAAGGGCCAGGCCGGTCGCCACTACGATCGTAGTAAGGGAGGCACGCACAGGCACCTTCTACGCCGGTTTACTCGCCAACGGGCCTCCCGGCACGGCCGGGCTGCCCCTTGCCTAGTCATCCGACTCGGGTTCGATCAACGGGCTTCATTCTGGATAAGGTGGTCATTGTAAGGCAGCGGGTGCAGGAAAAAATCCGAAATGTCGGAATAGCTCGATCCTGGTTGGCGGCGTGTCGCGGCAGGCCCCAACGGAAGCGCCTCCCATGAGCCAACAAAAAAGTGCCGGATCTCAATGGATCCGGCACTCTTGGCCCGAAAATAAGAGCGGGCACGCTTATGGACCTATTCAACCCATCGATCCGGACCGCCGGAGAGTCTCCTCCGCGGTGAAAGCACGCGAAGGAGACGCCCGACAGCACGAACAGACTAGCCGAACAGGATCAGGATGACCCCATTCAGTTGGCGGTCTGGATCAGCACTTCCACGCGGCGGTCCTGTCGGTTCTTGGAGTCGCCGAATGCGCCGATCTTGATCTTATCGGCCGGCACTCCGGCATTGATCAGGGCATCGCGAACGGCATTGACACGACCGTTGCTCAGCTCCAGATTGCGCGAGTCTGAGTAGCCGTCAATCCCGATCTGGAGGGACGGGTTCTTCTTCTGGTAGCTGGCGATATCCGCCACCATGCTCGTATCCAAATCGCGGATATTGGACTTGCCGGCGTCGAACCAGAAATCTCTGTACGTCACCCAGCACGGAACTACGCCAGCCACTCCGGCGGCGCCGGTCAATCCGGTTGCGCCCATCGCGCCCGCGGCCCCATTCGGGCCGATTGAGCCGGCGACACCAGCGGTGGTGTTGCCTGTAGCGCCAGTGTCTCCGGTAGCGCCCTGCACGCCCGCCGGGCCAACACGGCCAGCCGGGCCGGTGGGGCCAACCAACGTCGGGCCTTGGGCGCCCGTCAGTCCGGTCGCGCCCTGCGGACCCGCGGGGCCGGCAGCCCCAGTCGGGCCGGCAAATCCGTCGGCGCTAGCGCCTTGAACGCCCGTCGCACCGGCTGCGCCCATCACGCCCGCGAGACCGGTAAGACCGGTCACGCCCGCGCCACCAACCAGGACGGCGCCTGCCGGGCCCATCGCTCCGGTCGCGCCTTGAATCCCGGCGGGGCCGGCGGGGCCTTCCGCACCGCGCGGACCGACCAGGACGGCGCCCGGGGCGCCCGTCAGACCGATCGGACCTTGCGCGCCTGCGGGGCCGGTAAGCCCATCAGGCCCGCGAGCACCGACCAGGTTGACCCCGCAGTCCGCCATAGGCTCTGACCGCGGCGCGGCGGCCATGGCCGCAGACCCGCCACCGAAGCAGGCGCAGCCCGTCAGGCCGGCCACACTCAGGGCCAGCACAAGTAGTCCCAATCCTAGTAATACGCTACGTTTTGACATGTTCGTGCTCCTTTAGCAGCTTGAACTTATACACACCACTCGAACCGTGCATCGCTCCGCCAATCAAGGCCGGCGCGCTCCGCATGGACAAGATGCGGATTCTGAAAACCAACGATCCACCTTCCCGGAAAGAACGGCGGCTTCAAACTCCTGCCGGTCTTTGCGGCGGCGATCCGCAACAAACCATCTCAATCCGTCAGACTTCTCGTGATCGTCGAACTCGACATTCCCCATTCCCCCGGTTCCTGGCCAGAGCCGTGGGGGACTTTGCCTAAACAAAAAGCCGACGTGATCGAATACTCTGGAGTATTCGATCACGTCGGCTTACGCGTTAACGGGCCTGCCCTAACTTGCGAGGCCTGCCCTTATATCTAGTCATCCGATCGATATGGAGAGCGTTTTCATAGACCTCGCCCTCCATTATCACAATGCATAATAGCACACCGAATCGCACTATGCAAATGTGGCCTATCGGAATTGTGTGTTACCACATCTATCCTGTAACTCCTGAATATCCCGTCCACCTTGATCCTACAGGAGTTACGCTCATTGCCAAGGTCGCATCCTAACCGTAAGGTTTTTCCTCCAGATAAACCAACAGAGGCGCAAAATGGGCAGTCTGCGGATGCCTTGGCGTTGCGGCACACGCGCCCTGGGGTGTGGAAAGCCTAGGCAAAGCAGGCATCTTGGGCAGGCCGCTCAGCCGGGGGAGGCTGAGCCACCTTTCTTCAACGGGCAAGTACCAGAGCACACGCCAACGGCCCGTTCGAGGACCTCATAACAACCATCCCTGGCCGGCTTGGTCTGGAAGTGCTGACCGCCACGGAACATAATTCCAGAATTCGCCCGTTTGGCCCGCTCCGCGCGCCTATTATCTGACAGTCGGAGTTTCGGAGTTGTCGAGAACTGTGAACTGTCTGCAAGTCGGATGACTAGATGAAGGGCAGCCCGGCTGGGCCGGGAAGCCTGTTGGCGAGTAAGCCGACGCGGTTTGACATCTGCTGGGTGTTCAACCGCGTCGGCTTTTTTATCTCCGGCGGTGTGGGAAGGCCCAAGAGCCAGGAGCCAAGGAGAACCAAGGAATGATGCCACAACTGAGCGGCTCCCACCGAAGGACTTACGATGGTATCTTCCGCCATCCGGCGGCCCGCAACCTGGGCTGGCGGGCCGTGCGGTCGATGCTCGGCGAACTGGCCGAAGTCGTGGAGGAGCCTAACGGGAACCTGAAGATCACCCGCAATGGGCAGACCCTGGTTCTGCACACCTCGCTGGACAAGAACGTCGCCCAGATCGAGGAGTTGATGCAGATTCGACATTTCCTTGAGCGATCCGGCGCGGCTGCGCCGGAGGCCCAGGCGAGAGGCACGCACCTGCTGGTCGTGATCGACCACCGCCAGGCCCGCGTTTACAAGGCCGAGTTGCACGGGTCGGTGCCGCAACGAATTACGCCATACAATCCGGGCGGCTTCGGCCGGCACCTGCACAACGTCCAGGACGACTCCCACGGCCAGCGGAAGCCGGAGCGAAAGAGCTTCTACGAGGCGGTCGCCAAGACGCTACAGGGCGCTGAGCAAATCCTCATATTCGGCAGCGGCACCGGCGCCAGCAGCGCCATGGAAGAGTTGCTCGCTGAGCTGAAACGCCGTCATGCTGAGGTGGCTAAACGCATCGTCGGCTCGATTGTGCTGGATGAGACGCACCTGACAGAGGACCAGTTGCTGGCCAAAGCCCGCGACTTCTACGCCAGCATTGCCCAACCGGGAACGGCGCCTCCGCCCCAAAGGAGACAATGACATGGATCAACTCAAACAACTTGTCACCGAATTCGGGCACTATTTGCCGTATTTGGTTGGCGGCATTGTCGTATTGGCGGTGGGCTGGCTGGCGGCATGGCCTTGCGGCAGATGGGTTTGGCCGACGAGATCATCACCCTGGCTTTCGGCTTGACGCTGGGGGCGGTGGCAGTGGCGGCCGCCATCGCCTTCGGCTTGGGCGGGCGCGATCTTGCCGGTCGAAAGCTCCAGGAATGGGAAGAGAACCTTCGCAAGAAGCAGAATGAACCTAAGTGAATACCCGGTCGCCAACGGCGCGGCTACGATGCCTAACCTGGCCTGACGCCGGACGACTGGCCGCGATCCATGAACGGGAACGCTCGGACAAGATGATAATGGACAGGACGCAGCCGATGATCAAGCCTCCGTCAACCATGGCGCAACAGGTTGCCCAGGCGGTGATGGCATTCCAGCAGCGAACGACCGGCCACGCCCCCAGGGCGATAACCGTGGTTCTGAGTCAGGACACGTTGGTGGTCACGCTGCACGAGGCCCTTTCGCCGGCGGAGAAGGACCTGGCCAGGAGCCCGGCAGGCGCCGCCAAGGTGCAGGAGTTTCACCGGCAGCTCTTTGTCAACTCCTCCCAGTCGCTGCGGGAGGAGATCGAGAGCATCACCGGCGTGGAAGTGCGGGAAGCCGTCGCCGAAGTCGAGCCCACGACGGGGACGGTGATGCAGGCCTTCACCAGCAGCGCCACGGTGCAGGTCTTCCGCCTGGCCCAGGACGTGCCCGGGGACACTTGGAGCAGCCCCCAGGAGCAGAAATGAGAACGGCCATGCCTAACGCCGGAGTCGCCTGGAACAGCAGTGGCTCCGCCCCGCCGCCAGGGCCGGCGGGTTTCATGCAGGATGAAACGAAAGGGACTAAAGGTGCAAGATGAAACCGACGATGATTGTTGGCATTGTCCTCATAATCCTGGGCGTAGCCGGCCTGATCTTCGGAGGCTTTAGCTACACCACGCGCGAGAAGGTTATCGACGCCGGCCCCCTCCAGGTCACCGCCGAGAAGCAAAAGACCGTCCCCATTCCGCTCATCGTGGGCGGGGTGGTGCTGGCCGGCGGCATCGCCGTCGTCGTGGCCGCGTCGCGGAAGTCGGCGTGATTGGGCGGCCTGGGCCGCCTCCGCCCTGGGAAGGGGATGCGCCCCGAGGCAGCGCCAAGTGAAGTGAAGCGATACTCAAAGCCTTAGCAGGTCGCCCAGATGTTCGGCTGGCCGGCCTGAAACGACCGGGTCTCATAACAGAAAGGTCTGCGAATGATTACGATTGGCAAGAAAGTGTTGAGTCTGGTTCTTCTGGCCCTCATCGCGGCGGTTCCGCTGGCTTGCGGGCACCGCGACAGGCAGCCGAACAACCGGACAGAGGTAAACGTCGGTGGCGACCGTGGCGTCACCGTGGAACATCGATAGAACAGCAACTGGCACGGATTGGCGGCCGGTCTGGTGACGGGTTACGCTGGTGCGGTTCGCCCAAGTTGTGATATGCGCGAATTCGGCGGGTTCCGCTTGCCTATGGCGGCCTAGGATGTTGTGCGTGGCCAAATACGGGATCTTTGTGAAGGGCGCAAGGAAGGCCCGGGGAGACCCCGGGACATGTAAGTCAAACACAGCCTGACGAAGGAGAACTGAGCATGAAGGCACTGCAAGCACTGATGTGGGTGGCAAGCGGCGTCGTGGGCCTGGGTCTGCTGGGCTGCGACCTTACCATTGGGCGATCCTCGCCCCAGCGGGTTTACGTGGCGCAGCCCCAGCCGGACTACGTCATTGTTGGCGAAGCCCCGCCGGCGCTCATCGTGGAGCAGCGGTCGTCCCCGCCCTCCGGCGATTACATCTGGATTGATGGCTACTGGGACTGGAATGGCCGCCAGTACGCCTGGCTAGGCGGCCACTGGGACCGCCCGCCGCACGAGCACTACATCTGGGTCGCACCCCGCTACGAGAGCTACCAGCAAGGCTACCGGTACACGCGGGGGCAGTGGCGAGAAGAGCAAAGAGGAGACCAGCGCCGGGATAGGCGCTAAGGCGGCGGGTCAGCGGGAATGAATTAACAAGATGAGAATGCGGCTCGAAATGGCTTTGGCGGGGCCGGCGCGGGACTGTGACCCGCGTCAGAGTACGTTCGCCAATCGGAAGAATAACACTTGGCCGCACGGACCCGAGGTGGATTTCGGGCGAGTTCGCGGCAACATGGAAAGGATACTATCATGGGACTGATCCTACTGATTCTGCTAATCCTGCTGCTTGTGGGTGGCCTGCCGACCTGGCCCCACAGTCGTTCGTGGGGCTATCGCCCCGTCGGGATACTGGGAGTGCTGCTGGTGATCCTGGTGGTGCTGCTGCTCCTTAACGTCGTCCCCTTCCGTTGAGCGGCCCTGTGGCGGTTAAGGCAGGCAGCAAGCGGGCCATACGCCCAAAACGGTGCAGGAACAGGTTGGCGGCGAATTGGGTTCCGGGCCTGTGGGTGATCGGGCTGCTTCCGTTTCGGCTGTGCAGCCCCGGTGGGGCCGCTTTGGGGCGACGGCCTTGGCCTTGTGCGTCTGATCTTGTGAACTCTGGTCTTGGCGTTACTTGAGGAGAAAACATGAGCAGCGACCATGAAAAAGCGGTGGATACAAACATGAGCAGCGACTATGAAAAAGCGGTGGATACATTGATGAAGGACGTAAAGGATCTGCGGGCCGACATGAAAGGCATCCTCAGTGCCCTCCACGAAAAGGCCAAGGACTACGTCGAAAGCGCCAAGGAGTCTCTGCACGAGTCCGGAGCCGAAGGGCTGGAGCAGGTCCGCGATGCCGCCGACGCCGTCGGGCGAAGTTGCCAGCGAGCCATTAGGAATTCTGCCGCAAAGATCGGGGATCGCCCTTTTGTCAGCCTGGCGGTGGCGTTGGGCGTGGGCATGATCCTGGGGGGTCTGCTGCTGAGGAAGCGACAGTGAAATTTCTCGATGTGATCACCCTCTTCCTGGCTACCGCCTGTCGGGCCGGATCGGCCGCCTTTCTTTCGGTCGTCGCCAAGACGGTGCGGAAGATGTGCCTGATGGTGGGGCTGCTGGTGGTGGGCCTGGCCTTGCTGCTGGGCGCGATGGGGTTGATGATCGCCGCCCTTTTCATCGGCCTGACGCCGTACTTGGGAGCGCACTGGGCGGCGATGATCGCCGCCGGGGCGTCGCTGGCGGGTTCGTGCATTTTCCTGGTTATCGCCCCCAAGGTATTCAAAGGTCGCTAGGCATCCAGGATCATGAAGGCGGGCCGGCCGGTCGATCCCCGGCGGCCTTTCCGACCACCATGAACGGCTGGGCCAGTTGGTCGATATGCTCCTGCGCTTCCCGCAGGTTAACGACCAGTTGTCCCGGCGCCGCCAGGGCCAGCCGGCTGTTCGTCGGCACCAGTTTACCGCGGAAGGCCCACAGACCGACGATGATCCGCAGGTCCGCGTGCTTCTCGTGCAACCGCTTGCAGAGGTATCGGGCCCGCGCCACGGACCCCGGCGGCATGGCCGACACGCAGACCACGTGCGCCTGGGGTTGCTCGACCATCGCCAGCGCCTCGCCCACCAGCGAAGAGGCCGAGGCGACGGCCGCGGAATATCCGCGGCCTTCCAGCAGTTGTGCCAGCATCAGGCCGGCGATTTCGTCGGCCTCTTCGCCGGCCGGCAGGACCAGCACATTGACCGTGCATCCCGCCGGCACCTCAAAGCGCACCGCGGGCGGCTGCGGCGCCTTGCCTGAGGGCTCCGGAGGATGCTCTCCAGGCTTCCCGTCGCTGGGCGCCTGGGCCTGCGGGGGCTCCTCGGGCGGCGGGCCAGGGGGCAGTTCTTGTTTTTCGCCCAACTCTTCAACGATCACCCGAAGGCTTTTGTGGATGAAACGCCGCCGCCGGCCGTCCACCTTGCCGCGGTTGCTGTCGTGCGTGGACATAGCCAGGACAGGTATGAGCACATCCTCGTACAGCCCCTCCACCGAACGCTCTTTGGCGTACTCCTGCGCCAGTTCGACGGCTTCCTCCTGGTCCAGAGCCAACAGCCGCTGGTAAATCCGCTCAGGCGGCTCCAGCACCGGCTCGTCGCCCAGCAGAATATCCAGGAACTTCAGTTGCGGAACGTACTTGCCCATCACCACCAGCAGCACCGTCAGCGGCATCGAAAGCAGCAGCCCGACAGGCCCCCACACCGCGGTCCAGAAGACGGCCGAGACCAGAATGGCCAGGGCGGAGATGCCTGTGCTGGACCGGTAGAGCAGCGGCTCGATAAACTGGCTGACAAAGATCTCCAGCACGATGAACATCATCAGGGCGACCAGGAAGATGCTGTTGCTGTGGAAAGAACCGAAGGCAATCGCCAGCGGGAAGGCCGCCCCGATCACCGGCCCGACGTAAGGAACGAAACGCAACACCCCGCACAGGAGCGCCCAAAGCAGCACGTTGGGGAAGCCCCCTTCGCCCGCGCCAAGCGTGGCCCCGATGATCCACAGCCCCAGGGCCACCGCCAGCCCGTAGGCCGCGTTTATGCACAACTGTGTCAGCAGATATCTGCTTATGCGGGCGGCGGCGTCATTGACCGCCTGCGTGGAAAAGTTGACCCGCCCGTGGCCGACCAGGCGGATAACGCGGTCGCGCAGGTCCTCACGCTTCAACAGCATGAAGATGGCAAACACGATCACCAGGCCAGCGGTGGCCAAAGGGCGCAGCGCCTGCATAAGGATGCTAGTGACGTTGTCCGCTGGCAATAGGGACTCGGGGTAGTTGCGGACCGGAAGCGGGTTCTGAGGGCTTACCTGCGGCAGGGCGGGCGCGCCCGGGTGGGAGAGGGGCGGCTGCGGCGTCGGCGTGACGACCAGCGCCGAGGGGGCCGTCGCGGGTTGAGTGCTCGACGTGCCCGCCGCCTCCCGGACAGTCTTCTCGACGTTTCGGGTCGCCTCCCCGAACTTGCCGGACAAGCCGCGGAGGTCGGTGATCTTCCGCTGTATCTCCTCACGCAGGTCCGGCAGTTTGTTGGCCATATTGACGAACTGGGTTTCCAGCACCCAGCCTAGCAGACCCACCACGCCCATCGCCAACAGCACCGCCAGAAATACCGGCGCCACGCGCCCAAGCCGCCACTTCTCCAGCAGGCTTGCCAGCGGGTTTAGCAGGAATGCCAGCAGCACCGCCAGCGCCAGGGGAATGAGCACATCCCGCGCATAGTACAGCGATGCCACCACCACGCAGGCGGCCGCGACCGCGATGACCGGCGACGACCTAGCCGAGCGGACAATCCTTCGCATCGGTTTCCCATTCCCTCCAGACATTCTCTAGTGAGTTATCCCTGCCACAACTCCGTCCACGTCTATTTGGCAGTACATGCATCACTTGCCGGCAGCCCGCGCCCGCAACGGAACCTCGCCTGGCGGCAAGCCGGCAGAGACGCAATGATAGCGCATTATCCAGATGGTTTGGGCGTTCCTCAAGACGTTTTTCGTTACTCAAGCGTCGCACCGTGCCGGGTCGGGAGACTCCGCCGCAGCTCGCCGCCCGTGGAGATGCATACCGCATTGCGGCCTGCGGCCGTTGGGGCTGGTAGCAGGGTAGGAATATTAATTAGATTAAATAGATTGAATAGTTGTAATTATCGGCTTTCGCCTGGCCGATAGGCATATAGTGACATAACTCCCGAAACCAAGCGAAGCAGCGTTGGCTCCGGGTCGGATGACTAGATGAAGGGCAGCCCGGCCGTGCCGGGAGGCCCGTTGCCGAGTAAGCCGACGTGGTTCAGCACCTTCTGGGTGTTCAACCGCGTCGGCTTTTTTTGGCTTGGGCAGCACATCACGGGCGTATCAAGACGGACCCTATTTCTTCAAGAGGAGATTCTCATGAAGAGCGCACTGCGACATGTAAGACCCAGCATGTTCCCAAAGCACGACCTAGAATCCGAGAAAGTTGCGGCATGTCCGTCCTTTGAAGCCCTCGAACACCGGGTATTGCTATCCGGGGATGTGCTTGCTTCGGTAGTGCATGGAAACCTGAACATCCGGGGTGACCTGCTGGGCAACAACCTGGTCGTCACGCCCGGGGTAAACGCCGGCGAAGTTGTCATCACCAGCGGCGCCGACGCCACCACCATTAACGGCCTGTCCGGCCCGATCACCCTGCACGGTGTAACGGGCAACGTCGACATCCGGATGGGCGCCGGGGACGACATCCTGACCATGAGCAACCTGAGCCTTCTGGGCAAAGTTTCGATCAACGGCCAGAAGGGCGCCAATACCCTCACGCTCAACAACGTGCAGGTCGCAAACAACCTTAAGATCCTTAGCGTTACTACCGCCACGATCGCCGATACCACGGTCGGCAAGGATCTCCAGATGAACCTGACCGGCCCCGGCGGGGAAAATGTCGCCCTGCGATCGGTGACAGTCCAGCGGAACACCAAAATCACCACTGGTAAAGGGCCCGATATCCTGACGATCGACGACTCGACCTTCCATGGCGCGGCGCGGCTGAATACCGGGCAGGGCGCGGACATCATTGCGATCGAAGCTCACGGCGACGCCATGGGCCCGCCCACCCTGTTTGACGGGCCGGTATCAATCTCATTGGGCGCCGGCGACGACACTCTCCGGCTCGGCGTGACCGGCCAGACCGGCAACCGTTCCGTATTTGCCGATAAAGCGAGTTTCAATGGCGGAAAGGGGCGCGACACCCTCCTCAATTTTGACGCCAGCACGTACGCCGGGCTCTTGCCATTTCGGATCATGAATTTTGAATCCAACACCACCACGGCGCCGACGGCGGCGATCACGCCGGTGTCTCCTGATCCGCGGAACACGGCGGTAAGCTCGATCCAGATCGTGTTCTCCGAGGCGGTGACGGGCTTCACCAAGGCGGACTTGACGCTGACCGGCGTGGACCTGACGACGGCGACGCTGACCAGCGC
>PMYM01000222.1 GCA_003171235.1 Phycisphaerales bacterium | reverse complement strand
CTGCACCGTAATGCAAAGCGCTCCAGGTGTCACCTTGTGGCACAGCTGGCGGACGAAATGCGCCAAAATATATTATTTGGTATTGGCGAGGGGTCGGGAGTTCTGCTAGTATCCATGTAGCCCCTTTCGGACCGGTTCCCCCCGACCGGTTCGAGAAACAACGGACCTGCCGTCTCCCCCCACGGCAGGTTCGTATTTTTTTGTCTTCGGCGTTCTTCCGGCCCTCGCGTCTAGGCTAGCCCGGCAGGAAAGATCGGGAGGGTATACGGCAAAATAGTGGCAGGGAGCTGGCTCTTGTTGCTTTCATCTTCGCACTGTGAAGCATTCAGAGAGGTTGGCGCAGCACAGCTTTAGTAGGTCGCCAGGCCCGGCGGGACTAGATCATCGGTCAGGACAATCCTCTCTGATTTATGCAGGGCCAGGCCACACCGCCACAATCGGGTCGTGCACTCGAATCGGGACGACCATTCTGAATTCTCTGGAGTTGCCCGGCCGCTGACGGCATAACTGCGGTTGAATAGCCTCGGCAGCCTAAACCAGGACTGATTGGAGACGACGATGACCCTCAGAAGAATCGTGCTGGGATTGTTGGCGACGGCGTGGGCGTGCTCGGCGGCGCAGGCGGGCAACCCCGCGGTCTGGGCCATGCCAGAGGGCTACAAGGTTGACAAGTTCGGCAAGAAGCTCTTCACCCTCGACGCCGGCCAGAACCTGGAGACCCTCAAACGCAAGAACGGCGTGTTCGACGGCTCGGCGGCAAGCGTCAGCCTGGTCGCGGCCCGGGGCGAGACGGCGGCCTTCCAGTTGGGCATCGAGGGCGGCGCCGAAGGCCTGGCCAACGTGGACGTCAAGGTCACCGGCCTGAAGAGTGCCTCCGACCAAATCGGCCCAGAAGCCATTGAGCTGTTCAAGATCTACTACACGCAGGTGACCGACCGCGGCTCGGGGCCCACCAACGGGCCGACCATGGGCAAGGGCTGGTATCCTGACGCCCTTGTGCCCTGGAGCGTCGGCGACACCGACGCCTACGGCGGCTACGACGGCCCGCCCTTTGCCGTCAAGGCCGATGAGACACAGGGCGTCTGGCTGGACGTATCGGTGCCCTACGGCATTCCCGCCGGGGCCTACACCGGCGCCATCACCGTCTCGGCCGACGGCGGCCAGACCGTCTTGAAACTCAACCTGCGCGTGCGCGACTTCGACATCCCGCGCAAACTGCACAACATCTTCTTCATCAACTTCGGCATCGACGACCTCAACCAGGCCGGCGCCTACTGGCTCAAGGGCGACAAGCTCATGGCGTACGAGGACGCCGTCTACCGCGACTGCCGCCGGCACCGCTTCACCGCCAGCAACATGTACAACAACGAGACGCCCTCGCTGACCGAAACCCCCGAAGGCCAGATCACCAAGTGCGACTGGACGCGCTATGACCAGCGGTACGACAAGGTGCTCAGCCCCGCCAAGAACATCTTCGGGCCGGGCGAGGACGCCATCGAAATCTGGAAGGCGCCGCTGGGCCCGGGCATACGCTCCATGAAGTGCCCCCAGAACGACAAGTGCTGGGAGGCCATGATCGCCGAGGTCAAGAAGCACTGGAAGGAGAAGGGCTGGGACTTCTCCCGCGCCTACTGCTACCTGGCCGACGAGCCGGACAAGGACGCGGCCGGCCAGCTCAACGACCTGGCCAAGCGGGTCAAGGCCTCGGGCGAGCCCAACCTCCGCCGCCAGATCGCCGTCTACACCATGCTGGGCAAGGAGTGGGACAAGCAGCAGTGGGTGTTCGACCTGTGGAAGGACAACCTGGACATGTGGATGGTGGCGGGGGACTACTACAACGTCAAGCTGATGGAGGGCCTGCCCAAGGGCACGCTCAAGGGCATGTACCAGGGGGCCGAGCCCTACCAGGGCAACGAGACGCTGGACTCCGACGGCATAGCCTTGCGGACCTGGAGCTGGATCGCCTGGCAGTATCGCATCGACTACCAGTGCTATTACTCCATGGGCGGCGGGCACCACCGGGCCGAGGCCGTGGCCGGCAATCCCAACACCTTCCGCGAGGTCCGCAAGCCCAGCTTCGACTGCGACATCTGGGACTGGCCGCGCAATCGGGCCTGGGCGGTCTCGCAGGCGGTGTTCGTTTATCCCGGCAAGCGTGTGGGCAGCGACCTGCCCATCTGGAACATCCGCACCAAACAGATCCGCCGCGGGCAGACCGACTTCGAGTACTTCTGGCTGCTCAAGCAGGCCGGCCAGAACGCCCTGGCCGATTCGCTCTGCAAAGGCGTGCTGAACGTCGCCCTCTCCGAGGCGGCCGAGCGGGCCGAAAAATACGGCGCCGGCCAGTGGAGCCACGACCCGATACAGTGGGATGCCGCCGTCTCCAAGGCCGCCGACAAGCTCGAAGAACTCAAGGACAAGCTGCCCAAGGAGCCGGCCAAACTCAAGTAGCAGACCGCGTGTAAAGTTTTTTCCCCTCCAGGCGCACTTGCCATTGACGCACGCGCGCGCTAATCGTACAAGAACGTTTTACGCGCATGCCGAAGGACGGCGTGTCGCGGGCATCTTGCCCGCGAGCGCGAGCGGGGCGCCCGCGACACCTTGCGCGGCAAATGGAGAGACTGACATGACCAGCAACGCCAGTTTGGTGGAACTTACCAACCAGCACCTTATCGCCAACTACGGCCGACTGCCGGTGGCCATGGTTCGCGGGCAGGGTGCCAGGGTGTGGGACGCCGACGGGCGCGAATACATCGACTTCTTCCCCGGCTTCGGCGCCGGCGGGGTAAGCGGGCACTGCCACCCCGCGGTGACGGCCGCCATCAAGGCCCAGGCCGACAAGCTGCTCTGTTGCGGCAACCTCTTCACCAACCAGCCACAGGTGGAATTGGCCCAGGCCGTCACCCAGCACGGCTTCGGCGGCAAGGTCTTCTTTTGCCACAGCGGGGCCGAGGCCAACGAGGCGGCGCTCAAGCTGGTGCGGTTGGCCGCGGGCGAGGGGCGCTACAAGATCATCAGCTTCAACCAGTGCTTCCACGGCCGGACGATGGGCGCACTGTCGCTGACGCCCGAGAAGTTCCAGAAGGGCTTCGAGCCCATGCTGCCCGGCAGCGTCAAGCTGGACATGGGCGAGCTGGCGGCGGTGGAGAAGGCCATCGACGCCGAGACCGCCGGCATCTTCATCGAGCCCATCCAGGGCGAGGGCGGCGTCAACGTGCCCCAGAAGGCCTTCATGCAGGGCCTGCGGAAACTGTGCGACAAGCACGGCCTGCTGCTGGTGTGCGACGAGGTCTGGACCGCCCCGGCCCGGACCGCCAAGTGGTACGGCTACCAGTTGCACGACATCCAGCCCGACGTCATGACCCTGGGCAAGGCCCTGGGGGGCGGGGCGCCGGTGGCGGCCTGCGTGGCGGCGCCCAAGTGGGCCGGCGTGCTCTCGCCGGGCAAACACGGCTGCACACTGGGCGGCAATCCGCTGTGCGCCGCGGCCGGAGTGGCCGTCTGCCGGCTCATCGAGCAGGAAAACCTCTTGGCCAAGGCCAAGGCCGACGGGGCAAAGATCGTCAAGGCCATCGCCGACGCCAGGATCGCCAAGGTCAAGCAGGTGCGCGGCGCGGGCATGATGCTGGGCATAGAGTTGGATGGGCCGGGCAAGGCCGTCTTCGACCGCTGCCTCCAGCAGGGCCTGCTCGTCAACCTGACGCAGGACACGGTGCTGCGGCTGGCCCCGCCGCTGATTATCGAGCAGTCGCTACTGGAAAAGGGCCTGGAGATACTGATCGCGGCCATGCGGGCCTAGTAGAAACGAATAAAGCTGAAAACTGAAAGCTGAAAGAAGACGTAACGGCCGATCTTCGTTTTAGCTTTCAGCTTTTCTGGCTGCTTCGTTTTAGCTTTCAGCTTTTAGCTTTCAGCTTTTCTGGCTACTGGCTACTGAAGAGAGATGACTCGCGTTTATCTGGACAATTCGGCTACCAGTTTTCCCAAGCCGCCGGCGGTGGCCCGGGCCATGGCTCGTTTTGCCCGCGAGTGCGGCGCCTCGGCCGGGCGGGGGGCCTACGCCGAGGCCCGCGCCTGCGGCGAGGTCATCCAAACCTGCCGAGAGCGGCTGGCCCGGCTCATCAACGCCCCCGCGCCGGAGCAAATCGTCTTTGCCCTCAACTGCAGCGAGGCCCTGGCCATTGCCATTCGCGGCCTGCTCAACACCGCCGGCCCCGGCGCTCATGCAGTCACCACGGCCATGGACCACAATTCGGTCCTGCGCCCGCTGGGTGCGCTGGCCCAGCAGACCGGGTTGGAATTCACGGTGGTTCCGGCCGATGGGCAGGGCCGGGTGGACCCACGCGACATCCGCCGGGCCATCCGCCCGCGGACCCGCCTGATCGCCCTGGTTCACTGCTCCAACGTGACGGGCACGCTGCAGGACGTTGCCGGGGCGGCCGACATCGCCCGTCAGGCCGGCGTGCCGCTGCTGGTGGACGCCGCCCAGTCCGTCGGCCACGTGCCCATTGACGTGCAGGCCTGGGGGGCCGACCTGGTGGCCTTCCCCGGNNATGAAGGAAGGCGGCACCGGCACGGTTTCGGAGCAACTCCTCCAGCCGACGAGCATGCCCGACAAATACGAGATCGGTTCCCACAACGCCATCGGCATCGCCGGCCTGTCGGAGGGCGTGGCCTGGGTGCTGGGGCGGGGCGTTGACCGGCTGGCGGAGCATGACCGGCGATTGTGCGCGACGTTCATGGATGCCCTGGACGGCCTGGAGGGCGTCAAGGTTTACGGTCCTGGCCAAGTGGAATGGCGCAGAGGCGTGTTCTCGGTCAACGTTGCGGGCCTGGCGCCCGGCCGGCTGGCCCAGCGGCTGGAAGAGGAGCACGGCATCCTGACCCGATCCGGCCTGCATTGCGCGCCTCTGGCCCACCGGTGCATCGGCACGCTGCCCGAAGGCGCCTGCCGGCTGAGTTTTGGGGCCTTCACGACGGCCCAAGAGGTGCAGGCGGCGGCAGGGGCCTTGGAGATTATCGCCAAGTCCGTAAAGTGCCTTGCCTGAATTCGCATAAATGCGATATCATGCCTTACTATACATGCTTACGATACTACCGTGTATCATCCTGCTGCTGCCAATGAAAGCTAAACCGACAATCAGGATGACCGACGTATAACTAATTCCAGTAAGGATTGCTGCCCCCTGCCAAGAAGCAAACTCGGAGAGCCCAATGCCTCGCCTAACCTGCTTGATAGTCCTGGCAATCCTGCTGGCTCCGGCGGCCGCCGGCGCCCAGGTCGCAAAACAAGTTGGCTTCTCGGACGAGGCGGTCAAGCAGGCGATTGAGAAGGGCAAGCAGTTCCTTTGGAGCCAGTACGACGAAAAGACCGGTCATTGGCCCGAGATGTACACGCCGGCCACGACCGTCGGCAGCAAGGATGGTAATTTCAGCGGGTGTTCGGCACTGGCCGTCTATGCCCTGATGGCCTCAGGTGAGAGCTACCAAAGCCCGAGGATGAAGCAGGCCATCGAGTGGCAGTCCAAACAAAAACCTGATGGCACCTATACCCTGGGGCTTCGCTGCCAAATCTGGTCCATGCTGCCGCGCGAAAAGGGCCGCGACCTGCTGGACAAGGACGTCAAGCTGCTTATGGACAGCGTCTGCAAGCCCAAGAATCCTTCCAGCCCAGCCGCTTGGGACGGCATCTGGGGCTATCACTGTACGGGGACACCCTCAGTAGGCGGGGATCACAGCAACACTCAGTACGGCTATCTTGGCGTCTGGGCCGGTTGCCGGGCAGAGTTGGAAAGAGCCCAGGACAAGGAGTTCTGGAAGCTGGCGTTCAGACATTATCAGATGACTCAGAACGCTGATGGCTGTTGGGGATATTCCGCAGGCGAGGACAGGGAGAATTCACACTGCAATATGACAACAGCCGCCGTGACCAACATGTATGTCGCCTTCGACCAGGCATACAGCGACCTGTTCACCAAGGTTGGCCAGAACGCCGAAATCCCCGAGATCACCAAGGGCCTCAAGTGGATGGATGAGAACGTCTTTACCACGCAAGCCCGTGCCGGAGGCGGATATCTGCTGTACGGTGTGGAGCGGGCCGGCCTGGCCAGCGGACGCAAGTATTTCGGGGCCAAGAATTGGTACCAGCAAGGGGCCCTGCGTTCCCTGGCCGCCCAGAAGACTGACGGGTCCTGGACGGAAGATCATCCGAAAGGGGTTATCGATACTTCCTTCAACGTTCTGTTCCTGGTCCGCGGGCGCAACCCCGTGCTGTTCAACCGCCTGGAGTACAACGGCGACTGGAACAACCGTCCCCGGGCGGTGGCCAACCTGACCGCCTGGATCAGCCGGACCTTCGAGCGGGAGGTGAACTGGCAGATTATCCCCACCACCGTGCCGGTGGA
>PMYM01000257.1 GCA_003171235.1 Phycisphaerales bacterium | reverse complement strand
GTTTGGTTCACCAAACGCGCGCCGGGGCTTGTGTCAAGGGCGCCGTGGTTTGCGACGGGGAGCGTCGCGACCACGTGACATGCGGTTGATGTTGCCGTGGGGACAGTGGCGGGCTTGCCGGTTGGTCCAGCCGGCAAGCCGTCGGGGAAGGTCGTCGGTGCGCTACCTGGTCGCTGCGCTGCGCTCCGCAGACCACGGCACCCGGCTAGATTCATGAATCAGTAAGGGCAAGTCCCGACGGGACGGCAAGAATTTAGCCGGGGGCGAAGCGGCGACGTTTGTGTCGCCGCGCAGCCCCCGGTAAGACGGCCGATACAGACAGAGCGATGGCTGGACGTGCATGCGGAATTGTTCATGCTCGCGATGCCGCGGCGATCTTGCGAGGAACTCAAAGCGGACGCCAGGCAACGCCCCGGCTCACGCCGGGGTATCTTCGAATCACGCCATCGGCAGGCGAGACATGTTTGCCTGCAGAATACGTCACTGCCTTTGGTTCGCGGGGGCATCGTTACCGGGGGCTGCGCGGCGCACGGCTTTGCCGTGCTTGCTCCACCCCCGGCTAAATTCTTGCCGGCCCTGCGGGCCTGGAAGTGCTGAACCCCATATGACTATACCCTCTAGCCTTGGCGGAGGCCTTCCGAGGGTAGCGCAAACCGTGGGGCGTGCAACTTAGCACGAAGTGCGGGTTGCACGCGAGAAGGAGGGCAAGCCGAATTGCGCGAGGGGCCCAGCAGCCACTTGCCCTACTTGACTGCGGAGCTTGGCGGGTGGCATGGTCACGCTGCTTTTCGCGTGACGATGTTTAGCCTTTCGGTTACGCCAGGATCACGCTGTTTTGGGCAGCCTCGTAGGGCACGCTGATTCGTCGCCGAAGGCGAGGAATCTGCGTGCCGATTCTGCCCTTTCGCGCAAGACACGTAAGTATGGCGCCGGGCTTGGGGGCCAACGTTAAGCGTTGCCAGGGTCTTTCATGGCCGCCGCAGCCTACTTCGCCAAGGCTTCGTAGGTCAGGAACAACGCGGCTGCCATGCCACCCGAAAGCTATCCCGCGCCCACGCTCTGCTGCTGGGCCAGCTTCTGGGCCTCCTCGAAGCGCACGCTGATCTTGGTGGAGCAGCCCAGCTCCTGCATGGTCACGCCGTAGATCTGGTCGGCCATGGCGATGGTGCGCTTGGAGTGGCTGATGATGATGAACTGGCTGCCCTGGAGGAACTCTCTGACCAGCAGGACGAAGCGCTGGGTGTTGGCCTCGTCCAGGGCGGCGTCCACCTCGTCCAGCACGCAGAAGGGGCTGGGGCGCGACTTGAAGAACGAGAACAGCAGGGCCAGGGCGGTCATGGTCTTCTCGCCGCCGGACATCAGGCTGATGGAGCGCAGCTCCTTGCCCGGCGGGCGGGCGACGATCTCGATGCCGCTCTCCAGCAGGTCCTGGGGATTCTCCAGCAGGATGTCGGCCTTGCCGCCGCCGAAGAGCTTGCGGAACAGGTCGTTGAAATGCCCGCGGACGGCGTTGAAGCTCTCCTCGAAACGCTGGCGGCTTTCGGCGTTGATCTTGCGGATCAGTTCGGTCAGTTGCGATTGGCTGCTCTTGACGTCGTCCACCTGTTTGGCCAGGAATTCCTCGCGCTTTTGCAGTTCGTCCTGCTCGCCGATGGCGTCGAGGTTGACGTTGCCCAGCCGCTCGATCCTGCCGCGCAGTTCGGCGATCTGGTTCTTGACCGCCTCCCAGTCGCGCCCCTCGTCGTGGCGGTAGGAGGCGTAGGCGGCCGGCACGTCCAGGCCCAGTTCCTCCTGGGTGCGGGAGATGATGGTTTCGACCCGGACGTCGGCCTCGCCCAACTGGAGCTGGGCGGCGTTGAGTTGGTCGGACAGGCCGCCCTGGCGGCGGCGCTCGTCGGCGAGGGTCTGGCGGATCTCCGCCAGCCGCTGCTCCACCGAACGGCGGCTCTCGGCCACGTCGGCGGCTTCCTTGTCCAGTTCGAGTTTGGAGGCCTGGAGGGTCTGCGCCTGGTCCTGGGCCCCCTTGGCGGCCTCTTCGGACTCGGCCTGGCGCTGGCGGCACTGCTGCATATGCTCGCGGAGTTGAACGACCTCGCCGTCGATGGCGGTGGCGGCCGACTTCAGCCGCGTCAGCGATTCGCCCAGGCCGGTGCGTCTCTCGCGCGATTCGGCCAGGGCCACCCGGGCGGCGGTCAGTTGAGCGGATATGGCTTCCTGCTGCTGGGCGGACTGGCTGACCAGTTCGCCCAGCCGAGCCACCTCGGACTCCTGCTGCCGCTGCCGCTCTTCCAACTGGGACAATTGCCACTTTGCCTGCTGCTCCTGCTGGAGCGCCGAGTCGATCTGTGCGGCCAGCAGCCCCGCTTCCTGCTCCAAGAGCGGCGCCTCGCGCTGCAGGCGGGCCTTCTCGGCGTCGGCCGACTGGAGATTGGTCTGGGCCTCCACGCGCTCGGTGCTGGCCTCGTAGATGGCCGTGCGAAGCTGCCCCACCAGAGCGGCCAGGTGATTCTGCTGGAAGTGAATTTCCTGCTGGCGCGAGACGGCCTGGTCGATCTGGGCCTGCGATTGGAGGAGCTTGTGCGCCAGTTGGGCCAGTTCGCTGCGCCGCCAGATGACGCCGGTCGCCAGACCGCCGGCGCCCATGCGGACGCGGCCGTCAGCCTCCAGCAGTTCGCCGCCCCGGGTGACGAAACGCGCGCTGCCCAGAGCGCCGGAGACGCGGCAGGCGAGGGCCGCCGCCAGGTCTTGCACGACCAGCGTGTTGCCCAGGATGGCCTGCACGGCCTGGGCGGCGCCGGCGTCGCTGCAGCGGACCAGTTCGCAGGCCCGGCGATAAGCCGGCAGGGCCGCGGGGACAGGTTGTTCTTCGAGCGGGGCGGAGGAGGTGTCGGGATTATCGCTACCGCCAGGCGCTGCGGCCGGCTCGGTCGTCACCGCCACCGTCGCCGCCGCCAGGTCGGGCAACTGGTCCAGGCACACGATCTGCACGGAGGCCTTCTCGCCCAGCAGTTGCCGAATGCGATCGGCCTGGCCCGTCACCGCCTGCAGGCTTTGGGCCAGCAGCCACTGGTCGGCTCCGCCCAGGGCCGCCTCGACCAGGGAGGCGTGCTCCAGGTCGCTTTCGATGTACTGGCCCAGCAGGCCGCCGATGAAGGGCAACTGCCCCTGGGCGGCCAGCAGGCGTTTGCTTCCCTCGCCCACGCCCTCCAGCCGGTTTTGCATTTCCTCCAGCACGTTCTGGCGCGAGAGCAGGGCCGAATGCTCCTGCTGCGCCTGGGAGAGCTCGCCCGCCTGGGCGGCATCGGCCTGCTGGAGCTGCTTCTGGTCGGCGTGGGCCTGGTCCAGCCGCTGCTGGGATTCGACGATGACGCCGCGGATGTTCTCCAGCCGCGTCTGCAGCTCGCTGCGGCGCTGGAGCAGCGCGGCCAGTTGGGCGGCGACTTCCTGCGCCCTGCCGGTCAGGCGGGTGCGCTGGTTGTCGAGGTTTTCGCGGCGGATGGAATGCCCGGCCGCCTCGTTGTGCAGTTGGGCGGTGCGGCGGAGCAGGTCTATGGTGCCGTTCTTTTCGTCATCGAGCTGCTGGCGGAGTTCCAGCACTGTCTGGTTGGCCTGCTGGTGCCGGGCCTGCAGTTGCTGCTGCTCTTGCTCGAGTTGGCTCATGCCGCTAGAGAGCTGCTGGAGCTGGTCTTCCAGTTCGGCGGCCTCCTGGCGGGTCTGGGCGGCCTTGGCCTCAAGCTGCTCGGCCCGGCCGGCGTCGGCGGCCACGTTCTGGGCCAGTTCAGCCGCCCGGGTGGTCATCATCTCGATGCGCTGCTGGGCGGCGGCCAGTTGGGAGACGGCCGCGGCGATCCTGGCGTCGATCGCCCGGGCGGCCTGTTCCAGCTCGGCGGCCTCGGCCTCGCTGGCCGAGCGCGCCGACTCCAGCCGCTCCAGTTGTCCGCCCAGTTGGGTCAACTGGTCGCGAAGGTGTCCGACCTGCTCCTGCAGCAGGCGGCGCTGCTGGAGGAGGCGGTGGTATTCGGCCAGGGCGAACAGCGCCCGCAGTTCCTTCAGCTCGGCGGCGTACTGCTGGTAGCTGCGGGCCTTGCCCGCCTGGTACTTGATGGAGCGCAGGCGCTTCTGCACCTCGCCCAGCACGTCGCCCAGGCGGAGCAGGTTCTGCTCGACGCGTTCCAGGCGGCGCTGGGCCTCGCGCCGGCGGGCCTTGTAGCGGCTGATGCCGGCCGCCTCGTCGAAGACCAGCCGGCGGTCCTCGCTGCTGGCCTGGAGAAAGGTCTCGACCTTGCCCTGCTCGATGACGCTGTAGGCGTCGATGTTGGCCCCGGTGTCCAGGAACAGCTCGCGGATGTCCTTGAGCCGCGCCAGCGTGCCGTTGATGAGGTATTCGCTTTCGCCGCTGCGGTAGAGGCGGCGGGCGACCGAGACGGTGGCGCCGCTGCCACTGTCCAGCAGGCTGCCCGGCGGGGGCTGGAAGTCATCGAAGCTGAGTTTCACCTCGGCGAAGCCGGCGGCCTTGCGGGCGGCGGTGCCGTTGAAGATCACGTNNTGCTCTTGCCGCAGCCGTTGGGGCCGACGACGCAGGTCACGCCGTCATGGAAATCGAAGGAGGTCTTGTCGGCGAAGCTCTTGAAGCCCACCACCGCGAGAGATCGTAACTTCATTTGTTCCTTCCCTGGCCTTGGCGCGTCCCCGGCCCGTCCCTGGGCCGCTGTTGCCGCGGCATGAAAAACTCACGCCGGCCGGCAGTTCACTGGTGTCGGGCAAGTATGCCCGACCTACGCTCATCTACTGGCTGACGGGGGCGTCTTCGGGCCGGTCGGGCCGGCCCAGCCCCGTCGTGAATGGGTAGATTCTCTGCATACTCGGCGGCTGTTGCAACACGAATTTAGCCGTGATTTGCCCTTGCTTGGACAAATTCTGCAATACCCCCACCACCTGGGAATAGGTCAGCCCCAGGCCGTGGATTTCCCCGTCCTCCGAAACCACCGCCCGCGAGCCCAGCAGCCTGACCAGCTCGCTCGTGTCGGGCTTGATCTGGAGGAATTCGCTGCTCTGGCCGGTGCGGGGAATCTTGCGGCAAACCTTGACCAGCGGGTCCTGCTGGTTGGCGTTGAGGGTGATCAACTGGTCGGGCGGGCAGTAGAAGGCCGGGCGGTTTATGGGCATGGTCCGCCCGAACAGGGCGATGCGCGGCTGGCCGGCCTGGGTGGCGTAGATGACGTGGTTCTGATCGCCGGGGATGATGTCCAGGGTGAACTCGCTGCCCACGGAAAAGCTCTGCAGGGCGGAGTCGCCGCGCCGCAGCAAGGCCTCGTAGGCGGCGATGCGCACCATGTCGTTGTCGCCGGCCAGGCAATCGCGCAGCACCTGCACCGACTTGATGAGGCCCCTGGCCTTGCCCAGTTCGGCGATGGCCTCCAACTGCATGGGCGAAGACTTCTTGGCCGCCAGTTGCATCATGGGTTCGCCGGCCAGCGCGTCGCCCAGCCGCAGGCCCGCCCGGCAGGCGAAGAAGGCGGCGATGTCGTTGTCGGAGGCGTACAGCGGCCGGATGGCCGGCAGCACCTGGTTGCCCATGGCCTCCCACACCAGCGAGATGTCGCGATGCTGGGCCGTGGGCAGCAGGATGGCCGAGGCCAATTGCCGGGCATGCCGCTCGATTTCGCCGGCGGCGTCGATCAGGTACGTGTGGGCCACAAGCTCCAGGAAGTGGTCGTAATCCCTGGCGTAACTGCGCGGAACCTTCAGCGCCACCAGCGAGGGGGACTGGGCGGTGGCCACGGTGTCGGTCGGGCCGAAGCGGTCGTTCAGCCGGCGCTGTATCAACTGGGCCATGCGGTAATCGGGCGTGCGAAGCTGGATCCTCACCGGGCGGTCGCTGGTGACCATCCCGCCGTTGAGAATCCGCCCCGAGCGCAGTTTGCCCTGCTCGGTGGGCAGGGTCGAATCGATGAAGGGGTTGACGAAGACCGAGCCCTTGCCGCTGGCCAGGGGTTTGGCGTCCACCGCGCCGGTCATCAGGCCGATGCGCAGGTCGGCGGTCATGAGGTTGCCCCCGTCCAGGCTGGCGGTCTGGGTATTGGGCAAGGCCTCCACCAGCAGGTCGAAGTGCGTGCCGGCGGGGGCGCCGGGCGGCAGGTAGCCGCCGACGGTCACCACGGCGGTGTCCTTGTCGGCCAGCATGGCCTCGGGCGTGAGCCCGGCGGTGCCGGCCATGGCCGAGCCCACCCCGGCCTTGGCCATCTGCCGGACCAGGTACGCCTTCACGTCGGCTGGCACCTCGGAGGAGCCGTTCTTGCCCAGCCCCACCACCAGGCCGTAGCCGCGCACCAGCAACGGCTCCCCGCCCACCATGTCGGCGTACTCGCTGACCGTGCCGGCGATGCCGGCGGGAATGTTGACCTTCTTGACGGTGGTGGCGGGCAGGACGGCCTCGGGCTTGGAACAGCCGGCCAGGACCAGCAAAACCACCGGCAAGATCATCAGGGCCGGCCAAGGGACGGATTTACGTGTCATGAGGGCGCGCTTTCCGCTTGCGAGCTTATAGCTCGGACTACCCTGCCTCCGGAATCAGTTTGCCGCGCGAGCATGTATGAATGGCACGGATATCCGTGCCTAAGAACGCCAAGCGAATCTAGCCAAATCCGCGGCGAAAGTCAATCTGGCAGCGCGATTTATGCGGCGGTGGGGATTTGGGGATGATGATCCGCCGACTTTCTGAATCGCTGAACGGCCAAGCCTCGCCAAGGCGCCAGACTGATTCCCAAGGGGCTTGGCCGTTCGGCGCTTCGAACAAACCCGATTCCCACAACCGACAACCCATAACTCGCAACCTGCACCAATAATCCGCCCCGGGCTACCGGCTACTGACCACTGGCTCCCGGCTACTGGATCTGCCCCTACTGCTGCTCCTGAAACTCTTCCTCCAGGTCCTTGAGCAGTTGCCGGTTGGACAGTGAGAGTTTGGCCACGGCGCTCATGCGGTCGGCGATGATGGTGTTTTCGATGTGATCGGTCTCGTGCTGGAAGATGCGGGCCAGGAGCCCCTCAGCCGGGTATTGCCGCACCTGGCCCTGCAGGTCGGCGGCCTCGAGGGTCACCTTGGCGGCGCGTTTGATTCTGACCGACAGGCCCGGCACGGACAGGCAGCCTTCCTCGGTCGTAAGGCTTCCATCTCGGCTGACGATGCGGCCGTTGACGTAGGCCGACTCGAACTCCGGCTGGGCAGGGTCGCCCGTGGGATTGATCACGAACAGCCTCAGGGCCAGGCCCACCTGCGGCGCGGCCAGGCCCACGCCCTTGGTCTGATACATGATCTGGCACATCCGCCGGGCCAGCGCCGCCAGGGCGGCATCGAACTGCGTTATCGTCTGGCAGGGCCGCCGCAGCCGCGGATCGGGGTACTTCACCACGCTCAAAGAAGCCAGGTCTATCTGTGAAAGGTCCATGACCCTTATTGTATTGTCCGCCCGGCCGGGGGCAAGATTCTCTGGCCTGGAGCGGAGCACAAGCACCCCCGTTTTTAGGTGTCGCGGGCATCCTGCCCGCGCCCCTCGCGGGCGAGACGCCCGCGACACTAACCTGCGCTGCCGCCCTGGCGGGGAACAGCGACGAAATTCCGACCTCCATTTGCCTGCTTTTTCACGGGGTCTTTTTGGGTTTTTGCGGTAAAATGACATGCTAAGTGTAACGACCCGGGCCGGCTGCTGGCGAAACGCACGTGTCGCGGGACAAATGCGCTTCGCCACCTGCCGCCCCACTCTGAGGCGTCATTCAATGGACCCTGCAAATCTGGAACGGTGCCAGGAGATTATTGGTTACCAATTCCGTCAAGCCCAGCTTCTGCAGCAGGCGCTTACCCACTCCTCGGCCTGCGCCACGCGCAGCGACAGCAACGAGCGGCTGGAGTTTTTGGGCGACGCCGTGCTGGGGCTGGTTATCTGCCAGGAGATATTCAGCCGGGAAGGCGACCTGCCCGAAGGCGAGATGACCAAGATCAAGTCGGCCGTGGTTTCGCGCGAGACCTGCGCGGCGGTGTCCAACGAGTGCGGGCTGACCAACCTGCTGATACTGGGCAAGGGCATCACCCTTTCTTCGCAACTGCCCCTGAGCCTGTCGGCGGCGCTGCTGGAGTCGGTGATCGGAGCGATGTACCTGGATGGCGGGCTGGAGCCGGCGCGGCAGTTCATCCTGAAGCAAATGGCCCCGGCCATGGCCCAAGCCATGGCCAGCGAACACCAGCACAACTACAAGTCGCTGCTGCAGCAATACGCCCAGCGCAAGTACGGCGAAACCCCGCAGTACGACGTCTTGGACGAAAAAGGCCCCGAGCACGCCAAGTGCTTCGAAATGGCCGTCAGGCTCAACGGCCGGCAATTCACCAGCGCCTGGGGCAACTCCAAGAAACAGGCCGAGCAGAAGGCCGCGCTGGCGGCGCTGGTGGAACTGGGCACGGTGGACGCTTCCGAACTGACCGAGGAAGTCGGCGGGCAGTAGCGTTTAGATAAAGCTGAAAGCTAAAAGCCAAAGCGCTTTGCATTACGGTGTAGCTCATT
>PMYM01000100.1 GCA_003171235.1 Phycisphaerales bacterium | reverse complement strand
TTTTATGAAAAACGCTCTAGCTAGTCAGATTGGAGACGATCATGTTCGGCAAGGCAAGGCTTCCCAGGGGCTGGCTTTCGCTTTTGGCGGCCGCGTTGTATCTCGTCGTCAACGCCTTAGGTAGTGCCGCGGCCGACCATCTGGCTTCATCTAGCACAATTTCAGTGGGCGCTAGTGTGCCAGCCGTTGACCAGGCAGAGATCGACCGGCTGGTCAAGCAGCTTGGGAGCGACAGCTTTCAAGAGCGCAAGGCGGCGGAAGAGGGGCTGGTCAAAATCGGCCCGGGGGCCATCCCCGCTCTACAGGCGGCTGGGGCGGACGCGGACCTCGATCGCTCCGCGCTTTCCAAGGCGGCCCTGTCCCGAATTGAAGATGCCTTGTTCAAAGCCCCCGCGGCCGTGGCGGAGCAGAAGGGGCGAGCGGAGGTCCTGGCCTTCTCGCCGGACGGGCGGATGCTCGCCTGCTTTGACACTTACGGCGGAATCCGGTTCTTTGACACGCGCACGGGACGTTTGGCCAAACGGTTGCAATTGCTGGGATATTCTGCCAACTCAATGACATTTTCCGCGGACGGGGCGATTCTGGCGGCCGGGACCAACAGGGGCGAAGTGCGGCTGTGGAACGCCAAGACACTCGAATTTCGGCGGGTCCTTGTCGTCGGCCAGTCGAGCATCTATGCCATCGCCCTCTCCCCCGATGGAAGCACTCTTTCCGCGTGTACGGGGGAAGGGCCGGTGCAACTCTGGAACTACGGCGCCGGCCGAAAGCTCCAGACTCTGGGCGAGGCTGGTGAGAGGATGGGGGCGATGGCCTTCTCCCCCGATGGGTCGCTGCTGGTGACGGTGAGCCGGAACGGGCGGGCTGATGCCTGGGAAGTCGGCACCGGTCGCAACCTCGGCACACAGCCCTGTGAAAGCTCGGCTTCTCATGTTAGCGTCCGATTCTGCGCTGACGGCAAGGGCGTGGTAGTCGGACAAGAGGGGAAGTTATTGCTATGGGACCCGCACAGCGACAAGCCGGCGACACGCGTGGAGCTGCCGGAATCAATCGACGATATGAAAAGGCCATTACCAATGGAGCCAGGCAATCGCTTTGTCTGGCCCGGCTGGAGTGTCGCCCTTCCGGATTGCACGCGGGCGGCCAGCGTCAACGCGGACGGGTCCGTCACCATTTGGGACATCCAATCCGGCAAGGTCCTCCGAACTCGCGCCGGCACGGGCGTCGAGGGCATGCTGGGCGGCGGAGTTGATGCCGTGACCATTTCCATGGATTGCCAGTGGCTGGCGGTCGGCTATCGAACGGGCCGAGTCGAGACCTGGCCACTTACCGTGGCGGCCGCAACGGCCGCTACCCAACCCGCCCCGGCGACAGAGCCGGTGACAGTGAGTGACTCCATGATCGCTCCGTCCGCCACGCAACCGGCCACCCGGGCGGGCATCGACCCAGCCAAAATTGACCGACTGATCAAGTAGCTCACAAGCGATAACTTCGCTGGGCGGAAGCCGGGCCATGCTCTTTTTCCGCGAAAGAAAGATTAGTGTACCCCCCATTGTTCGTGCGTGGGGAGTTCGCACCCACGGCTGCGGAGGACCCGCATTTTGCACACGCTCTCGCTCGCCCGCATCACGCACGCCCCGTGGGGCCGGTTCGGCATCGTCCACACGTCCTTGCTGATCTGCGGGCCGTCGTAGGCCGCACACCATAGCCAGGCGTAAGGGACCGCACCGGCATCGCTGGCCAACTTGCGTGCCCACGGCTGGTACTCTTGGGGCGGGATGTACCGCCGGAATCCCAGCCGGTCGCAGAAGCCGCAGGTATGACCGGCCGACCGCTATTCGCCCCAGATTTCGCGCAGGACGATGGTCCTGCGGCAATCCGGGCAGACCACGCGCATCATGTCGTTGCGGGAGAGGGACTCCTGCTTGACCGGCGTGGCGCCCTCGGCCAGGGAAATGCTCCCTTCGGCCGTCACGATCAGCGTGGGGTTGGCGTAGGCCTTTGGCCCCAGCCGGCGGGCCACCCACAGCAGGTGCTTGCGGGCGCCGACCACGCAGCCGCAGACCTGGCAGATCACCAGGTCCAGCTCCACCGGCTCGCGGAACTTGGAGCGGTCGAAGCCAGCCAGCTCGAATTCTCGCGTGAGCTTGATGCCCTCCTGGGTGGTGCAGTTCAGCTCGCACTGGCCACAGAAGATGCACTTGTCGTAATGGACGGTCAGGCGGCGGATGGGCTTGGCCCCGCCGGTTTCGTCGGCCACCTTGATGGCCAGGGCGGGGCAGACCTCGGCGCAGGCCTTGCAGCCGATGCAGCCCTCGGAGTCGTACTGGGGCTTGCCGCGGAAACCCTCCGGCGGAACATGCGGCTCGAAGGGGTACTTGGTGGTGTAGGGCCCGCGGACCAGGGCCAGCAGGGCCTCGCGCAGCTCGCGGAGCTTAGGCTTCCTCATGCGATGCCTCCTGCTCCTGCCCGGCCGATTCAGCCGGCTGGCCGTTGGCCTGGTGTTGGCGGCGGAGCTCGCCCGCCCGCTGGGCAAAGCCGTCTTCCGCCCCGGTGTGGGCCATGGGCACGCCCGACAGGTATGCCCCCCGCAGCACGGCGTGGGCGGCCACCGGGCTGGTCAGCAGCACGAAAAGGGCGCAAATGACGGCCTTGACCAACATGCTCCAGTTGCCGCTGGCGGCCCCGAAAAGGGCCACGCCACAGAGCATCATGCAGGTGCCCATGGTGACGCACTTGGTGGCGGCCACCGCCCGGTCGTACACGTCGCTCAGGCGGATGAGCCCGATGCAGCCGAGAATCTCGAAGGCCACGCCGATGCCGATGACAATGTACCCGATCCGCTCAAGCATCGTAGCACCTGCCCTCCAGGTACTTGGCCAGGGCCAGCGTGCCGACGAAGTTGGTCATGGCCCAGGCAATGGCCACGGTGAGGTAGTAATCCTGGCCGGTGACCAGGGCCATGCAGCAGCAGAAGCCCACCATGAGCGTGCCCAGGATGTCCACGCTGATGGTGCGGTCGGGGGCGGTGGGCCCGCGCCCGATGCGGTACAGGCACATCAGGCAGCCCAGCGTCAGCAGCAGCATCGCCGCCTGGAAGAAGTTGTTCATTCGAAAATCCTCCGCAGCAGCGGCTCGAACTTGCCGACGATCAGCTCGCCGCGTCGATCCGGCTCGTCGGTGGAGATATTGATCCAGTGCACGTACAGGTCCTGACCGTCCAGGTCGATGGTCAGCGTGCCGGGGGTCAGGGAGATGGAATTGGCCAGAAACATCCTGGCCATGGGGCTTTGCAGGTTGGTTCGCAGCTTGACGATGCCTGGGCGGATGGGAAGGTCGGGGTTGAGCACCCGCAGCATGATGTCCAGGTTGGCCCGCACCACATAGTACAGGAAATACGGCACGAACAGCGCCGCCCAGAACCAGCGCCGCACGTCCAGCAGCCGCCCGAGGTTGTCAGGCAGCAGAGGCCGCATCGCCAGGCTCACCACCAGTCCGGCCAGGCACCCGCCGGCGATTACCGCCGGATTGGCCGACCAGAAAAGCAGCATCCACAATGCCGCCGCGAATATCCAGAAGACCAGCACTTTCATGGCAAAGCTCCCGCCGCCTGGGAAAGCGGCGCCTGCAGCAGGGCCTGGCCGGCCGGGTCGAAAAGGTACTGCCGCAGCGGGAAGAAGGCCAGGCCTCCGCCGATGCACACCAGGGCCAGCACCACCATGCCCACGCCCATGGGCCAGGGCGACTCGCGGGCCTGCTGGGCCTGCAGCGAGCTCTGGCCATCCAGGGCGTAGCGCTGCAGCTTGACGGCGATCAGCAGGGTCAGCACCGCCACCGCCACGGCCAGCACGGCCAGGGCCGGCAGCCCCGCCAGCACCAGGGCGATCACGATCACCAGCTTGGAGAAGAACCCGTTGAAGGGCGGTATGCCGGCGATGGACAGGGCCCCGATGCGGCAGCAGAAGCCCGTCACGGGCATGCGCTGCGCCAGGCCGCCCAGTTGGTCCAGCCGGCGGGTGCCGGTGGCGTACTCGATGGAGCCGGAGGCCAGGAACAGCAGGCTCTTGAAGGCGGCATGGTTGAACAGGTGGAAGAACGCGCCCACCAGGCACAGCAGGGCGATGTCCCTGCCGGCGCCGCTGGAGAGGGCATACGCCCCGGCGCCCAGGGCCAGCATCACGTAGCCCATCTGCGAGATGGAGGAGTAGGCCAGCATGCGCTTGATGTCCCACTGCCCCAGCGAGAGCAGCGCCCCCACCACCATGGACACCCCGCCCATCGCCATCAGCACCTGGGCATACGAGGCGTTGGCGCCCAGCACGCTAAAGACGATGCGGGCGATGGCGTAAACCCCGCCGGTCTTGATCAGCACGCCCGACATCATGGCCGAGATCGGGGCCGGGGCCGACGGGTGAGCGTCGCTCAGCCAGGCGTGGAAAGGCACCATGGCGGCCTTGATGGCCAGGCCCGCCAGCAGGCACCCCGCCGCCAGCAGCAGCGCCGGGCTGGAGGCCAACTTGCCCCTGGCCAGGACAGTCGCGATCTGGATCATGTTCAACTGCCCGGTCAGGCTGTACATCAGGGCCACGCCCACCAGGATGAAGGTCGAGGCAATCACGCCCATGACCAGGTAGCGGAAGGAGGCTTCCAGTTCCTCGGCCTCGCAGCCGAAGGCCACCAGGGCATAGCTGGCCAGGGCCGCCGTCTCGATGAAGATGTACAGCGTGAACAGGTCGCCGGCCAGCACCAGGCCGTTCATGGCCGCCACCATCACCAGGAACAGGCTCTGGAAGAGCCAGGTGGAGGTGTAGCGGCGCATGTAGGCGACGGAATAGATCAGGATCGCCAGGCCCACGAAATTGATGATCAGTAGGAGCAGCGAGCTCAGCCCGTCGGCATAGAGCTGGGCCTGCGCCGGCGACCAAAGGCCGAAGGAAAAGCTGGCCTGCCCACCGGCTGCATGAAGCTCGTACACCCGCCGGCAGAGTTCCACCGCCATGCCCAGGCCGCCCGCCAAGCCCAGGCCGGAAATCAGGCCCGTAAGCCGGTGAAGCCCGCGCACCTGGGCCAGGGCCACCACCAGGAAACCGCAGGCCAGCGGCCAGGCCACCAGGATGGGCAGCAGTCGTTCCATCATCTAGCCTCGCAGTCTCCGGATATCGTTCATGTCAAAGGTGCCGTAGCGGTCGTAAATGCGGATGGCCAGCGCCACCACCACCACCACCATGGCCAGTTCCACCACGATGTTGGTCAGCACCATCACCTGCGGCAGCGGGTCGACGCTGCGGGCGGCCAACTGGGCGGTCGTCTCGCCCTTGCCCAGGATGGGGGCGCTGCCGCCGTGGCGGTAGCCCATAAGCACCAGCAGCAGGTTGATGCCGTAGTCCAGGATGGCGATGCCGATGATGATCCGCACCACGTTCTTCTTGGCCACCAGGGCGTACAGGCCCACCAGCAGCAAGCCGAAGGCCATCATGTATATGGCGATTCCCATCGATCACTCCTTGGGCATGGCCCGCCGGGTGGCAATCACCAGGGCCATGAAGATGCCCACCAGCCCGGCCCCAACCTGCACGGCCAGCGACAGGTCCGTCAGCAGCGGGCCCAGGTGCCGGAGGGTCTGGCGGAAGGGGCTGTCGGCCGGCAACTGATTCTCGCCAAAGTATCGCACCGCCCACAGCCCGGCCGGGGCCACTGCCAGAAAGACCAGCGCCCCCACCGCCGCGAACATCTGGCAGCGGTGCTCGGCTATGAGCTCCTTGGCCGCCTCGCCGCCGAAGGCCAGCACCCCCAGCACCACGCAGGCCAGCACGATCACCGCCCCGGCAAAGCCGCCGCCGGGGGCGTCCTGGCCGCTGGAGGCGATGTACAGCCCGAAGATCAGCACGAAGCCCATCACCAGCCGGGCCATGTTCTGCACAATAGGACTCATGCCCCTCATGCCTGGTCCTCGCTTTCACCGCGCTTGCGCCCCACTTTGCGCAGGATGACGAACCCGCCCAGTATGGCGGCGAAGATCAGGGCCGCCTGGCCCAGCATGTCGTACCCGCGGTATTCCATCAGGATGCCCATGACGGCATTGCCCGCGCCGGTATCCCGCTGGGCGCCATTTATGTATTGGGCCGACAGGCTGGCGTCCGACTGCACCATCGGCGGCTGGCCGAAGGGCGGCACCGACCCCTTGGCCCCAAGCCCGCCGAAGGCAAAGAAGGCCACCACCAGCAGCACGCCGCCGGCCGCCAGCACCACCGCCGTGCGCAGCGTGTCGCGCGGCGTCTGGCGGCTGGTGTCCTGCCGGGTCATGATCATGCGGATCAGCAGCACCAGCGTCACCACCTCCACCACCACCTGGGGGAAGGTCAGATCCGGCGCACCCACCAGCAGGTCGATCACGCACAGGGCGAAGCCCGCCGCCCCGATGCAGATCACGGCCGACAGCAGGTCGCTGGTCTCCACCGCGATCAGGGCGGCCAGGAACATGAACGCCGTCAGCAGCAGGACTAACAGTTCCACTGTCATATCAATGAATCCCCGAAAGTATCAGATAGATCACCGTCACCGCCAGGCCGAAGACGCACCAGGCCACGTACAGGCAGATCAGCCCGGTGTGCTGAGCCCGCAGCAACTCGATCAGCGACTGGCCGTACCGGCCGGCCATGTGGTATACGTCCATGGAGCCGCGGGCCCCCTGCTCCAGCAAGGGCCCGATGCCGCGCATGCTCCTTATCGTCTGGTAAAAGGCGGTGCCGGGCATGCGGTAGCGGTCGTCGCCGGCGAGGATCTCGCCGGAGTAGAACGGCCGCACGCGCCGCACGCGCCGCAGGGCAAACACAGCCGGTATCGCCAGCCCGGCGAGGATGCCGATCAGGATCAACCCCAGGGCCGCCGCCGGCGACCAGTTTCCGGTGGCGCCGACGCTCAGGGTCATCGCCGTGCTTTGGATCGCCAGTTGGCCGGAGGGATTGACGCTGGCGGCCACCGGCAACAGCACGCCCTGGATCAGCGGCTGGGGATACAGGCCCAGCGCCACGCAGGCCAGCGCCAGCACGATCATGGGCCCGGCCGTCAGCAGGCTCTCGCGCGAATGGGCCTGGGGCGCGGCCTGCCCGCTCGGCCGGCTGGACAAAAACGCCGAGTAGATGATCTTGACGAAACTGGCCGCCGTCAGGGCGCTGCCGAAAACCGCCGCCACCAGCAGGGCCACCCCCAGCCCGCTGTGCAGGTCCAGGCAGCCCTGGTAGATCAGCCACTTGCTGACAAAGCCGTTGAAGGGCGGCACGCCCGAGATGGCCGCCGCCGAAACCAGGCCGCAGGCGAAACTCACCGGCAACTGCCGGGCCAGCCCGCCCATGTTCTCGATCTCATCCGAGCCGGCCGCCTTGCCCACCGTGCCGCTCATCAGGAAAAGGTTGGACTTGTAGATGGCGTTGTTGACCATGTGCAACAGCCCCCCCACGATGCCCGCCACCGTCCCGGTGGCTATGCCCAGCACCATGTAGCCCACCTGGCTGACGGCGTGGAAGGACAGCAGCTTCTTGAGGTTGTGCTGCATCATGGCCATGAAGACCGCCGCCAGGATGGTGACCGCCCCCACGCCCATGAGGATCAACTGGAAGGTGCGATCGGGGGCGAAGATGTCCAGGCAGACCCGCGCCAGCAGGTAGATGCCCAGCAGCTTGTCCAGCGCCCCCGGCAGCAGCGCCAGCACCGGGGCCGACGAGCCTACCGCGGCCGATGGAATCCAGGTATGCAACGGCATGGCCCCCGCCTTGGCCAGGGCCGCCACCAGCAGCAGGGCGTAGATAGTGTAACCCACCCAGCCCAGGCTGGCCACATCGATGGGATGATGCTGGGCCGGCAAGGCCAGGTTGACCAGCGGGAGATCGTTCAGGCCGGCTATGCTGCGCGAAGCCGGCGGCGCCACCATCAGCATCAGCACCACCGCCATAAGCAGGCACTGGTCGGCGAAGCCCAAAAGGCCCAGCGTCTTGGCGGCGCCTTCTTCGGAACCGCGCGGGCCGGGGTTCAAGAGCAGGTACAGCATCAGCGTGACCAGCTCCCACCCCACCAGCAGCAGCAGGAAGTTGCCTGCCCAGCCCACCATGCAGCATCCGGCCAGCGACCAGAGCATGTAGGCGTAGGCCTTGCCCCGCCAGGGTTGGCCGGCCAGGTAGCGGAAACAGTACACGGCAATCAGCAAGGTGAAGGCCGCCGCCCCGCCCGACACCAGCGTGCCCAGCGGCGTGGCGGCGAAGTTGAAATTCAGGCTCACCGGCCCCAGCTGCACCGGCCAGGGCAGAATTGGCCCCAGGTTTGCGGCCTGGCCCCACATAGCGCCGGCCACGCTCAGCACATAAGCCGACCCGGCCAGCACCGCCGCCCCGGCCACTGCCGGAAGTGGCCTAGCCAGGATATAGGCCGCCAGGCCCAGCACCAGGCACAGGGCGGTCGCCTCCGCCGGCGGCTGGGCCATGATCGTGTTCAACAGTTCATTCATTGCCGTGTCTCAAGAACAGAAGCTCTCAACGCAGAGGTCGCAGAGGAACGCAGAGGTAAAGACATAGTTGGCTTCTACCTTGCAAAGACCGTCTCGATTTGTGCCGTTTCCCTGTCGCATCCTCTATTCACTGACTCTTTCTTTTCCTTCTTCTGTTGTTACAACTCTGCGATCCTCTGCTTCCTTCGCGTTTAGATCTTTTTCTTAGCTTCTTCTCTTCCTTGCTTCTACCTCAATCCTTCTCTGCGTCCTCTGCGTTGAAATCTTCTTAGCTTCTTCTGATTCTCTCGGTCTTCTCCCGCGACAGGCGGAGCAGGTCGTTGAAGTCATAAAGCGGCTTGCGCGTGCCGGCGTCGACGACCCGTATCAGCCGCTCCGTGCAGGAGTAGCAGGGGTCGACGCTGGCCAGGGTCAAGGCCGCGTCGGCGATCTCGCCCCCCACCACCGAGGTCCGGAAGGTCGGCACGTTCATGTAGCTGGGGGCCCGCACCTTGTGCCGCACGGGATAGTTGGAACCGTCGGATCGGACGTAATGGAAGGTCTCGCCGCGCGGGGCCTCCACGTGCCCGACGGCCTCGCCGGGGGGTATAGCGTCCACTCGGGCGTCGATGGGCCCGCCGGGAATCCGGCGGATGGCCTGGCGGATGATCTTTATCGACTCGATGGTCTCCAGGCAACGGACCACGGCCTTGGAGAACACGTCGCCGTCGGGGGCGGTGATGAGTTTGAAATCCATCTGGTCGTAGGCGGCGTAGGGGTCGTCCTTGCGGGTGTCGATGGCCAGGCCGCTGGCCCGGCCGGTCGGGCCGACCGCCCCATAGAGGCGGGCATCGGCCGTCTTGAGCCGGCCCACGCCCTTCAGGCGGGCGTGCAGGACGGGATCGTCCAGCACGGCCTTGGTCAACATGTCCACGGCCTTTTCCGTCTCGTCCATCACCTTCAGCACCGACTCAAGCTGCTCGGCGGTCATGTCCCGCCGCACGCCGCCGATCTTGCAGTTGGCGTAGTTGACCCTGCTGCCGGTGGCGATCTCCAGCACGTCCATGATGGGCTCGCGGTACTTCCAGGCCCACATGAAGACGGTGTTGTAGCCCAGGAAGTGCCCGGCCAGGCCCAGCCATAGCATGTGCGAGTGGATCCGCTCCAGCTCGTTGACGATGGTCCGTAGGTACTTGGCCCGCGGGGGCACGTCCACGTGGGCGATGTCCTCCACCGCCTGGATGTACGCCAGCGGATGGCTGGCCGAGCAGATGCCGCACACCCGCTCGATCAGGAACGGCACCTGGTCGAAGGTCTTGGACTCGCTGAGCTTCTCGATGCCGCGATGGTTGTAGCTGATGCGGACGTCGGCCTCGACCACCCGCTCGCCGTCCACGGTGAGTTGGAAGAACTCGGCTTCTTCCTGCAGGGGGTGGAAGGGCCCGATGTTGAATAGGGTTTTCTTGCTCATGGCTGGCCCTCCGCGGATGTGTCGGGCGGCACCGGGGGCAGGGGCGGCTTGTGGACGGCCGGGTCGAAATCCTTGCGCAGCGGAT
>PMYM01000013.1 GCA_003171235.1 Phycisphaerales bacterium | reverse complement strand
GGTTATTAGGATAGGCTCTTAGAAGAAGCTCTTGATGGTCGACCATATGTCGTTGTAAACGGGGATTCCCTCGCCGCAGTACGTCTTGATGGTGGCGGTGCCCAGCACGTGGCCGGACATGGCGCTAAGCAAGCTGGCCCGCGTCAGGCCGCTTGGGAGGCTCAGGTCGGCGTCCAGGGCGTAAAGCTGGTAGTAGTACGTGTGCATGGTTCCCGGCGGGGCCAAGGACGGCAGCCACATGGCCGTGCCCAGTGAATTGATCCCCTGCTTGGCGCCGGAGGGAAGGTCGTCGCTGCGCAGGCTGGTGGCGTCGCCGGGAATGTCATAGACCACCCAGCCGACAAAGGGTTGGAAAACCGGGCAAGGCGTTTCCACGATCATGGCGAAGCTCTGCGTTCCACCCGGGACGTTCTCCCAGGTGAAAGTGGGCGAGTGCAGGTTGAAATCGCTGCCCGAAATGTGGTCGCCGTTCTTGAAGCTCGAGCTTTGGATTGTGAACTTGGTGGAAACGTCGTTGTCGGCGATGGTTACCTTGGCGGAACGATCCGCCGCGATAGCCGGCAACGAATAGCACACGTTCGACAGCAGCTTCAGCACGGCCGACCGGCATGGCTCCACAACCGTGTCGTCAATGGGAACCAGCGTAATGTCCACGCCGTCGGGCCCGGGCGGCACGGTAACTGTTCGGCCAGCGAGTTCGACGCCGTCGCTATACAGCAGGTAATCCCTACCGATCTTGGCCGAGTTACACAGGTTGAAAGCGACATCCAGCGGCGCCGTGCCGCTCTGGACGATGTGATACGACCCGGTGTCGGCCGCCTGACCCAGAATGGTCTCGGCCGCTTGGCTGTCGGTGGTCGTGATGGCGACCTTGGGCTCTTTGTCAACGACCGTCACCGTGGCCGAGGCAGCCTCGCCCACCTGGTAGCCCCTGCGATGGGCGAGCTTCACCACCACCGTGCGATCGCCCTTCGCCTGGCCGTCATCCAGTGGCGTAATAGTGACGGATTTGCTGACGTCATCGGGGCCAAAAACGACCGAGGTTTCGCTGATGACGTATTCCCGCCCGCGCTTGGCCGTGCCCTTGACCGACAGCTTTACCGTCGTCTCAACGCCGAATGAATGGTCCAGGGTCACATTGATAACGCCGCTGGTCAGAGTGGCTTCGTCGGCCGTGGCGTTCTCGATGCTCAGGTTCGCCACCGGCATCGAGGACAATAGGACACGTGGCTCAAGCATGTCCAAGCCGAAAACCGGAGATGCTTGCGGGGTGCGCATACTTGTCCCTTTCAGTCTACATGCGGCAGGCGACATGCAGCGGCCGGGCGACTCGCCTTACTCACACGGACATCGATCCCGGCCCTGCCGGGTACATGCCGATACCCGCTGGTCGATAACCGGCTTGCATGTTATCCTATTGCACCTGCCTAGGAACGGGCCTGCAAATCCGGAGAAACACGTCGGGTCAAATCTGCCTCATGGGCACCTTACGATGTATCGGCCAGCGGGGCCAATGTCGTGAACAGCCCTTGGCTAAAGCACTATTCGCCGCCGTGTTTGGCGACCGCGGTTCCAGCCTCGCCGGGCGCAGGCCGGGCCTAGGGGACGTTTTGTGCCGGCTTGGGCGGCCCGGATGCAGGGGGTGTAACGCCCGGCGCCCGCGAAGCCTGAGGCGCGGCCTCCGCGTTGTCTTGCAGAACCTTTACCATCGCTATCGAATCCCAGTAGTTGGCGTCGAGGCGGCGGTATTCGTTCAATGCCCGCTGGAAGGACCAGCCTTCCTTGTGGATGCGGTAGTGGGCCAGCAGGATGCCTGCCTGCAGGTTGCCGCCGAAGCTGTGAACGTAGATTGGGGCGGGATTGCTCTCCACCGCCGACAGGAACCGGTCCAAGTCCGCCTTGGTAAGGTTGCCCAGCCCGAATGGAATCTCGACCAGCTTGAAGCCGTATTCCTTGGCCAGCGCCCGCTCGCGGTCGTTGGGCGTCACCGCGATGATCGTCTTGATGCCCAGGGAACGTAGCGACTGAGCGCCCTCGGCCGACAAGACGTCGCCGCCGCGGTACAGCGACGCGTTGTACTGGACGACGTAGAATCGCAGCCCCGGCATGTATCCCACGACCTTGTAGGCGTCGCCTTCGGGCGCCGGGTAGGCGGGGGTGCCGCCCACGTAGGCGCGGCGGGCCTCGCCCGAGCCGCTGTCGGAGGCGTCATTGGGCGCGGGGGGCAGCGGCGCGGGTATGGTCCCCATGGTCATCGGCTGGAGAATGGGGCATTGGTAAGCGGTATGACAACCCGCAGCCATCGTGGCCAGGGCTGACACAAACGGCAGGATCGCCCACAGCAGTCCTTTGCTGGTGCATGTCATAGATTGGTCTCGCTTGAAGTGCCGGCTTGTCGACGCCCGCGACCGTCGCGGGCGTCTGAGGATGCTCATCACGTCATTCTACCTTGAAGGCTGGTCCGTACGAAATATATATTCGTTGCGTGCTGAGCGACAATCACGCACGGCGATTCCGTCGCTCTCACCCGGCAGCGTATTCTCAGCTACACTGCCGATCCTGATCCGCTCGGGCCGGCGAGGGCTTCTGGAAGCGGCCAAGGGCCGGCGCCTCCTGGGCAGGAAGTGTGCACCCAAGGTGCACCAGAAGGCGCGGCAAGGGTGCGCGGGGGATGCGCGACCCGCCGCTAATCAGCGGCTTGCGCACCCAGGCGAAAACGAGGAACGGAGAGGTCGGGATTCTTTTGGCCCCATTTTCATTTAGAGCAGCAATGACGGCCTTTTTCTCGCATGTCAAGATTTCAGCGAGGGCTAGCGGCATTGCGGTTCGTTGCGGTCTGTTGTGATTTGTAGGCATCTGTGCGCTTCGTTTAAGGACACTTTTAGGACAGCACCGCGGCCATCTTGGGCTACTTCTTCCCGCCGGCGCCGGGCTTTTTCTTGCGCTCGCCGGCAGGCGGGGCGAGTTTGATGCCCCCCCGCCGTAGCATCTCCTGCATGCTCTTGGC
>PMYM01000188.1 GCA_003171235.1 Phycisphaerales bacterium | reverse complement strand
GCCGGGTGCCGTGGTCTGCGGAGGGCAGCGAAGCAGCCAGGTTGTCTTCAAGGGAAACCCCAGATCAGAGGCACGTCCGGGAACCTCGCAGATGGGCTGCGACCATCTTCCCCGATATGTAACACGTGGTTGCTCGGTTTTGCCTCGCAAACCACGGCACCCAGTTGGACCAGTTTAGGAGCGTATTGACAACGTCAGGATGGNNAGAAAGCAGGACGCAATCAGGCCTGGAGGGCCGGGGAGAATTTAGCCGGGGGCTGCGCTGCGCCCGGCTGCGCCGTGCTCGCTTTGCCCCCGGCTAACATCTTCCGGCCCTTCGGGCCTCGATCACCGGGTGTCTGGGCTTTCTCAAAACCCAGCACTGGCTTGTCGAAGACTACATCACTGCCCCCAGGAATATTCTCACCCCCACCGCGCCCAGCCCCACGGCCAGGCCGCGGATGATCCAGTTGCCGTGAATCCGCACCGACAGCTTGGCCCCCACCTGCGCCCCGACAACCACCCCGACCGACAGGCACAGCGCCTGCCACAGGCCGTTGTCCGGCCGGAGGTGCCCCTGCCAGATGTGCACCAGCGTGCTGACCAGGGCCATGATCGCCAGCACGAAATGCGAGGTGGCGGTGGCCACGTGCACCGGGAAGTGCAGCACGTTGGCCAGGAAGGGCACGTGGATGATGCCCCCGCCGATGCCCAGCAGGCTGGCCAGGTAACCCACCAGCAGGCTGACGCCCGAGCCCAGCGTTTTGTTGTAGCGGAACGAGCCGCGGTGCCAGGCCTCCAGCGCCAGAGCGCCATCCGGTGCGCTGCGGCGGGAGCCCGGGCGGATCAGAAGGTAGATCGCCACCAGCGCCAGCAGCACGCCCATGACGCCGTCAAACCAGCGCCGCGGCAACAGCTCCGTGGACAGGGCGCCCAGGATTGCCCCCGGCACGGTGAAGGCGGCAAAGAGCAGCCCCGCCCGGTAGTCGATCCGCCGCATGCGGGCATAGGCGGCCGAACCCGAGGCGGCGTTGAAAAACACCACCGCCAGGGAAATGCTGGTGATGACCTCACGGTCCTGCCAAGGATATAGCAGGATGAGCAGCGGCACGATAATGAAGCCGCCGCCGGCCCCGATCAGCGTGCCGTAGCCGCCGATCAGAAAGCCCGCCGGGATGAACCACAGTTGGCTAAGATGCCAAACCATGCGTAGTAATCTTATAGACGCCGGGCCGAGCCGCCATCGGGTTCTGGCCTGGGCCGGCCCAACAGGATATCGTAGAGACCAGCCTGGCCGCTAGGAAGACTCCAGGCGATTGCCTCCTATGTCAGACGAGCATGCACAACCCGATTCGCCGCCAGAGAAGGTCAAAGACCCCGTCTGCGGCATGATGATCGCGCCCGCGCAGGCCGCCGGCCAGACCGAGCACGAAGGGCAAACCTACTACTTCTGCGCCAAAAGTTGCCTGACCAAGTTCCGCCTGGATCCGCGCAAGTACATTGGCCAAGGCGTCGCCGCTGAAAGTACGCCCCTGGCAAGCCCACCTGTGGCCGGCGTAACGTACACCTGCCCTATGGACCCCCAGGTCCGCCAGGACCGCCCCGGCCCGTGCCCCATCTGCGGCATGGCGCTGGAGCCGCTGGAAATCACCGCCGCCCCAACGAGCGACCAAACTCAGGAGTACCGCTCGATGCGGCTGCGGTTTTGGGTCTGCCTTGCCCTGACGGTCCCGATTCTCGCCCTGGCGATGGGCGGGCACTTCGTGGCAACGGCGCAGTGGCACCAGCGCTGGGCGGGCGCCCTGCGTTGGCTGGAGCTGGTGCTGGCCAGCCCGGTGGTGCTCTGGGGCGGCTGGCCGTTCTTCGTGCGTGCGGCCAATTCGCTGCGAAACCGCCGGCCGAACATGTTCACGCTGGTCGGCATGGGCGTGTCGGCCGCTTACGTCTATAGCGTGCTGGCCCTGGCGGCGCCGGGAGTGTTCCCCGCCCAGGCATGGCAAGGGCAGGGCGAGCATGCCGGCCCGCCGGTGTATTTCGAGGCCGCCGCCGTCATCACCACGTTGGTGCTGCTGGGGCAGGTGCTGGAGTTGCGGGCCCGGGCCAGCACCGGCGCGGCCATCCGGGCGCTGTTGAACCTGGCCCCGCGCCAGGCCCGCCGCCTGCGCGACGCTCAGGAAGAGGATATTCCGGTCGAGGCCATCGGGGTGGGCGACCTGCTGCGCGTCCGGCCGGGGGAGCGTGTGCCCACCGACGGGGCGGTGCTGGAGGGCACAAGCGCGGTGGATGAATCCATGATGACCGGGGAATCCCAGCCGGTCCAGCGCGGGCCCGGCCAGCAGGTCATCGGCGGCACGATCAACACCACCGGCTCGTTCGTCATGCGGGCCCGGCACGTGGGTGCCCAGACGGTGCTGGCCCAGGTGGTGGCGATGGTGGCCCAGGCCCAGCGCAGCCGGGCGCCCATCCAGCGCGTGGCAGACACGGTCAGCGGCTATTTCGTCCCGGCGGTGATGGCGGCATCCGCGATCACCTTCAGCGTGTGGGCGATATGGGGGCCGCCGCCGGCCCTGGCCCTCGCCCTGGTCAACGCCGTGGCGGTGCTCATCATCGCCTGCCCGTGCGCCTTGGGCCTGGCTACGCCCATGTCCATCATGGTCGCCGCCGGGCGCGGCGCCCGTTCGGGCGTGCTGATCCGCACGGCCGATGCCCTGGAGACCTTTGAGAAGGTTGACACCCTGATGGTGGACAAGACCGGCACGTTGACCGAAGGCCGGCCGCGCGTGACGGCCATCATCCCCGCGCCAAACTGGCCGGAGGACCGCCTGCTGGCAATGGCGGCGGCGTTGGAGGCATCCAGCGAGCACCCGCTGGCGGCGGCGGTGGCGGCGCCGGCCAGGGAGCGAAAGCTGGAGTTGCCCGCGGTCAGCGATTTTGCCTCCGAGCCCGGCAAGGGCGTCCGCGGCAGGATCGGCGACCAGGAGGTGCTGATTGGCAGCCAGGAATGGCTGACGGAGAAGGGCATAGACCTTGGCGCGCTGGGCGGCCAGGCGGAGGAACTTCGCCGGCTTGGCCAGACGGCGGTGTTCGTGGCGGCGGGGGCTCAGGCGGCCGGAATGCTGGCCGTGGCCGACCCCGTCAAGCCCACCACGCCCGAGGCCCTGGCCATGCTGCGCCGCGCGGGCGTGCGGCTGGTGCTGGCCAGCGGCGACAACGCCGCCACCGTTTCGGCGGTGGCCGCCAAGCTGGGCATCGACCAATTCCACGCCGGCATGTCGCCGCAGGACAAGCTCCAGTTGGTGCGGCGGTTGCAGGGCCAGGGCCGGCGCGTGGCCGCCGCCGGCGACGGCGTCAACGACGCCCCCGCCCTAGCCGCCGCCGACGTGGGCATCGCCATGGCCACCGGCGCCGACGTGGCCATCCAGGCCGCCGGCATCACCCTGCTGCATGGCGACTTGCGCGGGCTGGCCAGGGCCCGCAACCTAAGCCGCTCAACCATGCGGAACATCCGCCAGAACCTCTTCTTTGCCTTCGTCTACAACGCCTTGGGAATTCCCCTGGCGGCCGGAGTGCTCTATCCCTGGCTGGGCCTGCTGCTTAACCCCATGATCGCCTCGGCGGCCATGTCGTTCAGTTCCGTCTCCGTCATCACTAACGCCCTGCGCCTCCGCCGGGCTAAGTTGTAGGCCGAAAAACCAGCCGCGAACGACGCGAACTGCGCGAACAGGACAAAGGGGGCGGATAGAATGGCCCAGCGGCCAAGCCCAGGCGGGGCGATGGTCGGCGCCTTACTTGAATCATGCAAGATCGCTCCAAGGTTGAAAAACCGCCCCGGACAAGGGACACTGCGGATGAAGGCGGCCTGACGATGATAAGGAAATTGGGCTACGTGTTATTGTCCTTGCCGATGCTGGCCGGATGCGCGTCGGAACCCCTGAGAATGGAACTGAGCACCTACACCCCCGCCCAGGCGATCATCTACAGCCTGCGGGACAGCGGGCAATTGACCATCACCTATGACAACGGCTACGGCCATTCCTCTCCGCCCAAGGAAATCTACTCTGCCCGCCTGGACTTGCCGGCCATGAAGCGGCTCAAGCAAGCGGTCACCTCCAGCGGAGTGCTCCTGGCCGAGAGCGCCGAGGGGGGGCTGGGCACAGGCCCGGGCGTGCGGGCGGATATCGAACTGGGGTTGTGGCACAACGTCATCCAGACCTACGGCGAGCCGCTGCCGGCTTTGCAAAAGGTGATCGAGGAGCTGAATTCCAACCTGCCGCAGAAATACCGCTTCCTGTACGGGGCCCCGACGGTCAGCCAGGAGGCAAAGTCCTTCCAGGAATCGTGGGAGCGGTAGGGCTGCCTTGCCCCGCTACAGTTTCCACGCCCGGGCGAAGGCCCCAAACGAGCGGTCGTAGATCCTTTCCGCCTCGGGCGGGAAGCAGCAGCCGGGCAGTTCCTTCGCCGCCAGGTGCCGGGCGAGGCATTGGCAGCAGAGGCCTCTGTTGTCGCAAGACGTGTAGGTGCAGGCGCAGTCGCGGGCGTTGGAGGGTTTCTTGCATTCCATGCCGTATTCCCTTGCCAGGCGGGCCGATTCACGTTTAACAGAGCAAACCACAGAGATTCAGGGACGGGCGCGGAGTGAGAGACTCCCCCCGGTCAGTGCAGGGGCACGATGCCTTTCCTGATGGCGTACTTGACCAGGCTGGTCACGTCGTGAATTTCCAGCTTGTGCATCAGGTGCATGCGGTGGGTGTTGACGGTCTTGATGGAAAGGGACAGGTCGCAGGCGATGCAGCGGTTGGTCTTGCCCTCGGCGATAAGATGGAGGATTTCGCGTTCCCGAATGGTCAATTGGTCGTAGGGATCGCTGTCTCCCTTGCCCAGGCGGCGGAGCACGCCCTTGGGAATGCCCGGCCCCAGGTACAGTTCGCCGCGGGCGACGGCCCAGATGGCCTCGATCAGTTCGTCGCCGGCCGATTCCTTGAGCAGGTAGCCGCTGGCGCCGCGTTCCAGGGCCTTGGCGATCAATTCTTCGTTATCGTGCATTGTCAAAATCAGCACGCTGACGCCCTGGGCCTTGCGCGTGATCTCGCTGCAGATGTCCAGCCCGTTCAGGCCGGACATGCTGATATCCAACACCACCACGTCCGGTTGAAGCTGCCGGACCTGCTCGAAGACCTTCAGGCCGTCACCGCATTGCCCGACCACGCGAATGCGGTCTTCCCTGGCCACCAGGGCCGCCAAGCCCTCGCGAAACATGGTGTGGTCATCGGCAAGGAAGATGGTGATGGTCTGTTCGGTCATGTTATTCCCTATCACCGACACTGATGGATGGCCGGACGGTGAGGCGAATGACTGGCTGCCAGCCTACTCTCTTCATAGGCTGCATACCCGAGAATCGCCACGACCAGCCGTCGCAAATCCAGTTGTGCCTTGCCTATCGGACGGAGAACGCATCACGGCAGTTATTAGAACTGGCCAGAAACCTGCATCTCGCCCAGGTTTCCCACCTGAGGGAATTAGCGAAAATGCTAATCTCGCTCAAGGCATTTGTCAATTGGGAACCAACGAAAAAAGGGGGAATGCCCGACAGGGCGGAAAATCATCAGCCGCATCACCGAGAGCCCGCAGGGCGACTGCCTGTAACCCGGAACCATGTCTTGCCTGGGATTCGTTCCGAGAACCCATAGGGCGACTGCCCGTAGCCCCGGGCGCAGCCGACGCACAGCGGCGGCAAGCCCGGGGACCGATTCGTTTGAAGGTGGCGCGTTTGCCGCACCCCCCAGCTCCGCTTTGCTTTGGGCTGGCACATGCCACTGGAATCGCGGACATTGCCGCGGCAAAGCCTTTGTGTTTTGTCCGGCCGTGCCGTCTAATGTCGGGCTGAGTTTCAGGCGCGAAGAGACCCAAGCCATGCGAATAATCTCCGGAGAGTTGCGCCACCGACGGATTCTGTCCCCGCCGGGCCTGACCACCCGCCCGATACCCGACCGGGTGAAGCTGGCGCTGTTCAACATCCTGGCCGGCCGGCTGGAGCAGGCCACGGTGCTGGACCTGTATTGCGGCACGGGCAGCATGGGCCTGGAAGCCCTCAGCCGCGGCGCCAGGCTGTGCGCCTTCGCCGAGCGCGACCGTGCGGCGCTGGGCCTGCTGCGGCAGAACATCCAGACCTTTGGCCTGGAGGATCGCTCGCGGGTGTGGGCGGGCGACATCCTGACATGCCTGGGCGGCTGGCTGGCGGAGTTGCCTGGCGAGGCGGACATCGCCTTTGTCGATCCCCCGTATTCCGACCCGGCCGCGTGGGACTGGGCGCAGGTTGGCGGGGAGTTGTTCGATCCCCTGGCCGGCCGGCTGGCCAGGGATGGTATCATCATGCTCAGATGCCAGCGGAACATCCTCCCGCCGGAGGCGTTAGGAATGTTGAAGCTTCGCGACCGCCGCGATTACGGCGGCATGTCGCTGATCTTCTGGCAGCGGCGCAACTGAGATGTGAATTGCAGCCTGCCTGATTGTGTCGCGGGCATCTTGCCCGCGCCGCGAGGCAGAATCGTGCGCGGGCGAGACGCCCGCGACACGTTTGAGCCCCCCTGGTGGTGCATGAGCAACGCCGGCTACAAATACTTCGAGCCCGACAAGACCGGCAAGTTCGCCAACCTCTCGCTGACGGCGCGGCAGGCGGTGGAGGGTTTCATCTCCGGCCTGCACCGCAGCCCCCACCGCGGCTTCTCCGTGGAGTTCTCCGAGCATCGCGAATACACCCCCGGCGACGACCTGCGGCACCTGGACTGGGTGGCTTACGGGCGGACCGACCGCTTCTACATCAAGCAGTACGAGCAGGAGACCAACCTGCGGGCGTACATCCTGCTGGACGTCTCGGGCTCGATGAACTACCGCCTGCAGGCGCCGCTGACCAAGTTCCAGTACGGCTGCTTCCTGTCGGCCTGCCTGGCCTACCTCATGACCCGCCAGCAGGACACGGTTGGGCTGGCGGCCTTCGATCAGAAAATCCGGCTGCACCTGCCCCCGGCCTCCAGCCCGGCCCACCTGGACCGGCTCTTCAAAGGCCTGGAGGGGCTTTCCTGCGGCAAGACCACCGCCATCGCCGAAACTTTCCACCAGATGGCCCAGCGCATCGCCAAGCGCGGGCTGATTATCATCATCTCCGACCTGTACGACGAGCCCGACGAGGTGCTGCGCGGCCTGCAGCACTTCTGCTACCAGAAGCACCAGTTGATCCTCTTCCACGTGCTGGACCCGGCGGAACTGGATTTCCCCTTTAAGAAAGTGACCAACTTCGTGGACCTGGAGACCGGCCAGAAGATTCAGGCCGACCCGCGCCTGCTGCGCGATTCCTACCGCTCCGAGGTGGGGGCCTTCATCGAGCGCTACCGCAAGGAATGCTCCGACCGCCGCATCGAGTACGTCGTCTGTCCCACCGACCAGCCCTATGACATCATGCTGCTGAACTACCTGGCCCGGAGAAAGCGCCTGGTGCGGCGATGAGTGGCGCGGGGCTGTTGGCCGTGGAGCTTTCTTTCCTGACGCCGTGGCTATTGCTGGGGCTGGCGGCCTCGGCCATCCCGGTGGTGCTGCACTTGCTCTCCAGCGTCCGGGCACAGGAGGTGTATTTTCCCACACTGCGCTTCCTGCGTTTGTCCATGGACAAAACCGCCCGGCGCCGCCGGCTGGAGCATTGGCTTTTGCTATTGGTTCGCAGCCTGCTTTTGGCCCTCTTGGCGCTGGCGGTGGCCCAGCCGGTGCTCAAGGCCGCCGGCGGATTCTGGGGCGATGAGGGCTCGCCGGCCGTCATCGTGCTGGACAATTCCTTCTCCATGTCGGCCCGCTCCGGGCAGGCCAGCCGCTTTGAACTGGCGCGGCGCGAGGCGGGCAGGCTGCTGGGGGGCGAGCATCGCCCCAGCCAGGCCCAACTGCTGCTGACCAACGAGCAGGCGCCGCCGACGGCCCTGACGCCCAAGCTGTCGGACCTGCGCGAGCAACTGGACAAGGCCCACGTTTCCGGCGGCCAGGCGGATATCCCCGAGAAGCTTCGCCAGGCGGCCCAACTGCTGCAGGAGCAGTCCTCCGGGCACAAGGTCGTTTACCTGCTGACCGACTGCCAGCGGCTCTCGTTCGAGAACCGTTCGGCGCTGGAGGATTTCCGCCGGCGGGGCGTGCCGCTGCTGGTGGTGGATTGTTCGCGCGGCCCGGTCAACAACGTGGGCATCAGCGAGCTGGGGGTGCTTGGCCGGCGGGTGGTCAACCAGGATCTGGAGGTGGTGGCCACGCTGGTGAATTCCTCGCCCACGGAGAAGCTGGTGCATGTGTCGCTGAGCGTGGACGGCCAGCCGGCCGGTGAGGCCGCCCCGGTGACGTTGCAGAAGCAGGGCCAGAGCGGCTGCACCGCCCTGGTGCGTTTTGAACTGCCCCTGACCGCCCCGGGCAACCATTTTGGCAAGGTGGCCATTGCCGAGAGCGACGACCTGAGCGACGACAACATTCGGGGTTTCGCCCTGGACGCCTCCGACCGGGTGCCGGTGCTGCTGGTGGGGCCGGCGGGCCAGGCCGGCGGGGCGGGCGGCTCCATCGGCGTGCTGCAGTTGGCCCTGGACCCCTGGAGCGGGCCCTGGTCGCTGCGGTTGGAGAGGCAGGAGATCAGCCAGTTCGACGCCGCCTCCCTGCGCGGGGCCCGGGCGGCGTTCTTCGCCGACGTGCCCTCCTTCACTCGCCGCCAAACCGACGCCTTGCGCGACTTTGCCGCAAACGGCGGCACCGTCGTCTTCTTCACCGGGCCGACGGTTGACGCCGACCGGTACAACACCCAGCTCATCCAGGACGTGGGCCTGCACGGGGGCCTGCTGCCCTGCCGGCTGGAAAAGCCAATCGGGCAGGTGGGCCTGGCGGCCTCGGCCGTGCTGGCCTCGCCCAACCTGGACCACCCTTACCTGGCCGGATTGTACGAGACGGCCTCGGAGTATCCCCCCGTGCTGGTGCAGCGGTACTTCCAACTCGCCCCGGGGGTGGGGAGCTTCCAGACCATCTTCTCGCTGCCGGGCGGCTTGCCGCTGGCGGCGGCCAAGCAGTTTGGCCAGGGTCGAGTGGTGCTTTTCGGCACCACCGCCGGCATGGAATGGAACAACCTGGCGCGGACTCCGCTCTTGCTGTCGATCTGCGGGCGAATCTGCCTGGAGGCCGGCCAGAGCCTGGGGGCCGATCAGACCTACGGCATGGCCCAGCCGGTGCTGATCCGCCCGGCCAACGCCCCCGGGGCCCGGGCCCTGTCGGTCAGCCTGCCCGACGGCACGGTGGCCGACCTGGGCATGAGCGCCGATTCGGCCGGGCCCTTCGCCACGTTCAACCAGACCGCACAGAGCGGCCTGTACCGCTGGAACGTGGCCGGCTCGATGCTTTCGGGCCAGCCGGTCACCGGGTGCTTTGCCGTCAACCCCGACGGCGCCGAAAGCGACCTTTCGCCGGCCGACCCGGCGGCCCTGGCCGAGGCCCTCAAGCCCGCCCAACTTTTCCTGGGCAAGACGCTGGAGGAAGCACAGCAGGCCGCCGCCAGCGCCGCCGCCGGCACCAATTACTGGGACGTGCTGCTGGAGGGGGCGATCCTGCTGCTGGTGGTGGAGAGCGTGCTGGCCAACCGCTTCCGCCGATCCATCGACCTGGTCCCGTCCCACCTGAACCCCCGCCTGGGGTAGGGGCCGCGAGAAGAAAACGGATTGAACCACAAAGACCAGAAAGAGCACGAAGTCTGGAACAAGTAGCCAGTAGCCGGTAGCCAGTTGGAAAGGCAGGCTTGTCCTCTCTTTCCCGGGTACTGGCTACGAGTTACCGGCTACCTTCTTTGCTCCGTGCTCTTTGTGGTTGGGTCTTCCTTCTTGGTGATTGGGTTCTTTCCGCCGCGAAAATCGTGGCCGAAAACCTGTTGCATTTTCGTGCAATTTGGCGATGCTAGAGGAGGATAGGGCATGGAGGCTGTCCGTCTCAATGGAGTGAGATGTCATGGAGCAGTTCGTCATAAGGGGCGGGCGCAGGCTGCGGGGGCAGGTCAGCATCAGCGGGTCGAAGAACTCGGCCTTGCCCATCATGGCCGCCTGCCTGCTGGCTGAAGGGCCGTGCAAGCTCTACCCGGTGCCGTCGCTGGCCGACGTGGACTTCCTGGGTGAACTGCTGGGCGAGCTTGGCTGCCAGGTAAGCCGGGAGGGCTCAAACCTTTTGCTCCAGGTGAAAAGCGAATCCAGCTCCCATGCCCGCTACGACATCGTGCGGAAGATGCGCGCCAGCATCTGCGTGCTGGGCCCGCTACTGGCCAAGCGCAAGTACGCCCGGGTGGCTCTGCCGGGCGGCTGCTCCATAGGCTCGCGCCCGGTGGACATCCACCTGCGCGGCCTGCGGGCCCTGGGCGCCCGCATCAAGCTCGACAGCGGCGACATCGTGGCCGACTGCGACGAGCTGATAGGGGCGGAGGTATTCTTGGGCGGGCCGTTCGGCTCGACCGTGACCGGCACGGCCAACATCATGATGGCCGCCGCCCTGGCCAAGGGCACCACGCTCATCGAGTGCGCCGCCTGCGAGCCGGAGGTGCAGGACCTGGCCGCGTTCCTCAACGCCATGGGCGCACGCATCAGCGGCGCCGGCTCGCCCCGAGTGACCATCGAGGGCGTCAAGAAGCTCACCGGCGTGGACTACCGGATCATTCCCGACCGCATCGAGGCCGGCACCTTCATGATCGCCGCCGCCATCACCAACGGCGAGGTGAAGCTGGAAAACGTCCGCGTGGACCACATGATGGCCGTGGTGGACAAGCTGCGCGAAATCGGCGTCATCATCGAAAAGAACAACGGCGGCGTGGTTGTCAGTTCCAACCGCCGCATCGCCGCCACCGACGTGACCACCCAGCCCTACCCGGGCTTCCCCACCGATCTGCAGGCCCAACTGATGGCCCTGCTCTGCCAGGCCAACGGCAACAGCATACTGACCGAGAAGATATACCCCGACCGCTTCTTGCACGTGGCCGAGCTTGGCCGGATGGGCGCCAACATCCACAAGGAAGGCCCCACGGCCATCGTCACCGGCGTGAGCGAGCTGGTGGGGGCGCCGGTCATGGCCAGCGACCTGCGGGCCTCTGCCGCCCTGGTGTTGGCGGGCATGGCCGCCAGCGGCACCACCGTCATCAACCGCGTCTACCACATCGACCGGGGGTATGAATCCATCGAGAGCAAGCTGGCCGCCCTGGGGGCAGACATCCTTCGCGAAGACCCCTACAAGAACTCGGGCAAGCTCGATCCGGCCACCATCGCGGCTGAGTAGATAGAATGATGCACCCCTCCTGTTGTTCATAGCCCCCGGCGTGAGCCGGGGGTTCTTCTTGCCTTCCCTAATTGGATCTTCTGAACAGCCAAGACCCTCTACGCAGAGGCGCAGAGGACGCAGAGAAAGTTATAATCTCCTGCGTTCTCCGTTTTCTCTCTTGATCCGCCTGGATCGACCGAGTATTAGTGTGTAGAGCAATGACGGACCGGGCCGGATTGCGCGAGCAACCCAATAATTGCTTGCCCTACTTGTCTAACGGTTCGCCCTTGACAGCGTGGCCCAGTCAAACGAAATACTCGGGGCGTTGTCGCCGTTTAACGGTGATCTGAGGAAAGTCAAACGTTGATTCGTCGCCCTATTGCCTCCCTGAAGGGGAAAAGGAGATATGATGACGACAGGAGCGTTACACAGTCAGGTGAACTACGGCTTTGACCTTGACAAGCGGCGATTGCTGGTTGAGGACTACGACGTAGTGGTACCGGACGTACCATTTGAGATCAAGAAATCTTTCAGAGTCAAGGTGATTTCAAAGGATGCTATCGGAATGCCCGGAGCGGAACTCCGACAGTTGAAAGGGTTGCAAGGCAGTACCGAGCAAAGCCTACAATTTTCATCCCCAGTACCGCCCGAAGTCGCTGAGGCCACTATACGGAACGGGGAAATATACCTCCATGTCCGCGGCCCGATGTGGATAACCCCGGAATCTCCGATGATGCTCAAGGCACAATACGAGGTGCCTCTTCGTGGTGATGGAGATCGCCTCCTGCATTGCGGTGCTGTGCAGCCATCTGATATCGAGGATGTCAGAAAATGGCTGGGGCTAAAGGTATTTACAAAGACAGTCCGACTTTTCGCATTCTCCTCACTGCGTTTATTCACCGCAAGGGTAGTCGATGGTTCGAACCCGGTATCCTATCCCATACCGCTAGTATCGGAACGACAGAGTGTTCACATGATCAGGAAGGACCTCAGAATGGAACTCGATTTGGTCGACTGGATGAGGGCGAAGTACTTCGCTCTGGAAGTCGAATTGGGCGCAAGCGACCCCATACCCGGCAGCGCGATGCCTGACATGGGAGCGATGACATGGAGTTCAGAATAGTAACGGTTGATGAACCAAACCGTAGGTCGGGCATACCTGCCTAATGGCCCTAAGTTAAGTGTTGCGGGCCGCGCTTGGGGCAAGAAAGCCCGTGCTTCACCCAACGTCAATGGCCGGGAACCGCAGGTTTCCGCGGGCTGTGTACTGGCAGCCGAAAGCCGAATATGCAAACAGAGACCGAACAAACTCCTTATCTTGGGGGCATTGGGCAAGTATGCCCAACCTACAGACTAGTTGGTTATTGGAACAAACTATGCCAGAAAGTAATCTAGAGATCAGTTCACGAATTCAAGAGAAGTTCGACCTCTACTTTCTAAGCCTTACCTTTGTCGTTCTTGGTCTATCCATACAGACAGCAAAGTTTGGAGGCTCTCTTCTTGCTGACGGTCTTGAGCTTATATGCTGGGTTTGTCTGTTCGTATCAGGAATGTCTGGATTGTCCAGAATGCGATGGGTTCCTTCGCTCCACCGGGCTATTCACGCAATTGTTACAAGAGAACAATACGTGAAGGAAGCGAAGGTGCGGCAAGAGCAAGGTGAGCCATACGTGGTTACCAGACAAGATAATCAGATGCCAATTAATGACTTCATAAACAAAGCTGAGAAAGGTGTTGAAGTCGTTAAGAAGCAACTTGCTGGATTGGAGAATAGGGATACCGTTAAGTATTGGCTACATGTCTGGGGATTTGCAGCAGGCATTTTCTTTCTAATATGTTCAAGAGGTCTTGATCCAGCGTTACGCATAACTGAGTGGATTATCAGAAGTGTACCCGGATAGGGCGAGCAACCCAACAGTTGCTCGCCGTAATTGGCTTGGAGAGCATCCACGGGCGAAGGTTCCTTTACAGTTGGGCATCGGGAAACCAGTCAAGTCGCCGGGTGTGGGTGCGGTAAAGAAGGCCCAGCACGCATCCGCCCAGCATCAGCAGGTAAGACATGGCAACGGCCACGGCTAGGGAGGCCAGGCTGAAGCCGTCGGCCAGGGTGGTCAGCAGGTATATCGCCGGAAACAACCATACGCAGGCCAGGTATGCCGGCATGCATTTGACGATGCCGCCAGCAATCAGCAGCGGGTTCATGGCGCTCAGCGTGTCGTGGAGGCTGACCGCCAGCAGGCCCATCGGGCTGGCGATCGCTCCGGCGACAAATAGCGACCAGTACAGCCAGCGCGGCGGAGAGTCGAAGACTTTGTCCAGGAAGAGCGCCGGCCCCAGGCAGATGACCAGAACGCCGGTCAACATCAGGAATCCCTGGACGGTCTCGTCCAGGCTGGTGATGTCGGGCCAGTTGGGCGGGCGGTCGTCGCCCTTGGCGCATGCGCCGACCACGGCCATCACGTACAGGCACATGTACCCCAGTAAGGCCAGAGCGGCAATGGCCATCGCCACCACCAGTAGCGGGGTCGTGCCTCCGCTTCCCCGCATCATGGCCTTCATGTAGGCCAGGCAGTTGCCGGCGATGATGCGGCCAGAGAATATAATCGCCCCGCCGATGACGACCATGAATACCCCGCCCTGCTTCAGCGGGAAGGCGGGGGCCGCCCGCAACTGCAGGAGAAAACGCCGCAGCGAAGGGCGGAGATCAGGCGAGTCTAATTGGTCGCCGGCATCAACCATGACGCCGATAATCCTCCGGCACGGTATTCCCCTTATGGCTCCTGGCTCGCTACCGTCGCGGACTGTTCTTCCTGATTATCTCTTACATCGGCGGCCGGGCGTCATTGCCCCGGTGCAGGTGGAACACAGCCGGCCGGCCTGCAACAGGAACCGGCGACGTACTCAACCCAGTCGTCCCCGCTGAAATTGGAGTTCAAGCTGGAAAGATCGGAGTTGTTGCTGGGATCGCGGGCGTCAGCACAATAGGCGCCGCAGTCCTTCATCGCCGCGCGCCAGTCGGCGCCGCTGAGGTTGTCGTACAGGCCGGGCCATTGCTGCCGGTTGCATTCGCAGCCGACCAGGAACAACCCGCCTATCACCACTGCCAGGATTGCGAAAAGTCTTCCTCTTACCATGTCGTCACCTCGCGAAATTATAGCGTGGACAGCCGCCTACAAGCTATGCCAGCTTCTTCATCACCCAGGCCATGTTCTCGCCCAGGGCCGTCATCGTGCGCAGGCCCTCCTGGTCCTTCTCGACTTCGCCCTTCTCCCGCCCGATGCCGATGTTCCAGTAGGACGAGCCGGGCACGATCATCTGCTGGATCAGGAAGAAGTGGTTGATCGTGTCGAAGGCGTGAATGGCGCCCGCCCGGCGGACCGCCACCACCGCCGAACCGACCTTGCGCTTCAGCAGGTGGCCGCCGGCCCGGGTCACAAACCCCGCCCGGTCGATCAAGGCCTTGAGTTCGGGCGTTATGTCCGCGAAGTAGGTCGGAGAGGCCAGGATGACCCCGTCGGCCTGGCACATCTTCTCGATGCAGCCGTTAACCATGTCGTCGTCCTGGACGCACCGGGCGGCCTTGTTTTGGAAGCAGGCATAACAGGCCGTGCACCCGTGGATGAGATTGCCGCCCAGTTGGACCAGTTCCGTCTCGATGCCCTCGGCCTGCAGGGCCTTGAAGACGTGCTGGATCAGGCTGAAGGTGTTCCCGTCCTTGCGGGGGCTACCGTTGAAGGCGACGACTTTCATCGTGGTTCCTCTATTCTCTCGATGGCCTTGGCCAAGCTAATCCGCGACCAGAGTGTACCCAACCGGGGCGATGGCCGCCAGATGCCAGGGCCGCTCGCAGTTTGCAGGACGGGCATGGCCCGCCGCCCGGCGCTGGATTCCCAAGACGACGGGCAGTGCCCGCCCCATACACTCCGCTGGCGATCAACGTGGCCGGCGTTGCTGCAGGAAGGCGCGAAGTTTGCCGGCCGGCCAGGCGTTGATGACGTCGTCGGGGGTGGCCCAGCCGCGGCGGGCGGTGGCCACGCCGTAGCGCATAAGGGCCAGGTCGCCGGCGGGTCCGGGGGTGTGGGCGTCGGTGCAGATGACGAGTTTGGCCCCGGCCTTCACCGCCGCCTGCACGTGCACGTCGCGCAGGTCCAGCCGGAGGGGGTGGGCGTTGACCTCCAGGGCCACGCCGCCCTCAGCGGCGGCCTGGCAGATGCGCTGGATGTCGACCTCCATGCCCGCGCGCTCGTTAATCAGCCGGCCGGTGGGGTGGGCGATGGCGTGGACGTGCGGGTTGGCGATGGCCCGCAGCAGGCGCTCGGTGGCGGCGGGGCCCTTGGCATTCAAGGCGGCGTGCGGGGCGGCCAGCACGAAGTCCAGCTTGGCCAGCACGTCGTCGGGGTAGTCCAATGTGCCGTCCTTCAGGATGTCGCACTCGGTGCCGGCCAGCACCAGCATGTCGGGGTAATCCTTGGCGGCGGCGCGGACGGCGGCGGCGTGCTCCAGCAGGGCCTTGGGCGATAGCCCGCCGGTCTGCGGCTGGCTGCGGGAGTGGTCGGTAATGGCCAGGTACTTGTAGCCCATCGCCCGGCAGGACTCGATCATGTCGGTGATCGACCCGGCCCCGTCGGTGGCGGTGGTGTGCATGTGCAGGTCGCCCTGGATGTCCGCCTCTTCCAGCAGGCGCGGCAGTTTGCCCGCGGCGGCGGCCTCGATCTCGCCGCGATTCTCCCGCAGTTCCGGCGGCACCCACGCCAGGCCAAGCTTGCGGTAGATGCCCTCCTCGTCGGCCCCGGCGATTCGCCGGCCCTGCTTGCCCTCTTTCTCCTCAAACAGGCCGTACTCGTTGAGCTTCCAGCCGTGCTTGATGGCGATGCCCCGCAGGGCCACGTTGTGGTCCTTCGAGCCGGTGAAATACTGCAGCGCCGCCCCGAAGCTTTCCTTGCCCACCACCCGCAGGTCGGCCTGCACCTTGCCGTTGACGATGACGCTGCACTTGGTCTGCCCGCCGGCCAGCACCTTGGTGACGGCCTGGCAGGAGCGGAAGGCCTCCATGATCCGCGCGGCGCTCTTCTGCCCGGCCGAAACCAGTATGTCGATGTCGCCGACGGTCTCGCGCCACCGCCGGGCGCTGCCGGCCAGCGCCAACTCGTCAACGCCCTTGCAGGCCTTGACGGCCGATTCGAGCATGGCGGCGATTTCCAAGGCCTCGTCGATGCGGTGCCGCCCGCTGGCCGAGGTGGTGAATTCGGCCGATTCCTTCAGCAGGGCAACCTTCTTTGCACCCATGCCCGGCAGATCCTCGATTCGCTCGGGATGGTTAGCCAGCACCTCCCGCAAGTCGTCCAGGCTGCGGATGTCGAGTTCTTTCCAGAGCTTCAGGGCGGTCTTTGGCCCCAGGTGCTGCAGGCGGAGCAGGCCGGCCAGTCCCGGCGGCACCTTGGCCAGCAGTTCCTGGTGGCGGGCGATCTGGCCGGTCTGAATGTACTCCAGGATCTTGGCCTCGGTGCTCTTGCCGATGCCCGGGAGAGTCTGGAGTTGCCCGGCCTTGGCCAGGGCCTCCAGGTCGGCGGTGGACTCGGCGACCACCCGGCTGGCGGTGCGGTAACTGATGACGCGGAAGCGATCCTCGCCGAGGATCTCCATCAGGTCGGCCATCTGGCCAAACAACTCGGCTAGCAAGGTCTTGTTCATGTTTCGCCGGCGCCGCTGGCGCCTCCCGTGACATTATTGTCTCCGGGGAAGGCAAAGACGGCAAGGACTCTCTACGCAGCGGCGCAGAGGCCACAGAGGCCACAGAGAAGCGCAAAAGAAGCCTGCATATTCTGTTCTCTGCGTATGAATCCTGGGGTTGCGTACAAAATAGTACTAGAAAAGTACCTTTTAGCTTGATTCGGTATCAAAACAGTCCTATATTACTGGTGAACGGAGCGACTGTCAGATGCTAGCTCTAACCAAGAAAACCAGTTACGGGATCCTTGCGATGTCGTATCTGGCGTCCCAGCCGGTAGATAGGGTGCTTTCGGCACGGCAGATCGCACAGGAGTGCCACGTGCCGCTGTCGCTGCTGATGAACGCGATGAAGGTGCTGGCCGGGGTGGGGTACGTTGAGAGCGTTCGCGGCCCGCGCGGCGGATACCGCCTGGCCCGCCGGCCGGAGGATGTGAACCTGGCCGACCTGGTGGCCACGCTGGAGGGCCCGGTGCGGCAGGCGCAGTGCCTGTCCGACCCGGCCAACCAGCACGAATGTACGCAGGTGGAGATGTCCCGCTGCCCGGTGGTTGACCCGGTGCACCGCGTCCACCGCCGGCTGAACGATTTCCTTCGCAAGGTGACCTTGGCCGAACTGGCCGAGGGCCACACAGACGCATCTTTGGTGGAGGCGGCGCCCCAGACGGCGGCCCTGCCCGGCGGCGCTTCGGGAGAAAAGTAATGGCAGTGAATTTGCCCATATACCTGGACAACAACGCCACCACGCGAACCGATCCGCGGGTGCTGGAGGCGATGCTGCCGTATTTCTGCGAGGACTTCGGCAACGCCGCCAGCCGCAACCATCCCTTCGGCTGGCGGGCAGAGGCCGCCGTGGAGAAGGCTCGCGAGCAGGTGGCCCTGGCGCTGGGGGCATCGGCCAAGGAGATCGTCTTTACCAGCGGCGCCACCGAGTCGGACAACCTGGCCATCAAGGGCGCGGCCGAGATGTACAAGGACAAGGGCCGGCACATCATCACCTGCGCCACCGAGCACAAGGCGGTGCTGGACACCTGCAAGTATCTTGAAGAAACCGGCTACACGATGACGTATCTCAAGCCCGACCGCTTTGGGGTGGTGTCGGCCGAGCAGGTCGCCCAGGCCATCACCGACCAGACCATCCTGATCACGCTGATGGCGGCCAACAACGAGATCGGCACCATTCATCCCATTGCCCAGATCGGCCAGTTGGCCAAGGCCCGCGGCATCATCTTCCACACCGATGCCACGCAGGCGTTCTGCAAGATTCCGCTGAACGTCGAGCAGATGGGAATAGACCTGCTCAGCCTGTCTGGCCACAAGATTTACGGCCCCAAGGGCGTGGGGGCGCTGTACGTGCGGCGGCGCAGCCCGCGCGTCCGCCTGGCCATCCAGATGCACGGCGGGGGGCACGAGAACGGGCGGCGGAGCGGAACCCTCAACGTGCCGGGCGTCGTGGGCCTGGGAGCGGCCGCACAGATCGGCTCGGCGGAGATGGACGCCGAAGGCCGGCGCCTGGGCCAGTTGCGCGACTACCTGCAGCGGGCGCTGGAGAAGGAGCTGGACCACGTGGTCGTCAACGGCCACCCGACATCGCGCCTGCCCAACACGCTGAACATATCGTTCGCGTACGTGGAGGGCGAGTCGCTGATGATGAAGGTGAAGGACATCGCCGTTTCCTCCGGCTCGGCCTGCACCTCGGCCTCGTTGGAGCCCAGCTTCGTGCTCAAGGCCATCGGCGTGTCCGACGAGCTGGCCCACGGCTCGATCCGCTTCTCGCTGGGTCGGTTTACCACCCAGGAGGAGATCGACTACGCGGCGGAGCACGTAATCCGGGCGGTGCGGCAACTGCGCGAGCTGTCGCCGCTGTATGAGACGGCCCGCGAGCAGGGCGGCAACGGGGAGGCCAATTTGCCTCCGCTGCCGTGTAAGGGAAGAAGCGAAGAAACGGAAAGAGCCAAGGGATTTTAACGCAGAGGGCGCAGAGGAACGCAGAGTCGTTCGGAAGGAAGAAAGACACAATGAACGACGCAAGAGGAATAATGGCCAAGAATTCAGTGGGAAAAACGAGGATTGGAGAGTGATCAAACGGAATTCTTCCTCTGTGTTCTCTGCGTCCTCTGCGTTGAAAGTCTTTTTTGGGCTTTTGCCGTGAAAGGGACTGACCGTGCCTTACTCCAATAAGCTGCTGGATCACTTTAACAACCCGCGAAACGTCGGCTCGCTGGATAAGAACGCCCCCGACGTCGGCACCGGCGTGGTGGGGGCCCCCGAGTGCGGCGACGTGATGAAGCTGCAGATCCGGGTGGATGAATCCGGCGTGATCACCGACGCCAAGTTCAAGACCTTCGGCTGCGGTTCGGCCATCGCCGCCAGCAGCCTGGCCACCGAGTGGCTAAAGGGCCGCACGGTTGACCAGGCCACCGGGCTGAAGAACACGGCCATCGCCCAGGAACTCTCGCTGCCGCCGGTGAAGATACACTGCTCGGTGCTGGCGGAGGACGCCGTCAAGGCCGCCATCGCCGACTGGAAGCGCAAACGCGGCGGCAACGGCGAGGAAGACAGAAAGGTTTAAACGCAGAGGTCGCAGAGGAACGCAGAGTTATATAGGAAGAAGAAAAGAGAAAACGGAAACACGAGAAGAAGAAAGGCTAAGGATCCGGAGGAGAAAACGTACAGCGAAGAATGATCCAACAAAGTCTTTCCTCTGCGTTTCTCCGCGTCCTCTGCGGTAAAAGTCTTTTTGGAGTAAAGAAATGCCGGTGACACTGACGGAGAAGGCGGCCTCGGCCGTCAAGAAGGTCTACCAGGAAAACGGCATGCCCGAGACGACCTGCCTGCGCCTGGCCATCAAGGGCGGCGGCTGCAGCGGGTTCTCTTACGTGCTGGACATCTCGCCCGCCCCGGCCGAGGGCGACGAGGTGTTCGAGTCCAATGGCATCCGGGTCATTGTCGATCCCAAGAGCTGCCTCTACGTCAACGGCACCGAGATCGACTACGAGGACAAACTGGTGGGCAAGGGTTTCATCTTCAAGAACCCCAATGCCAAGGGTTCCTGCGGCTGCGGGTCGTCCTTCCGGGCGTAAAGAACTTTCAACGCAGAGGACGCAGAGGAACGCAAAGTAAAAGAAGAACAACGGCAGCAGAAGTAAAAGAAGAACGAAAAACCCCCGATTTCATCGGGCTAAAGCAACTAAATAAGAGAACAAAGAGGAATGGGAAGAATGCCCAGGGATTCAAAGGAAGAGATGATAATCAGGAATGATCAAACGAAATTCTTCCTCCGCGTTCCTCTGCGTCCTCTGCGTTAAGAAGTCTTTTCCACATGGATAAAGCAAAACAACAAGTCGTTCCGGCCAAGTGCGTTCACTGCAGCCGGGAGATGACCCAGCCGGTGCTGTGCGACTCCTGCGCCTCGCTGAATCCCTTGCCGGCGGTGACGGACCACTTTGCCCTGCTGGGCCTGCCGCGGCGGTTCGAGCTGGACGAGAAGCTGCTGCACGAGCGGTACGTGGCCCTGTCGCGGCACAGCCATCCGGACTTCCACGCCAACGACGATCCGGAAGTGCGGATGCTGGCGCTGCAGGTCTCATCTTCCGTCAACGACGCCTACCGCACGCTTTCTGACCCGGTGCTGCGGGCGGGCTACCTGCTGGGACTGCTGGGCGGGACGTCCATGGCCCAGGAGAAGTCGGTGCCGGAGGGCTTTTTGTCCTCCATCATGATGCTGCAGGAGGAGTTCCAGGACGCCAAGGCCGCCGGCGACGCCAAGACCCTGGGCGACCTGGGGGAAGTTCTCAGGAACCAGAAGGAGGGCTTCCTGCGCCGGGTGCGGACGGCATTTGAGCAGCTCGATTCCGCCTCAGCCTGCGAAGCCGCGCGCCAGGACGTGCTGCATGAAATCCGCCAGTTGCTCAACGCCGTGGCGTACGTGCGCAAGATGATGACTTTGATGTGAAGAAATCATTGTCATAAAGGTGCGAGGTGCCCAAGAAAGAAGTGGTTAATCGGTTGATCGGTTAATCCGGGAACAGAACCACCGATTAACCGATTTACTGATTCACCGATTCACCAGTTTTCCATATGGCGACAGACGACCTGATAATCGGCATTGACCTGGGCACGACCAACTCTCTGGCCGGGGTGATGACCCCAGCCGGGCCGGTGGTGGTGCGCGACGCCGCCGGGAGCGCCCTGATTCCCAGCGTAATCGCCTTCACCCCCGACGGGGCGGTCACGGTGGGGGCGGCGGCCAAGGCCCACGCCGTCGAGAACCCCCTGGCCACGGTGTACTCGGTCAAGCGGCTGATGGGCAAGGGCGTGCAGGATCTGGCCGAGGACCTGCGGGTGCTGCCCTACGCCGTGGTGGGCAGCCGGCAGGTGGCGCTGGCGGAGGGGCAACTGGATGAGATCCAGCGCGACCTGGTCTGGGTGCGGGTCAACGGCCGGCTGATGACGCCGCAGGAACTCAGCGCCGTGATCCTCAAGGAGGTCAAGGCCCGGGCCGAGGCAGCCCTGGGCCGGGCGGTCACGCAGGCGGTAATCACCGTGCCGGCGTACTTCGACGACGCCCAGCGCCAGGCCACGCGCGACGCCGGGCGCATCGCCGGGCTGGAGGTCAAGCGCATCGTCAACGAGCCGACGGCCGCCGTGCTGGCCTATGGGCTTGACCAGCGGCAGGACGCCACCGTGGCCGTTTACGACCTGGGCGGCGGCACCTTCGACCTGTCGGTGCTGAAGATCGCCGGCGGGGTTTGCCAGGTGCTCTCCACCCACGGCGACACGCACCTGGGCGGCGACGACCTGGACCGCGAGCTGATGGACCTGATCGCCGGCGAGGTCCGCAGCCGCTACGGAGAGCACCTGGAATTTACGCCGGCCACCCGCCAGGCCCTGCGGCTGTTCGCCGAGGCGGCAAAGATTCGTATTTCCGACCATCCTACGGCCACGGTCGAGGTGGACCTGGGCGAAGGGCGGGTCTTCTCCCGCACCATCGCCCGCGAGGAATTCGAGGCCCTCTCGGCCAAGTGGATCGACCGCACGCTGGAGCACTGCCGCCTGGCCCTGGGCGACGCCGGCAAGACGCCCGCCCAGATCGACCGCGTGGTGATGGTCGGGGGCTGCACGCGAATTCCGTACGTCCGCCGCCGGGTGGGGGAGCTGTTTGGGCCGGCGAAGGTTTACACCGCCGTCAATCCCGACGAGGTGGTGGCCCTGGGGGCGGCGGTGCAGGCGGGCATCCTGATGGGCCTCAAGCGCGACCTTTTGCTCCTGGACGTTACGCCACTGTCGTTGGGCATCGAGACCCTCGGCGGGGCGATGGGCAAGCTCATCCTGCGCAACACCACCGTGCCCTGCCAGGCCTCCGAGGTTTTTACCACCTACGTTGACGGGCAGACGAGCGTTGACATTCACGTGCTGCAGGGCGAGCGGGAACTGGCGGCCGACTGCCGCAGCCTGGGGCGATTCCAGCTCCGCGGCATTCCGCCCATGCCCGCCGGCGGGCCGCGCATCCGCGTGGGCTTCCTCATCGACGCCAACGGCATTCTCAACGTCTCGGCCCGGGAAGAGCGGTCCGGGCGCGAGGCCTCCGTCCAGATCACCCCCTCTCACGGCTTGACGCGCCAGGAGGTGGACGCCATGGTCAAGGAGTCGCTGGCCAAGGCCCGCCCGGACATGGTGGCCCACCAGCTCATTGACCTGCGGAACGAGGCCGGGCGAATCCTGCGGGCCGTGGAGAAGGCCCTGATCAACGTGCCCCAGGCCCTTTCCAGCGAGCAGCGCCTTCTGCTGGACGGGGCGGTGGCCATGCTCAAGACGCGGCTGCAGCAGGACGACCCCGACCAGATCTACGCCGCCATGAACCTGGTCAACGACGCCGCCATGCCCCTGACCCAGGCCCAGATGGACCAGGTGATGAAGCAGACGGTGGTGGGCAAGAAGCTTGAGGACCTTTAATTTACAATTGTCAATTGTCAATTTTCAATTGATGGAGCCAGAGGCAACACCGTGACTCAATCCTCAATTGTCAATTGGCAATTGAAAATGGGAAGTGGACTCAAACTTGGCATATAAGGTCACATTTCTGCCAGTAGCCAGAACCGTCGAAGTGGACCCCGAGTGCTTTCCCTACGGCGACCACGGCCGGCCGGGAAGCGTACTCGACATCGCCCTGACCCACGGCGTGCAGATCGAGCACGCCTGCGGCGGGGTGGGGGCCTGCGGCACCTGTCACGTCATAGTCGAAAAGGGCATGGAGAATCTCTCGCCGGCCGCCGAAGACGAACTGGACGTGGTGGAAAACGCCCCCGGCAACAGGCCCGAGTCGCGCCTGGCCTGCGAGGCGGTGGTGAAGGGCGACGTGACCGTCCGCATCCCGGGATGGAACCGCAACCTGGCCGGCGAAGGCGGTTCAACCAAGGTCAGTTGAGGATCCAAAGGGATAGCGATCAATGCCGCGCATCAAATGGGCCGACGCCGACGAAATCGCCTACCTGCTCTGCCAGGCCTGCCCGGACGTTGACCCCATGACGGTGCGCTTCACCGAGCTGCGCCAGCGGGTCATGGCCCTGAGCGATTTCGCCGACGACCCTGCCGGCTGCAACGAAAAAGTGCTGGAGCATATCCAGATGGCCTGGGTGGAGCAGCGCCGCGAGGGAAGCTGACGGTCAGCCGGTTGGGTAATCGGAGAAAAAATAGCCGCGAACATCGCGAACAACGCGAACCAACGGGAACATGCAGGGTGGGAGGAATCGCCCGCAAGTGCGACCTCCAACCTTTTCGTGCCACCCTCAAACGAAGTTTTAGGGTGCAGGTTTGCACCGCACTACCCCCTACTCGCCCCGGGGTTAGAAAAAGGTCTTTCTTGTTCGCGTGGTTTTCGCTGTTCGCGGCTATCTGTTCCCTGCCGCTACTTGGGCGGCGTGCTATCCAGCCGGTCGTAATCCACCTCGCGCACGCCCTTGCGCTGGCGGCAGGCCTCCACGTGGGTGCGGATCAGGTCGCGCAGCTTCTCGGCCTCGGGCACGGCCTGGATGACCACGGTGGGGGTGGAGCGGTCGGAGGTGTTCAGGACGATACTGGCCCGGCCCAGCATCCGCAGGCCCAGCGGCTCCAGGACGGTGATGTCCTTGACGCGGTAAAGCTCCAGGTCGTCGATGCGGCGGGAGAAGATGCCGGTGATCACGTGCACCCGCTCGGTGGTGATCTGGAAGGTGCGGAATCTCACCCGCGCCCAGACGCGCAGGGCCAAAAGCGCGATCACCGCCAGCAGCCCGCCCACCATGAATAAACTTGCCGAGCGCAGCATGCCTGGCGAAAGCTTCTTGGCCAGCAGGAACATCAGCACCAAGCCGGCGACGGCCAGCACCAGGCTCAGCAGGTAAGTCCAGGCGTTGAGCACCTGGGAGGATCGCCCGGCCCACAGTATTTCTTCGGAGGAGGTGTTGTTTTCCATGGCGGGCATTGTACCCATGTGCCGATATATTTTAAACCCCGTGATTATATATGTTGACAGGCGGCGGGGCTGGCATACAATATGTGGTAGGTAGAGCGTAATCCTCCCGCTCGCACGCCATGGTAGGCGTGATCACGACGGGTACATTTCTTCACGAGGCCGCAACAGGCCTGAGGCAGGAGATAGCGCAGATGGCAAAGAAAGCCAAGAAGAAATCCGCCAAGAAGAAGAAAGCCAAGAAGTAGTCTGTTAAGACAGTTTTAGTGAATTGGCGGCCCGTGCATCGGGCCGCCACTTTGCGCGGACATAATTCAGCGTGAGTCAGCCGGTCATCTTCATCACAGCCGCCGAGGCCAGCGGCGATGCCCACGCCGCCGGGTTGATCGTCGCCCTGCGCCGCCGGCTGGGGCAGGTGCGGTTTGTCGGCGTGGGCGGGCCGCGCATGGCCCAAGCCGGTTGCCACCTGGTTGCCCAGCCGCTGGAGCGGGCGGCCATGACCACCTCGGCCATCGCCCAGGCCCCGTATTTCTGGAAGGTCATCCGCACCGCCGCCGCGGCCATGAGCGAATGCCATCCCGCCGTGCACGTCCCGGTGGATTCGCCCGCCTTGAACTGGCACCTGGCCAAGGCCGCCCGCCGCCGCCATATCCCCGTAGCGTATTACATCGCCCCGCAGGTCTGGGCCTGGGCGCCCTGGCGCGTGCGCAAACTCCGTCGCCTGACCGACGCGGTGGCCTGCATCCTGCCCTTCGAGGAGCAGTACCTTCGCTGCCGCGGGGTCAACGCCCGGTACGTCGGCCACCCGGTCTTCGACGATCTGCCGCTCGCCCAGCCCCCCGACCTGGCCGCCGCAGCCGCCGGGGGCGACTGGCGGATCGCCCTTCTGCCCGGCAGCCGCCCGGGCGTTATCCGCCACCACGCCCCGGCCTTGGCCCTGGTCATGGATCGCCTGCGGGAGAAATTCCCCAAGGCCCGGTTTACCTTCGCCGCGGCCGACGCCCAGGCGGCGGAGCGTATAACCCGCGCGGTCGGCGACCGGCCGGCGGACAAAGAAAAACTGCCCATCGTCGTCGGCCCGGTGGAAGAGACGCTGGCCCGCTGCAACTTCGCCCTGGCCACCAGCGGCACCGTCACGCTGCAGGCGGCGCATTTCGGCCTGCCCATGGTCATCTTCTATCATGTCCGCCGCTGGGCCTGGCCGATGGGCAAGCTGCTCATCCGCACGCGCTACCTTTCGGCCATCAACATCCTGGCCGGCAGGGAACTAGCGCCGGAATTGATGCCCTGGTTTGGCGACGCCGGGATCCTGGCCGACAGGGCGATTGACCTGCTGGAGAATCCCGCGCAACTTGCCGCCCAGCAGAGCCAACTGCTGGAACTGGTCGCGCCCCTGCGAGTGAAGCCCCCCGGCAGCGCCGCCGACAACGCCGCCCAACTGGTCATCCGCACTGCGGGACTTGCCTCAAAGTCCTAGGTGAAGGCGGTCCCAATTACGATTTTCGATTGTCGATTTTCGAATTGAAGAATGACCTTCGCGTTGCCTTTGGCACTGGCTGTTAAATCGAAATTGGAAAATCAAAAAACGAAATTCCTTCTCACGCCCCGCCGCTGGAGGTTGGGATGTCGGAGGCGTTGCGGCCGGCCAGGCGGAGCGTGCGCTGGGCCAGGCTGGCGGCGTCAAGCCCGGCGGCGGTGAGTTGTTCGGCGCGGCTGCCGTGGGGTATGAAGCGGTCGGGCAGGCCGGCCACCAGCACGCCTCTGGTGTCCAGCCCGCGGCGCGAGCAGGCTTCAAGCACGGCTGAACCAAAACCGCCCGCCGCGGCGTGGTCTTCGACGGTGAGGACGCACCGGCCGGAGCCGACAAGCTCGGCGACCAACTCCTCGTCCAGGGGCTTGACGAAACGGGCGGAGTAAACGGCGGCTTCCAGGCCGTCGCGCCGGCTCAGCAGCTCGGCCGCCTCCAATGCGTTTTCGACCATGTGGCCCAGGGCCAGGAAGGCCGCGTCCTCGCCCCGGCGCACCTGGGCGGCCTTGCCCATCTGGAAGGGGGGGAGCGTGCCGGGCAGTTCGGGCACCTCGTCGCGCGGATAGCGTATGGCCGAGGGGCCTTCCAGCGTCAGGGCCAGGTCCAGGGCACAGGCCAGTTCGCCGCCATCGGCCGGGGCCATCAGCGTCATGCCCGGCAGCGTGCGCAGAAAGGCCAGGTCGGTGAAGCCGTGGTGCACCGCCCCGTCGCTGCCGACCAGCCCGGAGCGGTCCATGCACAGGATCACCGGCAGGCGCTGTATGGCCAGTTCGTGGAAGCACTGGTCGAAGGCCCGCTGCATGAAGGTGGAGTAGATGGCCACCACCGGGCGCAGGCCGGCCTTGGCCAGTCCGGCGGCCATGGCCACGGCGTGCGACTCGCAGATGCCCACGTCCACGTAGCGGCGCGGGAAGGCCTGGCGGAACTTCACCAGCCCGGTGCCGTCGGGCATGGCGGCGGTGATCGCCACCAGGCGCGGCTCCTTCTTGGCCGCCGCCAACAGCACGTCGGCGAAGGTCTCGGTCCAGGTGGGGCGGGGGGGCTTGGTAAACTCCACCACCCCGCCGTTGAGGCGGTGGGCGCTGGGGGAATGGAAGCGGCAGGGGTCTTCCACGGCGTACTCGCAGCCCCGGCCTTTCTGGGTTTGCACGTGCAGCAGCACCGGGTGAGGCAACTGCGACACCCGCCGCAGAATGCTCACCAGGGCCGGCAGGTCGTGCCCGTTGACCGGGCCGAAATAACGCAGACCCAGGGCATCGAAAAAGTGCGCGCCGTGCATGGTGGCCCGCAGGCCCAGCTTCACGTGGCGCAGGGCGTCGCTTAGGCCGTCGCCGCCGGGCAGGCGGCGCAGCATCACTTCGGTCCGTCGCTGCATGTTGCTGTAGGTGTTGGTCAGGCGGATGCGGTCCAGCATTCGGGCCAGCGAGCCCTGGGTGGGGTCGATGGCCAT
>PMYM01000204.1 GCA_003171235.1 Phycisphaerales bacterium | reverse complement strand
CTACAGGCTTCTGCAAACTGCTCTAAGTGCGAACGCCGCTTTGAATTATTGAACTGCTTTAATTAACTTGTTTTCTCTGCGGTTTCTCTGCGTTCTCTGCGCCTCTGCGGCGATCCGTTTGTTATTGCCGCCTGAGATGGCAGGCGTGGCAGTGCTGGGGCTGGTCTGACAGGCCCAGCAGTTGCGGGTCGCTCTGGGCGCAGATTCGCGTCAGCCTCACCGGCCGGCCAAGAACGTCCACGACGGCGGTCTGGTCATCGCTCAGGCCGGCAGCCACTTCGCGGCTCAGCGGGCAGCGCGGGTGGAAGGAGCAGCCCGCCGGCGGGCTGATGGGCGAGGGCGTCTCGCCCTCAAGCTGCACCGGCCGGCTGCGGCGCCGCGGGTCGGGCACGGGCACGGCGGCGAAGAGCGACTGCGTGTAAGGGTGCCGGGGATGGGCGTAGAGTTCGTCGCGGCCGGCGATTTCCACCACCCGCCCCAGGTACATCACCGCCACCACGTCGGCGAAATGCTCCACCACGGCCAGGTTGTGGGCGATGAACAGGTAGGTCAGCCGGTACTCCTCCTGCAGGTCCGACAGCAGGTTGAGGATCTGCGACTGGATGGAAACGTCCAGGGCGCTGACCGGCTCGTCGCAGACGATGAAGCGGGGGTTGCTGGCCAGGGCGCGGGCGATGCCGATGCGCTGGCGTTGTCCGCCGGAGAACTCGTGGGGGTAGCGGCCGGCGTGGACGCTCTCCAGGCCGACGCGCCCCAGCAGTTGGGCCACCATCTGCCGCCGCTGCCGCCTGCCGCCATGCAGCCGGTGCACCTTCATCGGCTCCTCGATGATCGAGCCGACGGTCATGCGCGGGTTGAGACTGCCGTAAGGATCCTGGAAGATTATCTGCATGTCCCGCCGCAACGGGCGCATCTGCGAGTGCGACAGCCCCAAGAGGCTGCGGCCCTCAAAGAGCACCTGGCCGCTGACTTCGGCGTTACCGGGCAAAAGGCCCAGGAGGCCGCGGCCGACGGTGGTCTTGCCCGAGCCGCTCTCGCCCACCAGGGCCAGGGTGGCGCCGGAGGGGATGGAGAAGCTCACGCCATCCACGGCCCGGACGTACAGCCGCGCAAAGTGCTTGCCGCGAACCGGGAAGTAGGTCTTGAGGTCGCGGACCGTCAGGATATCTCCGTTTTCACTCATATTGGCCAGGTTGGCAATTGGTCTCGCTTCTCAAAAAGCGTCCTTGCATAAAAAGCTGAAAGCTGAAAGCTGAAATAAAACAGGGTGCCGACTGTGGCTCTCACTTTTCGATTTTCAGTTTTCAGTTTTTCCGTGTCTTGTTTCAGCTTTCAGTTTTCAGCTTTTAGATTTTCTTTTCTATGCTCGGATCGCTTTGGGGCGCCCCTTCGTATCCCGGGCAGAACCAGCAGGCGCACCAGTGGCCCGGCTGGACCTCGCGCAAGGGCGGCTCCTGGCGGACGCATCTGGTCGCCGCGGGCGTCTCCTGGCCGTCGAGGTTAATGGCCACGACCTGGCCGGCCGGCAGGCCCGCCGCCTGCCGGCGCGTCAGCGGGCAGCGCGGGTGGAACTTGCAGCCGCTGGGGAAATTCAGCGGGTTGGGCACGTTGCCGGGAATGGCTTCCAGGCGGCGCTTGCCCTGGCCGATGCGCGGGATGGACTTGAAGAGCCCCTGGGTGTAAGGATGCAGCGGGCGGGCGAACAGCGCATCCACGTCGGCCAGTTCGACCAGCTTGCTGGCGTACATCACCGCCACCACGTCGGCCGTCTCGGCCACCACCGCCAGGTCATGCGTGATGAGCAGGATGGACAGGCCGCGCTGGGCCTGGATGCGCCGCAGCAGGTCCAGTATCTGGGCCTGGATGGTGACGTCCAGGGCGGTGGTCGGCTCGTCGGCGATCAGCAGCTTGGGATTGCAGGACAGGGCCATGGCGATCATGACGCGCTGGCGCATGCCGCCGGACATCTGGTGGGGATAGTCGTCGATGCGCCGGGCGGCGTCGGGAATGCCCACCTGGCCCAGGACCTCGATCGCCAGTTGCCGCGCCCGCCCGCCGGGAACCTTCTGGTGAAGCCGGATGGCCTCCGTGATCTGGCTGCCCACGGTGTAGACGGGGTTGAGGCTGGTCATCGGCTCCTGGAAGATCATGGCCACCTGGGCCCCGCGGACCTGCCGCATGTGCGACTCGCTCAGGCCCACCAGCGAGCGGCCGTCCAGGACGATCCCGCTGCCGGGCTGAACCTTGCCCGGGGGATCGGGCACCAGGCCCATGATGGACATGGCGGTGACGCTCTTGCCGCAGCCGCTCTCGCCCACCAGGGCAACGGTCTGCCGCCGAGCGACCCGAAAGGACACGCCGTCGACGGCCTTGACCACCCCGTCCTGGGTGAAGAACCACGTCCGCAGGTCACGGACGGTAAGGATGTCGCCGTTGTCGTTCACGTTTGTCACTGTCAAATCTGAAAGCTGAAAGCTAAAAGCTGAAATAGAAGCAGTACCTACTTCATCCTTCAGGTTTTCCGCTTTCAGTTTTTGGCTTTGAATCTTCTCCTAATCTTCTTTCAGCTTTCAGCTTTCAGCTTTCAGCTTTCTTTTTTTTGCTAGGCAGTGCGTAGCCTGGGGTCCAGGGCGTCGCGCAGCCGGTCGCCGAAGATGTTCAGCGCCAGCACCAGGAAGAACATGGCCCCCACCGCCGAGGTCAATTCCCACCACCGCCCGGCGAACAGGTCCATTCGGGCCGAGTTTATCATCGTGCCCCAGGAGGGCGTGCCCACGGCCACGCCCAGCCCCAGGTAGCTCAGGGTCACTTCCGAGGCCACAGCCCCCACAAAACCCAGGGAGAAGTTGATCACGGCAATGTGCATCACGTTGGGCAGCACGTGCTTGAGCAGGATCAGCAGGCTGTTCTGCCCGGTGGCGCGGGCCGCCAGCACGTAATCCAGTTCGCGAATCTTCATCACCTCCGCCCGCACCAGCCGGCAGGTGCCCACCCAACTGATTATCCCCAGGGCGATGTACAGGCCGTGAATGCCCGTCAGATCCAGCCCCAGCACCTTGACGCCCTTGAAGGCGTATTTCATCGCGATCAGCAGGATGATGCCGGGAATGCTGGCCAGCGTGGAGTACAGCCAGACGATTACGTCGTCGATGAATTTGCCGTAGTAGCCGGCGATGGCGCCCAGGATCAGCCCCAGCGGCACGGCGATGACGTTGGCCATGAACCCCACCGTCAACGACACCTTGGCCCCCAGGATGGTTTTGGCCAGCACGCTCTTGCCCGACCAGTCGGTGCCCAGCAGGTTTCGCAGCGACCACGACGGCGGCTGATACGCCTGGTCAAAATCGGCGGTCTGGCCGAAGGTGGGTATGCCCGCAACATCGTGTTCGGCCAGCAGGTCATAAACTCCCCCGCCCAGGGCCAGCAAGGCATAGAAGGTTATCACCAGCAGGCAAAGGCGAGACGAGCGGTCGCGCAGCAGCCGCCGCCGGGCGTCGCCCCAAAGGCTTCTGCCGGCCTGGCCGGCGCGGACGCCCCCCGGCGCCGCCGAATCCGGCGGAGCAACCAATTGCGAGTTTTCGCGTGGCGTCTGTTGGCTCATGCTCATTGCAGCCGAATACGAGGATCAAAAATCGCGTAGCAGATGTCCGTTACCAGCACGCCCACCGTCCAGATCAACCCCGTCAGGAACACCAGGCCGTTCATGATCGGCTCGTTGCGATCGTTGATGCTGGTAATCATCAGGTCGCCCAGTCCCGGAATGCCGAAGTAGCTCTCCAGCAGCAGGTTGCCCATGATGAGGAAGGGAATGGCCATGATCAGGCTGGTCAGGATAGGCAGCATGCAGTTTTTCAAGACGTGCTTGAAAAGAATGCTGGTAAGCGGCAGGCCCTTGGCCCGGGCGGTGCGGACATAGTCGCGCCCGGTCTCGTCCAGGATTATCGTGCGGTAGAAACGCACCATGCCGCCCAGCCCCGCCAGCACCGAAATGGCGATGGGCAGGTAGATGTTTATCCGGTGGATCTGGCCGTAGGCGTACTCGGGATTGATGCGGTTGACCACCCAGTGCCCGAAGATCATGAATGCCAAAAACGGGATGCACATGGCCAGCACCGACAGCAGCACCCCCACCCTGTCCAACGTGCTGTCGCGATAGTAGGCCACGAAGCAGGCGATGGTAAGGCCCAGCAGCCACTCCAGTGCCAGGGCGGGCACGGCGATGGCCAGGCTGGCCGGGGCGTGATCGCGGATGATCTGGGTCAACGGCTTGTTGTCTTTCAGGCTGCGGGACTGGAAGGTGGCGGATGTCCAGAAGTGCCGGAAGAACTGGGAATCGAAGAACTGCATCGGCGTCCACCGCGAGTACGCAGCCACCAGGCGGCCGCTGTTGCCAGGAGCGCCGTTGATCCTGCGCAAAAGTTCTCCGGCAGTTCCAATTTCCTCGTCCACCCGGACCATGACCTTTGAACCGTCGGCCAAAGAGAAGACCATCGTTGGGGCGGTGATTGCGGGTTGACTGGCCTGGGGGGCGCCGGTCGGGACCGAGGCGCTGGCCGTGATCGGCGCGGTCGAAGCAGCGGTGGCCGGCAAGGAACCCGGCTGCGAAGATGCAACCGGCGCCGGAGCGGAAGCCGTTGCCGTTGCCGGGGCGGAAGCCGGCTGGGAAGCGGGCGGCGTGGGCGCCCGGCTCTCCGCCTCTTGCCGATTCGCCACCGGCTTGCCGCCGGTCAGGGTCCAAAGCGGCGTCTGGTCCGAAAGCCGGTACACATACCGCCCCATCAGTTCGTTGACGGCCGTCCGGCCCTGCTTGCCTTCCTGGCCCGGCATCGGCCGATCGGACAGTATCAGGGCCAGGGCGTCCGCGGCGTTGCTGCCGCCGGCGTCCTCGACTGAAAGCGGGCGGCGATCCTGTGGTTGGCCAATGGTATGGTCCACGATCAGCAACTGGCGGTGCAGGTTGGCCCACTTGGGTTTGTTGTAGCCGTAGCTCTGGCGCCAGGCTTCCTTGCGCGCCTCGGTGGCCTTGGCGCCCAGGTTGGCGGCGGCGATGTCGCCGGCAATGCCCCGAAACAGCAGAAAGGTCACGATCATGACGCCCAGTATGGTCAGCACCGAGAAACCCAGGCGGCGAAGGATGTATGCAATCATCGCCCCGTCTCCCGCTGGCGCTGCTGGACGTCCAACCGCCGGCACTTGTAAAAGCCGTAGCCGATGGGATGGGGCTTGTAGTTGTGCACCCAGTCGTGATACAGCACCAGGGAAACCGGCTCGGTCAGCAGCACAACCGGGCAATCCTCGTTCAGCATGTCCACCAGGCGGGCGTACAACTGCGTGCGCTCCGGCGAAGGCAGCATCCGGGCGGCCTGTTCGTACAACCGGTCAAAGGCGGGATTGGAGTAGTCGGTGTTGTTGGTGCCGCGCTTGATGTTGGGTGAGTAATACAACTGCAGGAAATTCTCGGGGTCGGGATAGTCGGCGTGCCAGCCCATGGCATAGATCTGGCACTGCTTGTTCTCGACCTTTTCCTGCAGCGTCGGCCAGTCGTTCAGCTCGATATCCAGCTCCAGGCCGATCCGCTTGAACATGTACTTGGTGAACTCGGCCACCCGCCGCTCCTGCTCATCCGTGCCGCCCAGGTCCAGGCGCAGTCGAGGCAACGCCTGGCCGGGCTGGATGACGCCGGCCTCTTCCAGTTCCTTCCGCGCCTGAACCATCTTCTCCCGGGCGGCCGGCAGGTCAAAACGGGCATACGGGCTGGCGGGCAATTTGTCGCTGTCGGGAAAAACGCTCGGGATTACATTAACGGCGCGTTTCCCCCGGCCGTTAAAGAGCACATCGACATACCTATTCACGTCAAAAGCCAGGCTGACGGCCTGCCGCAGAGAGCGGCTCTTGCCCACCACCGGATCGTCCATGTTAAAGGCGTACCAGTAGACGGCCGGATCGGTGTAGGTAATCATCTCGATGCCCATCTTGGCCCACTGGTCGGTCAGTTCGCGCCCGGGCGAGACCACCTGGCTGAAGACTGCGTTGGGGATGCCGCTCACGTCGGTGATCCTGCCGACAAAAAGGCTCCAGGCTGGGTTCTCCTCGGCCACGTACATCAGCCGGTTGACGTCGACGAAGGGCAAAGGCTTGCCGGCGTCGGCCAGCAGGCCATTTGTCTGGTCCTCGCTCATGCCCTCGCCAGGGTAGAAGCAGCGGCTGTCGTTGGGGTCGGCCGACGATGGCCCGAAGTCGGGGTTGCGTTCCAGCACGATATCGCCGCCGGTGACAAAGCGGCTGAGATAGTATGGCCCGGTGCCCACGGCAGCGCGGAAATCGGATATCTGCGGGGACCGCTCCTTGAGCGGCACGGCTTCGCGCCCGCCGTTGCCGTCATCGCGCGTGGCAAGCCAATAATCGATGATTTCCCGCGGGATGGGGGCGTAATTGTTGACGGCCAGCACGTAGATCAACTGCGGGAAGGGAACTGCCAGGCGAATCTGAAAGGTAAATTCATCCGGTGCGGCCACGCCCTCGAAGGGTTCGTCATAACGACGGAAATCGCCCTTGTCGTAGGTCCGCGTGCGGTCGGAATACTCCTTGAGCCCCTTGACCTTGTCCTCGATAAAGGCCAGGGACATGGGCGTGGGCAGATGGAAGTCGGCGATACGTTTGAAGGCCAGGACGAAATCTTCCGCCCGCAGCGTGCGGGTCTTGAAGCTGCCGTCGGGGTTGACGCCGAAACAGGGATTCCGGTGGTACTTGACGCCCGGCTTGATCTTGAAGGTATAGACCAGAGCGTCGGGGGAGATATCCGGCACGTCCTGGGCCAGTTGCGGCACAACTGTCGGCGGGCGCAGTAAATAATGGTAGGTATAGAGCGATTCGTACACGTTGCCCTGGATGCTGGCCGACATGGTGTCGCCGGCGGTGGCAGGGTCAACTGAACGGACCTTGGCGGCGTAGGTTCCGTAACTGACGGTCTTGCCCTGGTCGTCGCTCAGGCCGGCGAGCATTTCCCCGGGCAAGAGCACAAACGGTGACAGCGCCATGGCCGCCACCGCGCCGATCGAGATGATGTAGAACCACTTCACGCCTGCACGCTCGCCTTTAGAATCCCTAGCAAAATGCCGCGTGAGCCACGGGACATTTTGTTAGGGACTCATATTGCTACGCTAACGCGTGGAGTATATACGGACGGGAAGCCGCCGGGGTCGCCAACGCGGACAGAACCCATCATTCAGGACGGCGTGGCGGCCGGGGCGCTGGCGGGGCTGGTGGCCGGCGGCGGCGGCGTCCGGACCTTGACGCCCTTGGCCGCCAGCAGCGGCCGCCAGGTGTTGACCACCTCCAGCCGGGCCCGGGTGAAAGCTACGTCCCGGGCGACCCTGGCATCGCGAATGATGGCGGTAACGGGACCCACGCCGGTCTTGCCGACCATGGCCGTCAGCCTGGTCTCGGCGCCTTCCACCAGGTCCGACAGCGCCTTGGCGGCAGGGTCAGTCTGATTCTCGCTCAGGGTCAGGGCCTGGGTAGCCGTTTCCAGCACGTCGTCCAGCAGTTGCAGGGCCAGGGCCGCCTCGTCGGGCTCGTTCCGGGCCAGCAGCTTGACCATCTCGTCATACGCCTCGACGAAATCCGGCTGGGCGATCTGCAGGTCCGGCAGGTGGGCCATCCATATCTTGTCCAGCGCCGCACGGGCAGCGACGGCCGAAGGCCCTTTGATGGCCGGGTCGGGCAGAAGCGCCCGGAAGGTCGCGCCCACGATGATGCCGCAGGAATCGTTCGCGCCGATTTTCTGCAGCGAGTTCAGCATGGTGTTCAGGGCGTTTCCGCCTTGCGTCATGATGCTCTTGCCGGCATTGCGGTAGCCGCGTGCGCCCCAGTAGCGGACGCCGGCGTTGTTGCTGGCCAGCATCGCCTCCAGCGCCGGCTGGATGGTATAGGACTGCATCTGGGCCGCCACGCTCGCCGCCGCCAACTGCTTGCCCTCGACGTTCAGCAGCCCCAGCAGCTTGCCCGACAGCGCCCGGGCGTATTCGGTCTGGTAGTAGGGACTGGCGAAGAGCTTGTAGCCTTCCACCACCCCTTGCTGCGCCCTGAGGATTTCATCTTGCGAAGCGGCGGCGGCCAGCCTGTCGGTCCAGTAGCCGGTGTAGGCGGCGATCTTGGCTATATCCCCGGGCTGAAGCGGCCGGTCCATCGCCGACTCGGGAATGTCGAGCACCGGCGGCCCGGAGGTGGCTTGGCCGCGAAGGCTGGTGTTGGGCAGCAGGGCAAGCAGCAGCACGACGCCGAGGCTCACACACGCACGTTGAGTCATCACGCTGTCCTTTTCCGGCCGGGGGGCAAGCCGGCGGCGAGACCCGGCGATGCCGCAGACACCGCCGGCGGGATACCCTGCCGCACCGACCGTCCCGGGTTATCTCGGGCAAGGCTACTAACCGCTTGCGGATAGTAGAGTAAGGCCGTTGCCCTGTCAAGCGCCGGTGTGGGGGGCGTTTTCGCGAATAAGCGGACAATCCTACCGGGGTATGCGGTGCTGTGGCTGGCCAGATGGGGCGCTGGCCGGGGCGGTGCTGTCGGCCACGAAACTCAGGTTGAAAGCCAGCTTCATATTATTGATGCGGCTGTCAACGTCCAGCCTGAGGCCCGCGGAGGCGGCGTAGCCGGCATAGTTGACCGCCCCGGCGTCGGAATGGGTGGAGAAGAGAAGCTGCCCGCCCTTGATTTCAAACCGCCCGCGGACCTGGGCGGTGTCGAGTCGCAGGTTCTTAATGGCGGCGGCGGCGTCGGGAAATGCCTGGTTGGAAACGATGACGTTGCCGTCGCGGAAAAAGCGGTAATAGATCCGGTATTTGACCGGCCCGTTGCGATCCTGCCGCTCCATTTCCTGGGTCTGGTATACCC
>PMYM01000262.1 GCA_003171235.1 Phycisphaerales bacterium | reverse complement strand
ACCCTCAGTAGCCAGTAGCCGGTGGCCAGTAGCCGGTAGCCGCGTAGCCTGGAGCAAATAGCAGAATTCCTGGCTACTGACCACTGGGTACCGGGTACTTTGGTGTTTTCTGTTTCTATGAGCAATCAGAGGACAATTCGCAAGCCGGTGGAAGTCAGCGGCCGGGCGCTGTTCTCCTCGGTGCCGGCCGGCGTGAAGTTCCTGCCCGCCCCGGCCAACTCCGGGGTGGTCTTCCTGCGCACCGACCTGCCCAAGCCCGCCCGCATCTCGGCCAACATCGCCAACCTGGCCGCCCAGCAGGACCGCCGCACCAGCCTCCGCGACAGCACCATAGGCATCGACACCGTCGAGCACATCCTTTCGGCGGTCAACGGCCTGGGGCTGGACAACTTGCTCATCGAACTGGACGCCGATGAAATCCCCAACGCCGACGGCTCGCCCCTGAAATTCGCCCAGGCCCTGGTCGAGGCGGGCATCGAGGAGCAGCCCGCCGAGAAGCGAGTGTACGTGATCGAGCGACCGGTGGCCCTGTCCATGGGCCAGGCCATGCTGGCCGCCCTGCCCGGCGAGGGCGACTGCCTGGACATCCTGTACGACCTGGACTACAGCGGCGTGGAGTCCATCGGCCGGCAGGTGCTGGGCTTCCGCCTGTATCATGACAATTACCTCGAGCAGGTGGCGCCGGCCCGCACTTTCCTGCTGGAGGAAGAAGCCCGGGAGTTTCAGTCCCGCGGCTGGGGCAGCCACCTGACCACCCGCGACCTGCTGGTGATGGCCCAGGGCGGGCCGGTGGACAACCAGCTCCGCTTCCCCAACGAGCACGTCCGGCACAAGGTGGCCGACCTCATCGGCGACCTAATGCTGCTGGGGCGCAGCCTGCGCGGGCGGATCGTCGCCTACCAGAGCGGGCACACGCTCAACCATCAACTGGTCAAGCGTCTGGCCGAACAGGCCGCCGCCAAGGAGCGCGGGCAGTCCCTCTTGCGCCCGCCCACCCTGGACATCCGCCACGTCATGCGCCTCCTGCCGCACCGCTACCCCTTCCTGATGATCGACCGGGTGGTGGAGCTGGAGGGCGACCAGCGGGCGGTGGGCATCAAGAACGTGTCCATCAACGAGCCGTTCTTCCAGGGCCACTACCCCGGCGAGCCTATCATGCCCGGGGTGATGATCCTGGAGGCCATGGCCCAGCTTTCGGGCATCCTGCTCTCGCAACGGCTGGAGCACACCGGCAAGGTGGCGGTGCTGCTGTCGCTGGACCGGGTGAAGATGCGCCGCCCGGTGCGCCCGGGCGACCAGTTGGTGTTGGAGGCCCAGTCCATACACGTGCGCAGCCGCACGGGGCACTGCCGCTGCCGGGCGTCGGTGGCGGGCGAACTGGCGGCCGAGGCCGAGGTGAAATTCATGCTGGTGGACGCCGATGCCGTGTAGCGGCTCGCGCATGCCCGGGAATTCGCGCTACCCGGAGGCGGCGCGCCCGGCAGGAACTCTAGAGAACAACTGCTGCGGGAAGAATGAATGTCTGTAATTTCGCCAAAGGCGATAGTCGAAAATCCCTCCGGCCTGGCCCAGGACGTCCAGGTCGGACCCTTTGCCTACATCGGGCCGGAAGTGCTCATCGAGGCCGGCACCGAGGTGTGCAATAACGTCACCATCATTGGCCGGACGCGCATCGGGCCGCGCTGTCGGCTGTTCCCCGGCTGCGTCATTGGCAGCCGCCCGGCCGAGCCGCAGGCCCCGCCCGCCGGCGCCGCCCCAGCCGTCGAATGCACGCTGGGGGCGGGCAACTTCGTCCGCGAGCACGTCTGCATCGAGGCCGGGCTGGACGCCTCCGGCGGCGGCACGCTCATCGGCGAGAACAACCTGCTGATGGTCGGCTGCTGCGTCTGCGCCGACGCCGTGCTGGACGGGCAGGGCATCTTCGCCAACTTCACCCGGGTGGGGCGCCAGGCACGCATCGAGAAATACGTCCGCACCAGCGGCCTGACGCACATCGCCGACTACGCCACGGTGGGGGCCTACACCTTCACCACCGGCTATGCCGGCATTGACCGCGACGCCCCGCCCTACGCCATCGTCCAGGGCCTGCCCTTCCGCGTCCGCAGCGTCAACAGCGAAAACCTCCGCCGCTGCGGCTTCGAGGCCAAGGCCATCGAGACGCTCAAGAAGGCATTCCGCCTGATCTTCGCCGACTGGGAGAGCCAGCCGCCGCCCGGCCTGCTGACCCAGGTGCTGAAGAATTTTGACGGCGAGCACGTGCGCTACCTGGTGGAATTCCTGCGGCGATCGGGCGCCAGCCCTGTCGGCCGCTGCCGCCAGGCCGCCGGGCAGACCCCGCCATGAACCAGGACCTGACCATCCTGCGCGAGATCGCCGACGGCGCCAGTGTCCACCCTACGGCCGTCATCGGGCCCTTCTGTGTGGTCGGGCCCCAGGCGGTCATCGGGCCGCGAACGGTGCTGGGGCGGCGGGTCAGCGTCATCGGCCGCACCACCGTCGGGGCCGATAACGTCATCGACGACGACTGCGTGCTGGGCGCCGTGCCCCAGGATCTCAAGTACGTCGGGCGCAAGACCTACCTGTTCATCGGCGACCGCAACCGCTTCGGCCCGCGCGTCACCGCCCACATCGGCACCGAGCCGGGCGGCTACCTGACCCGCATCGGGCACGACAACGTGCTGGAGGCCGGGGCCCACGTCGCCCACGACTGCTTTGTGGACGACCACGCCTTCCTGGGGCCCGGCGTGCTGCTGGCCGGGCACATCCGCGTGATGCAGGGGGCCGTGGTCCACGAGCACGTCGGCGTGCACCATTTCACCACCATCGGGCCTTACAGCGAGGTCGGCCCCCGCACCCCGGTGCGGCGCGACGTGCCGCCTTTTGCCTTCTTCACCAGCCACGGCTACTACACCTCCCCGCCGGCGGTGACGGGCCTGAGCGAGCGCGGGGTGGTCGCGGCGGGCCTTTCGGACCAGGACGCCGCCCAACTGCGCCAGGCCTTCGCCAGCCTCTTCGACAACGACCACGCCCAGGACCCCAGGGTCCGCCGGATGCTCGCCCAGGCCGACCTGGCCCAGCCGGTCCGCCTGCTCTGCCAGTTCCTGCTGGACAGCCTGCAAGGCACCTTCGGCCGGTATCGCGAGAACTTCCGCGGCCAGATACCCCCCGAGGCGCGCCAGCACTTCCCGCCGGAGATTCTGGCCGAGATCGAAAGGGCGGCGGCCAAATGACACCTCCGCGCATCGCCCTGGTCGGGGCCGGACGCATGGGCAAGCTGCACGCCCGCGTGCTGGCCGAGATGCCCCAGGCCGTCCTGGCCGCCGTCCTCGACGTCAACCCCGCCGCCGCCGAGCTGCTGGCCGGGCAGTACCGCGCCCGCGCCTGCGCCACCGTTGCCGAGGCTCTGGGCGCCTGCGACGCCGCCATCATCGCCGTGCCCACCGTCGCCCACGTCCAGGCCGCCTGGCCCTTCGTGGCGGCGGGCAAGAGCGTGCTCATCGAAAAGCCCCTGGCCGAATCCGCCGCCGCCGCCGAAAAGCTCCTGGAACTGGCCGGGCGAACCGGCGCCAGCGTGCAGGTCGGCCACACCGAACGCTTCAACCCCGCCGTCCAGGCCATCGCCCGCTTCCAGATCGTCCCCAAGTTCATCGAGGCCCACCGCATCAGCCCGT
>PMYM01000172.1 GCA_003171235.1 Phycisphaerales bacterium | reverse complement strand
GAGCGTCATCTGGGTCGAGGCGTGCAGCGGCAGCGACGGGGCGACCTGCCGTGCCAGGCGGGCCAGCCCCAGGTCCTGCACGATCATGGCGTCGGCCCCGGCGCGGGCGATGGTCTCCAGATGGCCGCATGCTTCCTTGAGTTCGTCGCTGAAAACAAGCGTATTGAAGGCGACATAGCCTAGCACGTTGTGGGCGCGCAGGTAGGCCATCACCTCGGGCAGTTCTTCGGGGGCGAAGTTGACGGCTCGCCGCCGGGCGCTGAAGCGGGTCAGGCCAAAATAAACCGCCTGGGCCCCCGATAGCACCGCCGCCTTGAGGCTGGGCCAATCGCCCGCCGGGGCCAGCAATTGGGGCCTCCCGGCGGCAGTTTTTAGCAACATCTCCCTGGGCATAGTCTTCTATAGTACGATGGTGTTCTTAGGGTGAGTACTGGTAAGAGCCCTTAATTAGCGAATACGCCGATTGCCTGTATGGAATGCCGCATTTTGGAGATGGCATGAACGCCCAGGAAATGAAGGAACTAGTTGCCGAGGGCAAGTTCTCGCAGTTGGAATCGGCCTGGATGCAGGCCGTCGAAGAGTCCATGCCGCTGGCGGAGATGGTGAGCGTGCTGGAGGCGCTGGTGGCCGCGGGCAAGCTCGACCAGGCCGAGACCCTCGGCTGGGCGCTGCTGGCCCAGCGGGCTGAACAACTGCCCCCGCTGGAGGCCCTGCCCGTCGCCCGGGCCGTCATCGCCGCCGTGCCTGACAGCGACGAACTGCGCAGCCTGGGGGGTGAACTCTACAGCCGGGCGTACAAGGAGCATCCCGAACTGGCCGCCATTCTGGCGGCCTCGGGCCTGGCGGAGGGGCAGTCGCCCAAGCGGGCCTTCCGCACGCTGGAGTTGTGCCTGGCCGTCCGCCCGACCAACTACCTGATCAACCGTTTCGACCAGCAGGTCATCCGGCTGACAAGCTTCGACCCGCTGGAGAATCGCTACCAGGCGGCCGATCCCGCCGGCAGGCCGCTATCCTTCGAGCCCAAGCTGCTGGCCGACGAGTTCGATCTGGTCGAGGAAAACGATTTCCGCGTCCTGATGCAGTGTCGCCCGCAGGAACTCACCCGGCGGCTGCAAGAAGATCCGGCCGCCGTGCTGGTGGGCCTGTGCCTGGCCAACGGCGGGCAGATCTCCGTCGAAGAGCTCAAGGAGCGTCTGGCGCCGCGCTGCCTGAGGGCCGACCAGTGGAGCGCCTGGTGGGGCCGCGCACGCACCGCCGCCAAGCGCCACCCGCAATTGAGCCTGGAAGGCCGGCCGGTGGTGGTCAGCTATCACAAGGAAGGCCGCACCCTCGAACAGGAGATGGAAGAGCTTTTCCAGTCGGCCAAAGGCCCGCTAGAGCAATTGGAGGCGCTGCGGCAATACGTTCGCGCCGGCAACGAGCGGGGCACGCCTCCCCAAGCCCAATTCGTCGGCCCCATGGTGGAGGCCCTGGCCCAGCAGGCCCGCCAGGCGCGCCAGAGCCAGGTTGAAGCCCTGGCGGCCGCCCTGGCCCTGGAGGAAGCGGCCCGGCTGGCCCTGCCGGCCCCCGCCGCCCCGTTCCCAAGCGCCAGGGAGGTACTGGCCGACACGGATGATCCAGCCGGGGCCCTGGCCGACCTGAGCGACCCATCGCTCTGGCCGGCGGCGGTTGAGGCCCTGGCGGCAAGGCCCGACGCCGCCGCGAAATTCGCCCAACTCCTCCACCAGGCCGAAGCCCCCCACCTGGACCTGATCGCCCAGCGCCTGGCGGACCTGGGAGAGGGCGAGGCCCTCGCCCAGGCCGTCGCCGCCGCCGGCGCCGAGCCCATCGGCCACCTGGAACTTGCCCTCTGGCTGTGGAAGGGCCCAGCCGTGACCTTGCCCAACCCTCCCTCTCGCCTGAAGCTCCTGTCTCGCCTGCTGGGGGCCTGCGACGAGGTCCATCGCGACCGCGAACTGCCCGCCCCCGCCCGGAAAAACTTCTGCCACCGCGTCCGCTCGGCCTTCTCGGCCAACAACTACGCCGGCTTCCGCGCCGCCCTGGCGGAGATGGACACCGCCGTGGCCGGCACCGTCAAACGCCTGGTGGAGTTCAACGACGGCCTGGCCGAGGCCGTCCGCGGCCAGATGATGGACCTGCTGCGCGAGAACTTCTACAGCCTGTTCGTCAAGGACAAGGTCATCCCCTGGCTGGACGAGACGACCATCTACACCAGCCAGGCCGCCCTGGACGAGCGGCAAAAGGAGCTCAAGCACATCATCGAGGTGAAGATGCTGGAGAACGCCCGGGCCATCGGCGAGGCCGCCGCCCACGGCGACCTGTCGGAAAACAGCGAGTGGAAGTTCGCCCTCGAGGAGCGCGACCTGCTGGCCGCCCGGGCCCGCAAGATGCAGGACGAGATCGGCCGCAGCCACGTTATCCGCCACGAGGACATCCCCACCGACACGGTGGGCATCGGCTCCAGGGTTCTCTTGCGCCGCGACGACGGCGACCAACTGGAAATGACCTTCATGGGCCCCTGGGACAGCGATCTGTCCTCCCACGTCTACGCCTACCAAACCCCGCTGGCCCAGGATCTGATGGGCAAGAAGGTGGGCGACGAGGTGTCCTGCAAGCTCGAAGGCCACGAGGGCACTTACCGCATCGAGGCTTTGGGCGTGGCTGTGGCCGAAACACTGCATTGAACCGGCCCGTGTGGAGATTGCATGAGTGAATTTCGCCTGCTGCTGATCGCCGACAGCCACGCCTACACCAGCCCCCAGGAAGAGTCGCCCCCGCCGCGTCAGAGCCTGGGCGGAGCGGAACTGGTGGTTCGCGCCATCCAGGCGACCCGGGCCGGCGGGGACATCGACGCCATCATCCTNNTGGGCGACCTGCTCAACGACGGCCTGCAGGGGGCCTCCGAGCAGACCCTGGGCCAGTTGAAGGCCGCCCTGGATAAGTTCGCCGCCAACGTTCCGCTGCTGGTGGTGCCAGGCAACCACGACGGCCCGGCCGATCGCATCCTGCGGGTTTTCGGCCAGACGCCCGGTGCGCGCCAGATCGGGCCATACCGCTTCTACCTCTTCGTTGACCGCTATGGCGAGGGCGACTTCGCCACCCGCTCCGGCATCGAACGGGCCGCCTTCCTCAAGTGGGCAGAGCAACCCGGTGGGCCGATTGTCGCCATCCAGCACAACCCGATGAACCCGCTGATCGCCGGCGATTACCCATACATGCTCACCAACCGCGAGCAGGTGATGGAGGATTACGAGAAGGCGGGCGTATTGCTCTCGCTGTCGGGGCACTTCCACGAAGGCCAGCCGCTCTCGCGCGCCAGCGGGGTCAACTACTACACCTGCCCGGCCCTGTGCGAAGAGCCCTTTGGCTTCGCCCTGGCCCTGCTGGACGGGCAGCAGGTCCGCATCCAACCGATGCGCCTGGCCTGGGGGCCCGAACTGCCGCTAGTGGACTACCACTGCCACACGGAATTCGCCTACTGCGGCGAGGGCATAACCGCCCAGGAGATCATCCAGCGCGGGCGGCTGATGGGCCTGGCCGGCCTGTGCCTGGTGGAGCACGCCCCGCAACTCTACTGCAGCCAGGACGATTTCTGGAATGCCCGGCACATCAGCCAACCGGCGGTCTGGCGCAATGCCGACCGGACGCGGATGCTCCAGTTTCGCCATCGCATGGAAGGCCTGCGCAGCGATTTCGTCCGCATCGGCCTGGAGGTCGAGTGCGACGCCCAGGGCCAGTTGACCCTGCATGAAGATGACCGCTGGGTTGACCTCTTGGTCGGTGCGGTGCACTGGATACCCGAGGATCCCGCCAAGCTGAGCGACGAGCAACTGGCCCAGGCTTTCCTGCGGACCACACAGGGCCTCTTAGACGGCGGCGTTGATATCCTGGCCCACCCCTGGCGGCTGTTCTCGCGGGGCAAGCGAACCGTTCCTAAGGAGCTTTACGGCCAACTGGCCGACATGCTGGCCCGGACGGGCGTGGCGGCGGAGATCAACTTCCACAAGAACGAGAATGATCCAGCCTTCTTCACCGAGTGCATCCGTCGCGGGGTCAAGATCGCCTTCGGCTCCGACACCCATATGCTCCACCAGACCGGCGCCCTGGCCGCCCACCTGAACTGCCTCCAGCAGGCAGCCGGCACCAGCGACCCGCAAAGACTGCGGGAGCTTATGCTGTAGTAGGGTAAGGCGTGCGGCTGCTGGGCCGCTCGCGCAATCCGGATTAGGGTTTACCCGGATTACAACAGCAGAGGAATGTCGGGCAAGTATGCCCGACCTACCCAGCTACCCGGCTAGATGGCCTGATTAACCGATCAACCGATTAACTGTTAAACCCTGAACCCGCAACCGAGAACCGCCACTATTCCTTGTCTTCCTGCTTAGCCTTTGTGGCGTTGGCGATGATCTGCGCCTGGACGTTGCCCGGCACGGGGTCGTAGTGGGACAGTTCCATGGTGTATGAGCCCTGGCCGCCGGTGACCGAGCGGAGCTGGCTGTTGTACTGCATGACCTCCGACAGCGGCGCCTGGGCCTTGATGACGGCGATGTTGCCCGGCAGCATGTCCTGGCCCAGGATGCGCCCGCGGCGGCCGGACAGGTCGCCGGCGATGTCGCCCATGTACTGGCTGGGCACGGTGATCTCCAGGTTGACGATGGGCTCCAGCAGCACCGGCCGGGCCTTCTCCACGGCGGCGATGAAGGCGTACTTTCCGGCCGTGCGGAAGGCCACTTCCTTGGAGTCCACCGGGTGGTGCTTGCCGTCGGTGACCACCACCCGCAGGTCCTGCATGGGATAGCCGGCCACGGCCCCGCGCTCCACCATCTCGCGCACGCCCTTCTCGATGGCGGGCACAAAGTTGCGGGGGATAGACTCGCCGAAGAGCTCCTCGGTGAACTCGAAGCCCTCGCCCCGGGCCCGCGGCTCGACCCGCAGAAAGACCTCGCCGAACTGGCCGGCGNNGTCTGCTTCTTGTGGCGGTAGTGCCCGTCGGCCTTGACCGAGATGGTCTCGCGGTAGGGAATCTTGGGCGGCTTGGTCTCGACCTGCAGGTTGAAGCGGGCGGCCATTTTCTCCAGCATCAGCCGCAGGTGCAGGTCGCCGATGCCGCTGATGACCGTCTCGTTGGTCTGGCTGTCGCGGGTGGAACGGAAGGTAAGGTCTTCTTCGGCCAGGCGGCTGAGGGCCTCGGAAATCTTGGTCTCATCGCCCCGGCTCTTGGGGGTGACGGCCAGGCTGTACATGGGCGTGGGCACCGGGGGCATGATGCCGAACATGGCATGCGATTCGCTATGCAGAATGTCGCCCGCCTTGATATCTTCGATCTTGGCCAGGGCCACGATGTCGCCGGCCACCGCCTGTTGGATTTCCTGCGTCGCCCCGCCCTGCACCTTGAACAGGTGGCCGACCTTGACCGTCCGCCGCTGGTCGCGCAGGGCAAACTGGGTGTTGGCGTCAATCGTGCCCTGAAGCAGGCGCACCCAGGACAGCTTGCCCACGAACGGGTCGGCGGCGATGCGGAAGGCCTGCCCCACCATGGACTTTGACGGGTCGGGCAGGATGGGCAGTTCGGCGGCGTCGGCCGCCTGGTCGGAGCGCACCTTGCGCGGCGGCAGGTCGGAGGGGCTGGGGAAATACTTCACGATCGCCTCCAGCAGTTCGGCCACGCCCAGCTTGGTCTTGGCGCAGGTGAACAGCACCGGGATGACGGTGCCGGCGGACATGGCCTTGGCGAAGGCGGCCACCAGCTTTTCGGGGGCGGGTTCCTCGCCGCCCAGGTAGGCCTCTATCAGCGCCTCGTCGACCTCGATGATGGATTCCACCAGTTGCGTGCGGGCCGGGCCCACTTCGCCCAGTTCGCTCTGGCCGGCGGCGTTGGTGAAGCAGTCCACGATCTTCTTGTGCCCGTCGCCCGGCAGGTTCATGGGCTTGACGGCGTTGCCGAAGGTCTCCTTCAGGGCCGCCATCAGGTTGGGCAGGTCCACGTTCTCGACGTCGATCTTGTTGATCACGATGGCCCGGGCCATGCCCGCCGCGCCGGCGTCGGCGAAGAGCCGGCGCGTGTTGACCTCGATGCCGGCGACGGCCGACACCACGATCAACCCCAGGTCCGCCCCGGCCAGGCCGCTGATGGCCCCGCCGATGAAGTCGGGATAGCCCGGCGTGTCGATCAGGTTGATGAACTTGCCGGCGTGCTGGAAGTTGGCCATGGCCGGGTCGACCGAGTGGCCGCGCTGCTTTTCCAGGTCCTGGTAGTCCATCAGCGTGGTGCCGTCCTCGATGGTGCCGAAGCGCGTGGTGACGCCCGCCACCGACAGCAGGGCCTCGGCCAGGATAGTCTTGCCCGAGCCGCCGTGGCCCAGAAGCACGAGGTTGCGGATATCCTGCGGATTCTGTGCTGGCATCAATGCTCTCCGATAGGAACCTTGCGCCGGCCGGCTCTGCCTCGCCCAGCAGGCAAAGAGCCGGAGATTACCCCTCCAGGCCGGCAAAGACAAGCGGAATTCCACGCTCCGGTCAGGATGATAGCGTCCTGGAGCAGGCTGATCCGCCCAACCTTGATTCCCTCAGCGAGTCGGCCCTGGAGTCCCGGATCGCCTCGATTGGGTTCCTGCCGCACGAAGCCAGGTGGTGCACGCGCGTTGGCGTCCCCTGGCACAGCCGGGGGGTCAGTTCCGCGCGCGGGCAACGAGCCGGGTGCCATGCCCTTACGCGTCTTGCTCGGCCTGCGAAGCCTTGGCGAAGCGGGCTGCGGAAGGGCATGTCTCCATTCCGCGACCGGCCCAGTCGTAGGGCGTGTTACTTAGCCGCGACAGCGGCGTGTTGCACGCGTAATGGACCAATTCCCCTGCCGAGTGGCATGGCCGTCCCCGAATGGACGGCCATGTGAGATATTCAAACGTGGCACATCTCGCACGCGGAACCGTTCGCTTCGCTCACGAACCCGCGTGCCCTGCATGACTGCCCTGCGCCGGGTGCCATGCCCTTACGCGTCTTATGCGGAAGGGCATGCACAGCAGCGTAGGTCCGACAACTGCCCGCCTTGAACCAACCAGGATTGCGCGAGCAACCTGACGGCCGCTTGCCCTACCTGGCTCAGGCCCGGAGGGCCGATAGGGCTTAGCCGGGGGCGGAGCGAGCACGGCGCAGCCGGGCGCAGCGCAGTCCCCGGTGGGCGGTCTCAAAACACGCCAGAGGCAGTGCCGTGACCGGTTGAGCGGTTGGTTTCTTCCTGTCGATGATGCGATTGGGCCAGGAGGGTCCGTGCCAGAGATACTCCCCGAGACACCTCGCGGAAGAGAGCCTTCATTGAGATTGCGGAAAACCGGGGATTGCTTGTCACGGCATCGCGAGTCAGATTGCTCACGCAAGGCAATCCAGCCACTCGCTCTGTCTTTAGGTTGGTGCGTGATCCGCGGGTTCCCCGGCGACAAAACCTCGCCGCTTCACCCCCGGCTAAACTCTTTCGGCCCGCCGAGCCTTACGCACCCTCTGCGGAAAGGCACGCACAGCGTAGCCGTGGACCACCCAGGATTGCGCGAGCAACCCAACAGTTGCTCGCCCTACCGACTGTTCCTCAGAGCCTTACAGGCAATTAAACAATCATCACTATTTATGTTTAGTATTTCTTCTCAGTTTCGCAATTAACCTAGTTATTGAAGCCCGTGCTGTGCGAAGCCAACGCACAACTAGGTGTATTTCGTCGTCGGTTGGTACAGTTAACATCCTAGCCATCTTGCCATAGCTCCTGTGTACGCCACGTAAAATGATGCGATAGATTACGCACTTATCTGAGTGTACAGTTTCTCCCTTGTCAAACATGCAGAACCACTTGCTTTTATATTCTATTAGAGTCTTAGTTGCAAAGACAACCCGGCAGAAGCATGGTAGTTCTAGCCCCGAAGACTCGACAAATGTACGCAGGTGTTCATATGAACCTAAAGATTCTTCAATGGATTCTCCTGGGGGTAATGTATGATTGCATGAACCCCTATAAGTAATCATCTGTCCCGTATATCTGTGCTGCCGGAATTGCAATCCAACCACCCGTAAGTGAATGGCTCTCGCCATGTCGTTGGCTATAATAAAGGTGTATCTTGCAGGAGAGCCTTTATCCGTATTGTACTCAGCATAGACATAAGCGCGTCCATAACGTAACTCTCTGCTTTCGCGCCGAGCATTGCGAATTTGATAGTAAATGTTGATTATGCCGATTACAGCAAAGATAAATAGGCAAATCCCCATTGCTGAGGGCTGCTTATATTCTGAGAGGAGCCATTGCCAGTCTACAGCAAACATGTTGTGCCCCTTCTCTTAGAAAAGATTACTTCCGCACTTCTAGAACAATCAAGACGGCAGTTAATACGATAATGGCAGCCGTCATAATAATCATTGCCACAGAATGAGTATGCAGCGCTTTCAGAGTCTTTCGCATATCCTTAACCATTTCAGATGATGCCTCTGAATAGCTTTTGATTGCTGCTGTCATCTCTGCCTGCCGAGCTAGCGTAGCCTCTTGCCGCCGAATACTGAGATAGGCAAGAATGGGGGGAAACGTGGTGAGTACTGACAAGCTATCAAATCCTTGGTTTATCCCAAGTCCGTACTGCTCTTTCAGAACCCGTGAATACTCTGCCAGAATCTTAGGTTCAAGTTTCCGCAAGTCTTCGTCTACGTTGGTTGCATCGTCGCTCATTGTTTTGTTCTCCGTTTCTTCGCACCAGGCTCGTGCCGCTCCCTTATGAGCCTTGCTCTGTACTGAAGTTGCGCCAGTCTAGTAGGGCGAGCGACTGCTGGGTCGCTCGCGCAATCCGGAACATGCCCTTCCGCAGCCCGCTTCGCCAAGGCTTCGCAGGCCAAGCAAGACGCGTAAGGGCATGGCACCCTGCGAAGCGCCTTCATCTTTCCGCGTGCAACAAGTTGCACGCCCTACGATGGTGGGACATCGACCTGCGGCCGATTCGTCCCACCCTACGTGCTTTGTTGTCGCTTCTCCCTGTTGCCTGTTGCCTGTTCCCTGTTGCCTGTTGCCTGTTGCCTATCTTCTTCTGTTCGCGTTGTTCGTGTTGTTCGCGGCTAAGGGTCGTGTGGAGCCTCATAGTTTTCGGTCCAAGCGGCGATACTGGATGGCCTCGGCCAGGTGGTGCGGCTGGAGGTCGGGGGAGTCTTCCAGGTCGGCGATGGTGCGGGCGATGCGCAGCACCTTGTCGTGGGCCCGGGCCGACAGGCCCAGCTCGCTCATGGCCTGCTTGAGCAGGGCCTCGCCGGCGGCGTCCAGCTTGCAGAACTGGCGGATCTGCCGGCTGGACATGCTCGCATTCGTCGTCGTCGACGACGAATGCATTGTCAATTGACAATTGTCAATTGGCAATTGAGAAGAGCCAGAGGCAGCTATTGTCGATTTGCGATTGTCGATTTTCGATTGGGAAGAGCCGGTGGCATTGCCGTGGCCTTGTTGCGCTTCTTGCTGCTGTTCAATCGTCAATCGACAATCGGAAATCGCAAATCGTTTCCTTTGGATGTCCCTGGCCGCCAGCACCTGCTGGCGCATCTGCTGGGAGGACAGTCCGCCGGGGCCGGGGTCGCGAAGTTGCCGCCAGGGCACCGGCGGCACCTCGATGTGTATGTCGATGCGGTCGATCAGCGGCCCAGACAGCCGGGCCAGGTACCGCTCGATGGCGAAGGGCGAGCACTTGCACGGCCGCTTGGGGTCGGTGAAGTAGCCGCAGGGGCAGGGGTTCATGGCCGCCACCAGCATGATGGCGGCGGGGAACTTCATGGTCGAATGCACGCGGGGAATGGTGACGAAGCGGTCCTCCAGCGGCTGGCGGATCATCTCCAGGGTGGTGCGGCTGAACTCGGGCAGCTCGTCCAAAAACAGCACGCCGTGGTGGGCCAGGCTTATCTCACCCGGCTGGGGGATGATGCCCCCGCCGACCAGAGCGGCCGAGGAGGTCGAATGGTGCGGCATGCGCACCGGGCGTGTGGCCATGAGCGACTGGCCCGGGGCCAACAGGCCGCGGGCGGAGTAGATGCGGGTGGTTTCCAGCGATTCCTCGGGCGAGAGCGGCGGCAGGATGGTGGGCAGGCGTTTTGCCAGCATGGTCTTGCCCGTGCCCGGCGGGCCGATCATCAGGATGTTGTGGTGCCCGGCGGCGGCGATGGTCAGGGCGCGTTTGGCCGACTCCTGCCCGCGGACGTCGGCAAAGTCCAGGTCGTAGTGGCTGGCGACGGCGAAGACTTCGTTCAGGTCCACGCGCACGGCATCCAGGGGCAACTGCCCGGCCAGGAAACCGACGGCCTGGGAGAGATGCTCGACGGGGATGACCTCGACGCCCTCAACGACGGCGGCCTCGGCGGCATTGTCAGCCGGCAGGATGAGCCCGCGCTTGCCCAGTTGGCGGGCGAGCATGGCGGTGGCCAGGGCGCCGCGGACGGCCCGCACGCGCCCGTCCAGGGCCAGTTCGCCCATCACCAGGTATCCGTCGGCCTGGTCGCTGGCCAGTTGTTCGCCGGCCAAGAGGACCGCCAGGGCGATGGGCAGGTCGTAGGCGGCGGAGTCCTTCTTCACGTCGGCGGGCGCGAGGCTCACGGTGATCTTGGGCCCGGGCCAGCGGAAGCCGCTGTTCCGCAGGGCGGCCTGGATGCGGCTGACGGATTCCTTGACCGCCATTTCGGCCATGCCCACCAGCTTGAACTCGCCCAGCCCGCCGCGGGCGACGTCCACCTCCACCTCGCACGCGATGGCGTCGATGCCCTGCAAGATCGAACTGTGAACGCGCGAAATCATGCCTGCTCCCCAGACAAATGACGCCAGCATGGTAACCGCCCCCGCCACCCCTGCCAACCCGGAGAAAGAAAAACTGAGAAGGACGACAGGAGCCTGCCGGACGCGAAGGCGAGTTAAAACGCCAGAGGGATGATGAAGTTTCCGCGGGGCAATCATATATAATCATGGGAAGGCGTTTGAGCGTTAGGATACGCCAGGGGCTGACAGGAGTGAACGTCCGATGGGAACTGCAGAGCGAGCGGCTGGTCGCTTGTCCGGGTCGCGTCAGTCGGCGGCATGCGCCACCGGCCGGCGAGCCGACATCTGCAGTCGATTGGAGATCCTGGAGAATCGCACGCTGCTGAGCCTGGCGGGTTGGCCCGACCTGGCGGTGGAGAATCTGAGCGTTCCGGCCAGCGCCGTGGCCGGCAACGCCATCACCATCGAGTATGACCTGGTCAACCACGGCGATGCGGCTTTTCGCGCCGGCGGGGTTGACTACCTGTACTGGGGCACGTCGGCCAGGCCCTCGCTGAAGACCGCCCCCACCCTGGAGATTCCCCAGGCTGGAGAAATTCCCGCCGGCGGCACGCTGCACGTGACCCAGGAATACACGCCGGCCCTGTCGGAGAGCGGCAGATGGTACGTGGTGGTGCTGGCCAACCCGTTCGAGAAGGTCGGCGAAGGCAAGCAACTGGCCAACAACCTCGCCAGCGCGGCCGTCACCGTCACGGCGGTGCCGGCGGCGGACCTGGCACCCATTTCGATCGCGGCCGACGTTTTGGCCGGCGGCCAGGCGGCCCACGTCATCGGGACCGTCACCAACAACGGCGCCAACACCGCCATCGGCGGCTGGAGCGACGAGGTTTACCTCTCCTCCAATTCAACCTGGGACGCCAAGGACATCTTGTTGGGTAGGGTGCTTCACGCCGCCGACGTGCCGGCCGGGGGGAGCTACACCATCGACTTTACCGCGACGGTGCCGCCCGAGGCCGTCGGCGACAAGTACCTGATCCTCAAGGCCGACGCCGACGCCCAGGCCAACGAGACCGCCGCGGGCATGGCCAACAACCGCAAGGCGGCCGCCATGATCGTCAAGGGCGCCGTCCTGGTAAACGCCTACGACGGCATGTTCCTGGCCCGCTCGGCCAACTTCAAACTCAAGATGAGGTCCTACTCGGACCGACCCGGCACCATTTTGAGCATGACGTTGGATAACTTCTCCCCCCTGCCCGTCCTGCCGGAGTGTTCCGGGGCCGACCTGCCCCTGCTGTGGGACCTGCGCCTGGCCGACGGGGCCAAGAACCAGACCCTCACGCTCAATCCCGCCGGGGCCGCACTGGGCACTTATCGCCTGACGGTCACGGCCAGTTACAAGGGCACGGTCGTCTCGCAGCAGACGCTTGACGTAACGGTGGTGGACGACGTGCTGCGGAAGAACGACAAACTGGGCGACGCCATCGGCGGGCTGGCCTACGAGATCTACAACATGGAGATCGGCCGGGCGGGCGACTCGCTGCTCTTCCGCGTGGGCACCAACTACGACGGCGCCGACGGCGACTTCCGCCTCGTCACCGGCAAGCTGCCCGCCCAGTCGGTCTTCGGCATTGCCCTGGGTGATCGCCAGACGGCCTCGGGGTACAGCCTGACCGGCGGCGATTTGTACACCGGGGCGACCTTCGCCCCGGGCCAGACGGACGCCCGCTATCCCGCCCTGATCGACACCTACGGCCAGCAGATCGCCGGCGAGTCCTTCGTGGCAATCTCCGACCACCAAGGCTACGGCGGATGGAAGTATGACCTCCTGGCCGGCGTGAACATCGACCAGCTCGGCCCGCTGGCCCCCGCCGGCGTGACGGTCAGTTGGACGATGTACTGCGGCAACGATTACCAGCAACTGACCTACAAGAAGACCCTGCCGCTGGCGGCCTGGATTGCCAAGAACATCCACAGCCCGGCCGTCACGACAAGCCTGACGGCGGCGCTGGCCGGCGATTACCAACTAGACCGGGGGGAGATGATCGACATCCTGCAGGCCCCGGCTGCAGACAACGCGGTGGACAAAGTGGAACTTGCCGATCTGAAAACGGTGGTCAAGAACGCCCTGATGTTCGGCGCCCCCGACAGCGTGCGTGTGCTGGCCGGCAGGGTGGTCAACGGCGACGCCGCCAACCGCCACTACCAGGGCAAGGCCCTGGGCAACCTGCACGCCGGCTCCACCACGACCCAAATGGCCGACCTGATCGGGAAATGGTTCCTGGGCGACGATCACCCCCAGGCCGAGGACTACGGCTATACCTTGTTCAGCGGCTCGCTCTTCCAGGGGGGCGTGTCCTACCAGGACATAGACCAGGGCACGCTGGGCGACTGCTATTTCCTGACGGCCCTGGCCGACATCGCCTATAACTCGCCCGAGACCATCCAGAACATGTTTGTCGACAACGGCGACGGGACCTATGCCGTCGGCTTCCGCAACGGCAAGTCCACTGACTGGGTCACGGTGGACAGGTACTTTCCCGCCTACCAGGGGGCGTACCTGACGTATGCCGGCAACGGCGACTACTACAACAACGCGTCAAACGAACTGTGGGCGCCGTTGGCGGAGAAGGCATACGCCCAGTGGGCCGACAGCCACCGAAGCACCCGCGGTTCCGCCACGAGCAATTCCTATGCCGACATCGATGCCGGATACGTAAGCGATGCCGTGAAAGACCTCACCGGCCGGAAGACCGTCGAGGTGCCCTCGCTGCTTGATCCCATCAGCAACCTGAATACGCGCGACATCATGATCGGCGCTTACGACGACGCCCAGTGGATCTGGGTGAGCACCGACTCTTTCGTCTCCAATCCCAACCTGGTCGAGGACCACACCTACGCCCTGGTCAACTACGATTCCTCGACGCAGGTTTTCACGCTGTTTAACCCCTGGGGAATCGACAACGGCCAGGCGCCCGGCCTGGTCGAATTGACCTGGAGCCAATTGCAGGCGGACTGCACCTTCTGGGGCACGACCCTTTAGAGCAGTCGGTAGGCGCGCCGATTTCGCAACCGCGAAATCTGCGTGCCGGCAATTCAATTCCGCGTGCAACGAGTTGCACGCACTACGTCGCTAGGCGGGCGTCTGTATTGATATTCTCATCCACGCGGGGGGGCGTGTAGCCCTTGTCGCCGCCGCGCTTCCGCCATTCCAGGAACACCAGCACGATGAAGAACACCGCCGGAATGCGGAAGATGACCTCCCAGACCGGTATGTAACGGTAATGCCAGTCGCCCATGTGGTTGGCAAGGCTGCTCATGAACCAGCCTGAAACGAACAGGGCGATGCTCATGGCCAAGGCCCGCACGAAGGCATTGGCCGAACAGAACTGCCCATACCGCTCTTTGGGCAGCAATCGCATGTACATGGGGATTTCGGCGGCGTCATTGACGGCCATGATGGGCAAGAAGGCCATAGAACTGACCCAGAGATACATGAGGTTGCCATGCGGACCGAAGTCCCAGATGCACCAGGCGCAGGCGGCCAAGGCCCCAAGCACGTTGAGCACAGCCGAAATGACGTACACTCGGATAGGGTTCCACTTGTCGGCCGCCCAGCCGCAGGGGTACTGCAGCACCAAACCTATAAGACTGGAGATCGCCAGGATAGGCCCCACATCGTCAAGCGACAGTCCCAGGGTCTTGGTATTCCGCAGAAGGGTGAAGGTTCCGGTCGCCCCGGCAATCTGGGTGAAAGTGTTGGCCAGGAAGAAGTACCAGTAAAGGCGGTGGGTAAAACACTCCTTGGCGTAGGTCTTGCACGAGGAGATTACGCCTTTTCGCTTGTCGATGTTCTGGGGCGGCGGAGGATACTTCCCTTCCTTGATGAAGATGCACATCACCATGAAGCCGACTACGTACGCAATACCTATTCCGACCATAATCGTACTGAAGTTAGTCAGGGAGTGGGGCAGGAGCAGCCAGTCGTACAGGGCGATCGCGCCGGCATTAACCATCCGGAACAGGGACAGGAAGCGGGAAAGCATGTGGGGCGGCACCACGTCATTGAACAGGTACCAGTAGACGGTGTTGACAAACAAGCTCGCGAAGTCGTAACCGACCACCAGAACCCCAAGCACCATGATCAACATTCCCGCCTGCCCGACCGGCAAGGGCGGGATAATGGTCCATCCCCAAAGTTGCAGACCCGTGAAAGTCAGCGTTCCCGTCACCCCCGTAACGTAATCTGTGATGTTGCTGTAGCAACCTATGGCCACCAGGAACAGCCCCACGAACGGCGTGGACCAGAAAAGGTAAGGAATGCGCCTGCCCCATCGCCCGCGGTGGCGGTCGCTTTTGAAACTGACCATCGGGGTCAGCAGGAAAACCAGGATATAGCCAAGCGTCCTGTTGACCACCTGGTTCACCCAGTCTTCGGCCCCGATGCGATTGAGTTCCAATGGCAGAACCCTTGTGAACGCCTCGTTCAATATGGAAAAGACGAAGTCGCCCCAAAGCAGCCAGACAAACACCATCACCAGTCCGAACTTGGTGTAGGTCAGGGTGCCGCACTTGTAGAGCTTCTTTTCGGGCGGCGGCGGAGGCGGGGCATTGAACGTTGATTCAGATCCGGGGCCGGCGACAGTCAACGTAGTTCTCCTGCAAGGGGGCGAGAAGTTGAGGCGTATTCTGCGCCTGGACCAGGCCTCTTGTCCAGACTCCCGGGGCGTTCTGGCCAAAATTGTCGCCAACGCCTTCCTGGTGATAACGCCGGTTTGAGGTTAGTCTTCCAATCATGCGGAACTTCGTGGACCTTCACACGCACTCGAGGGCCTCCGACGGGCAGTTGTCTCCATCGGAACTGGTGGCGCTGGCCGAGGCCAAGCGCCTGGCGGCGGTGGCGCTGACGGATCACGACACGACTGCCGGGTTGGCCCAGGCCCGGGGGGCGGCGGAGGGCCTGGGGGTGCGCCTGGTGAGCGGGGTGGAGATCTCCGCCGCATGGCCGGTGGGCGCCCTGCACATCCTGGGCCTGGGGTTTGATCTCCAAAGCCCCCAGTTGAATCAGACCCTGGCTTCGCTGCGCCAGGCCCGCGACCTGCGAAACCCCCGCATGCTGGACCGCCTGCGCGAACTGGGCGTGCCCGTCGAAATGGCCGAACTGGAGGAAATGGCCGGGATGCACCCCGGTGGCACAGGCTTTCCAGCCGGTGCTGCACAGCCTGGAAAGGCTGTGCCACCAGGTGGCACAGGTTTTCAACCTGTGCCGGCAGGAACAGGTTACAAACCTGTTCCACCAGTACAATGCAAACCCCCCGTCATCGGCCGGCTGCACATGGCCCTGGCCATGGTCCGCCGGGGCTACGTCTGTGATGTGAAAGAGGCCTTCGAGCGATACCTGGCCCATGGCCGGCCGGCATACGTGGACAAGGAGCGGCTCACGCCCGCCCAGGCCATCGCCGCCATTCACGCCGCCGGAGGCGTGGCCCTGGTGGCCCACCCGCCGCAACTGCTCTACCAGAATTCTGCCCAGCTTGAGCGCATGGTCCACAGTCTGCGGCGCGACGGCCTGGACGGCATCGAGGTCTACCACCCCCAAAACACCCCCGCCCAGACCCGCCTGCACCTGGACCTGGCCAGGCGGCTCAAGTTGCTCATCTCGGGCGGGTCGGACTTTCACGGGAGTTTCAAGGACCGCATCCGCCTGGGCCAGGCTCGCGTGCCGCTGGCGGCGGTGATCCCTTTGCTGACACGCATCGGAGTAGTGACATAAGTTTCCCCATGAACGCTTGGCGCAATGTAAGGATCTAGGCTTCAGACCTAAGGCTAAAGGCTTCAGGAACAACTGGTCTTCCCTACAGCCTGAGGTCTGAAGTCTTAAGCCTCTTTCTGTTAGTCCTTGAACGTCCGGGCGGCTGACAGATAATGGGCCGCATGTCTGTAAAAGCTTCGACCAAGTTCCTCGATCCTCGGCACCGCCCCATCGCCGTTTTCGACAGCGGCCTGGGCGGGCTGACGGTCGTGCGGCAAATCCTGGCCCTGATGCCCGGCGAAGACGTGGTTTACCTGGGCGATTCGGCGCGCGTGCCCTACGGCACCAAGAGCCCCTCCACCATCCGCGAGTTCGCCTTGCAGGACGCCCGCTTCCTGATGGGTTTTTCTCCCAAGGCGATGGTGGTGGCCTGCAACACCGCCTCGGCCGTTGCCCTGCCGGTGCTGCGGCAGCGGGTGGAGCGCGGCGACGGCACGCGCGGGAGGTGCAAGGTCATCGGCGTGGTCGTCCCCGCCGCCCAGGAGGCGGTGCGCCGGGCCGCCGGGCGGACCATCGGCGTCATCGGCACCGAGGCCACCATCGCCTCGGGCGCCTATCAGAACAGCATCGCCCGCCAGGACGGCTCCAGCAAGGTGCTATCGGCGGCGGCCCCGCTGTTGGTGCCGATCGTCGAGGAGGGCCGGGGCGAGCAGGACCCCATCGTCCTGCACGTGCTGAGCGATTACCTGCGGGAGATGCAGCGGGCCCGCCCGGCGGTGCTCATCCTGGGCTGCACGCACTATCCGCTGCTGAGTCGGGCCATTGGCAAGCTGATGGGGCCTGACACGCAGCTCTTGGACCCCGGCGTGGCCACGGCCGTGCAACTGCGCGACTACCTGCGGCAGGCCGGCCTGCTCAGCCCGCGCCGCCATGGCCGGCTGAGATGCTTCTCCACCGACAATGCGATGCGATTCGCCCGCCTGGCCCAGCGGTTTCTGGGCAGGCCGGTCGGGCGGGTCAAATGGGTCGGCACCGACGAATTGGCCGCCCAGGGAGAAAACTCGTGAAGAAACTGTTGTCCCTCCTGGCCCTGGGCTTGCCGCTGCTGACCGGCTGCCCCCAGAAAGACCCCACCGAACACATGGGCATGCAGTCGCCCCAGGAACTTATCAAGACCATGTTTGAATCGCCCGACCCCGACATGCGGCGGGGGGCCATTTGCGAGTTGGCCAGCCACGGCTACGGGCTGCAGGAAAGCTACCTCAAGGGCTACGCCGCCATCGCCCAGCGCGACAGCGACCCTTCCGTGCGCTGCGCCGCCCTGCGGGCGCTGGGCAGCGGGGGCAACGCCCGCTACATCGCCCCGGCCATCGCCGCTTTGCAGGATCCAAACCCCACCGTTCGGCAGGACGCGGCCATCGCCTTGGACAGCATGGTGGACGCCCAGGCCACCGGCCCCCTGTGCGATCGCAGCGCCAATGACACGTCCACCGAGGTCCGCTGCGCCGCGGCCAAGGCCCTGCGGCACTACCGCCAGCCGGGCGTTGTCGACGTGCTGGTGGCCGCCCTCTCCGACGCGGAGTTCTGCGTGCGTTTCCAGGCCCGCAACTCGCTGCGTGAAATCACCGGCCTGGACGGCGGCCACGAACCGGCCGCCTGGCGCAAACTCCTGGCGGAGAAAACGCCTGCGACCCCCGCCAGCCCACCGGCCTCCCAACCCGCGCCGGCGACGATCAAGCTTTAGCCGCGAACAACGCCAACAACGCGAACAGGAAAAAAGAGCATGTAGGGTGGGACGAATCGGCCGCAGGCCGATGTCCCACCGCCGTAGGGCGTGCAACTTGTTGCACGTGGGATATGAAGGCGCCTCGCAGGGTGCCATGCCCGCTACAATTGACAATTGAAAATTGACAATTGTCAATTGCCTACATCTGTTCGACGGTCTGTATGCCCAAGAGGTCCAGGCCGGTGCGGATGACGCGGGCGGCGCCGGCGGAGAGGGCCAATCGGCTGGAGCGGACCGGCTCGGGTGAATCCAGCACCGGGCAGGCCTCGTAGAAGCCGGTGAAGTCGCGAGCCAGGTCGTACAGGTAGCTACACAGCAGGTTGGGCTGGCAATTGGCCGCGACGGAGTCGATCACCTCGGAAAACTGCAGCAGCTTCAAACCCAGGGCCCGCTCCTGCGGCTGATCAAGCTGGATCGGTGAGGCCTGAACCGACTCGACTTCCAGGCCGGCCTTGCGGAATATGCTCATCACGCGGGCGTAGGCGTATTGCATGTACGGGGCGGTGTTGCCGTCCAGGGCCAGCATCTTCTCGAACGAAAAAACGTAATCGCTGGTGCGGTTTTGGGACAGGTCGGCGTACTTGACCGCCCCGATGCCCACGGCCCGTGCGACCTCCCGCCGCTGCTGCTCGTCCAGCTCGTTCGCCCTGCCGGCGGCCACGTCGGCGGCGTTCTTGCCGGTGACCAGTTCGTAGGCACGCTTCTTGGCCTCGTCCAGCAATTCCATGAGCTTGACCGTGCCGCCGGCGCGGGTCTTGAAGGGCTTGCCGTCGGGCCCCAGCATGCTGCCGAAGCCTATGTGCTCAAGCTGCACGTCCCCAGGCGCAAAATCGGCCTTGCGGGCCACGGCGAAAACTTGGGCGAAATGCAATGCCTGCGGAGACCCCGTCACGTACAGGATGCGGTCGGCGTGCAGCGTCCCCACCCGGTAGCGAATGGCGGCCAGGTCGGTGGTGGCGTAGAGGTAGCCGCCGTCGGATTTCTGCACGATCACCGGCAGGGGCAGGCCCTCGGCGTCCTTGAACTCGTCCAGAAAGACGCATTGCGCCCCCTGCGACTCTTTCAGCAGGCCCTTTGCCCGCAGGTCACCGACCACCTTGGGCAGGTCGGCGTTGTAGGCCGATTCGCCGTAAACATCCGCCCGCGTCAGCCTCACGCCCAGGGCCTGGTAAATCTCCTCGCAGTGGCGCAGCGACTGATCCAGGAAGCTCTCCCAGTTCCGCCGGCAATGTTCATCGCCCGCCTGCAATCGCACCACGTAATCGCGGGCGGTACGGGCGAAATCCTCATCGCTGTCAAAGAGGGCCTTGGACGAGCGGTAAAACTCCTCCAGGTCGGAGATGTCGGCCGACTGGCCGGACTGCCCCAGCCGGTCCATGTAGGCCAGCAGCATGCCAAACTGCGTGCCCCAGTCGCCCACGTGGTTCTGGCGGGTGACGTCCTGGCCGGTGAATACCAGCAGGTTGGCCAGGCAGTCGCCGATGATGGTGGACCGCAGGTGGCCCACGTGCATTTCCTTGGCCAGGTTGGGGGCGGAATAATCGACCACGACCCGCTGCGGGCGGTCCGGCGGGGGCACGCCCAGGCGGGCGTCGGCCGCCAGGGCGTTTACGCCGGCGGTGAGGAATTCATTGCGCAGGTGGATGTTGATGAAGCCCGGCCCGGCGATTTCGACCTTTTCGGACAGGCCCGACAGATCGACCTTGGCCAGCACCGCCTCGGCCAGTTTGCGCGGGTTGGTCTTGGCCGCCTTGGCCGCGGCCATGATGCCGTTGGCCTGGTAGTCGCCGAATTCCGCCTTGGCGGCCGGGGCCACCATGGCGGGCATGGGTTTGCCCACCGCGGCCAAAAGCGCCGCCGAAAGCCGCTCTTCCAGTTGCCGGCGAATGTTCATAGGCTAAAAGTCAAAGCTGAAAGCTAAAAGCTGAAAGCTAAAAAACAGAAGACGGGATCAGCGAGCTTTCCTATTTCAGCTTTAAGCTTTCAGCTTTTAGCTTTTTTTCGTGTGCTTTTCCAGCGGACGCGCGGGGAGTCGCCCCAGATCAATTCCAGGTCGTAGAACTTGCGGTGTACCTGGTCGAAGGCATGCACCACCACGTCCACGAAGTCCAGCAGCACCCAGCGGCTCGATTTCAGGCTGGCCGTGTCCATGGGCCGGTAGCCGTACAGGCGGGCCTTGCCCATGATTTCCTCGGCCACGCTGCCCATCTGGCGGTCGCTGGTGCCGGTGAAGATGACGAAGTAGTCGGTCACGGGGCTGATGCCGCGCAGGTCCAGCACCACCACGTCGGTGGCGTGGCGTTCTTCGGCTAGGCGGGCGGCCTCGATGGCCAAGGCCCGCGCCGGCTGCATTTTCAGTTTGCGACGAACCATATTCATCTCATCAGGCCGGCAGGGGCGGCTTGGACGCATTCGCGCGCACGCCGACCGGGCGACATAACCAGGGAACCCCAACCAAGACGCAAAAACCCGCCGGTGCCTTGGCGGGCGCCTGCCAAACTGGCAAACCTAGGGGGCGTGTGACGTTAGCGGTCAAGGATGGTGCGCTTGATGCTCTTGCGGATGCGGCGACGCTTGCGCTCCGAAGGCTTCTCGTAGTAGCTGTTGCGCTTGATGTCCTTGACCAGGCCTTCCTTCTCGCACATCTTCTTGAAGCGGCGAAGCATCTGCTCTGCCGACTCGTTGCCTCTTGCCTTGACTTTGATCATCCGAAATTCCGGTTCCTTTCTGCTCCAGGTAGCCAATAGAATCCAAGGCAGAAGATTATAGCCATCTTGCCTGGCCAGGCAATCCTGATTTACAGGTAAAATCGCCCCCCCCCCGGGTGGTCGTAACCCCCGATTTGGAGCCCCACCCCTGTCCGGCGGGCCGGTAACCTCTCGACCGGCCTGGCAGCAATTGCTAGACTGCAGCCAAATATCCGCAGCCGGCGGCGGCCCGCAACCCCAAACCAGCCTGCCGGCCGGAACAAAAAAGGAGTCTGTATGCGACGCCACTGCCTTGGTCTGCTGGCTGTTTCACTTCTGGCCCTGAGCGCCCTGGCGGCCGAACTGGCCGACGAACCGGGCGCCTTTGGGAAGCGGCCCGATTACCCAAAGACTACCCCCAAGCTCCTGGAAGACTACAAGAACCTGCCCGACTACGCCGAGGCCATGAAGAAGGTGCACGCCAAGTTCACCGGCACCCCCGGCACGCTGGCCATGTTTGGGGATTCAATAACGGCTGCCCGCGAGTTCTGGTCGCCGCTCAAGGAACCCGGCAAGAACATGAGCCCCCAGATGCGGAAGGACTACGACCTGGTCAGGTCCTACATGAAGGACGAATGCTGGAGCTGGAAGGGCAAGCAGTACGGCCACGAGGGCGGCAAGGCCTCCAAGTGGATCCTCGACAATGCCGACCAGTGGCTCAAGGACTTGAAGCCGGAGGTGGTCGTGATCCTTGTCGGCTCCAACGACATGGACCTCAAGGTAGCGCCCGAACAGGGCTTGAAGGATTGGGAGCAGAACCTGACGGACTCGGTAAAGAAGTGCCTGGATAACGGCAGCATCGTCATTCTGTGCACGATTCCGCCCAGGGCCTCCCGCCGATGCGATGTCTATAACGAGCGGGTGCTGAAGCTCGCCGCCACGCTGAAGCTGCCGGTGACCGATTACGCCGGCCAGATCCTGACCCGCCGGCCGGATGACTGGGACGGCTCCGCCCCACAATTCAGGGAGAAGTACGAGAAGTCTGAAGTCCCGACCCTGATCAGCGGCGACGGGGAACATCCCTCCTGCCCCAAGGCCTTCGCCAACGACTATTCCGAAGAAGCCCTCAAGACCCACGGCTACGGCCTGCGGACGTACCTGACGCTGACGACCTACGCCCAGGTGCTGCGCAAGGTGATCGGCGTGAGAGAGCCCCCGGCCAGTTCGCAACCCGTGGTCACTTCACAGCCCGCCACCGCGCCCGCCGCCGGCAAGCCTTAAACCCCGGCATGTGGCTACGCCGCCGGGGCGGTGGCCGGCGGGGCGGCTTTGAAGATCTCCGCGAAGAAATTCTTCATCGCCTGCCAGCTTCGGCGGTCGGCGGCGGCGTTGTAGGCCACGTTCTTCGAGGGATCGTCGCCGCTGGCGGGGTTGGTGAAGGCATGCACCGCGCCGCCGTAGATGAGCACCTGGTAATCCACCTTGCCCTGGCGCATCTCGTCCTCGAAGGCCTGGATTTGCGAGGTGGGCACCGACTTGTCGTCCGCCCCGGTCGCTGCCAGCACCCTGGCCTTGATGTTCTTGGCGTCGGAGGGGTCGGGGGTGTCCAGCCCGCCGTGGAAGCTGACCACGCCGGCGATGTCGGCCCCGCTGCGGGCCAGTTCCAGCACCACCGTGCCGCCGAAGCAGTAGCCGATGGCGGCGATGCGCTTGGGGTCCACGCGCGGGTCGCCGCGGACAGCGTTCAGGCCGGCGATGATCCGCTGGCGCATCAGCTTGCGGTCGGAGCGGAGTTTGCCGGCCAGCTCGCCCGCCTCCTTGGCGTCCTTGGCCAGGACGCCCTGGCCGTACATGTCCACGGCGAAGGCGACGTAGCCCATTTGGGCCAGTTGCACCGCCCGGGCCTTGGCATAGTCGTTGAGCCCCCACCATTCGTGCACCACCAGCACCAAGGGCTGCGGCCCCTTGGCCGAGTCGTCGTAGGCCAGAAAGCCCTCCAGTTGCGTCTGGCCGTCCTTGTACGGCAGGGCCTGGGTCTTGATGGCGGCCGAGGCCGCCGAGGCCGTCATCGTTACAACCGCGGCCACGCCCACGGCTTTTCGCATCGCTTTGCCCATGATGTTCTCCCGGGAGCGGATTGCGCGGGCGATGCCTGCCCGCCCCGCATCCCTGCCAGAATGGTAGCAGCCGGGAAGGCGGCCGGGCCACCGGGAGTTGGCCGGGAAGAAGGCCATCCTATTGACTTGGGGGCGCCAGGCCGACTACATGATGGGCTTTCCGCCAAGGGAAATTACACGGCGGGCGGCCCGAGGCGCTCTATAGTGAGGGCGCCAACTGCTGGAAAAGGAGCGTTACTTGGCAAAGGCAAAATGGCATCGTGAACTTTTCGAGCGTCACCCGGCCAATCCCATCTTGACGGTGGACGCCTGGCCGTATCCGGCCAACGCCGTCTTCAACGCCGGGGCGGTGCTGGTGGGCCAGACGACATTGCTGCTGGTGCGGGTGGAGGACCGGCGCGGCATAAGCCACCTGTGCGCCGCCCGCAGCGCCGACGGGGTCTTCGGCTGGCAGATCGACCAGAAGCCCACCTTCTGCGCCGACCCGGCCAATTATCCCGAGGAACTCTACGGCGTGGAGGACCCGCGCATCACCTTCGTCAGCGAGACCGGCGAATACCTTATCGCCTACACCGCCTACAGCCAGAGCGGGCCCCTGGTGTCGCTGGCCCGCACCCGCGACTTCGTGAGCTTTGAACGGTTGGGAGCGGCCATGGCCCCCGACGACAAGGACGCGGCCGTCTTCCCCGTGCGTTTCGGCGGCCGGTGGGCGATGATTCACCGGCCCAGCAGCAACATCGAAAGTCACGGGGCGCACATGTGGCTGTCGTATTCGCCCGACCTGAAGCACTGGGGCGACTTCCGGGCGCTGATGTGGGCCCGCCACGGCGGGTGGTGGGACGCCGGCAAGATCGGCTTGAACTGCCCGCCGCTCTTGACTGCCCACGGCTGGCTGATCATGTACCACGGGGTTCGCATCACGGCCGCCGGGGCGATCTACCGCCTGGGGCTGGCGCTGCTGGATGAGCACGAGCCGTCCAAAGTGCTGCGCCGGACGGACGAGTGGGTTTTCGGCCCGCGCGAGCCTTACGAGCGTAGCGGCGACGTAGCCGACGTGGTCTTTCCCTGCGGCTGGGTGCTGCAGCAGGGCCAGTTGCGGCTGTACTACGGCGGGGCCGACACCTGCGTCGCCCTGGCCACCGCCAACATCGGCGAGGTGCTGGCCTACCTGATGGCCCTGCCGCCCTACTCCCCCCAGAACCTGCCTGTGGGCTTCCATGAGCGTTTCTAACCGAAGCCGGAAGCCGGTCGTCAGGAGCCAGTAGCCAGGAATTCCCACCCAATAGGAATCGCTGCCGCTTGCCGCCCCTGGCTACCGGCTACTGGGTACCGAGGGTGTCCGATAATTAA
>PMYM01000234.1 GCA_003171235.1 Phycisphaerales bacterium | reverse complement strand
CGCCAGACGATCATCGCCCTGGAAGCAGGCAAGTACACCCCGAGCCTGTCCCTGGCGTTCCGCATCGCCCGGGCGTTCAACAAAGGCGTTGAGGACGTTTTCCGGTACGAAGTGCCGGTGCGGAAAGATGGATCGTCCATGTAATTGTCCGTCATTTCCTGCAGACGGCAAGACCGCCTTCCGAGGAGTTCGACGCAGGCCCGGCCGGCACGGATTGCACTGGAATCAGGCACTTATCCGTTTATCCTTGCGCCAGACTTTTCAGGGAACCAAATGCCTGCAAATGCGTCCAATAACGTGAACCCATGTGGGAGAGGCGCTATGCGCAGGTTCTTCATCTATGCTCTTGTCTTTGCCGGTGTTTCCGCACTTGGCATTAGTCACTCAGGCGGCGGCGAAGGCACTTCGGGGCCGTCTGTTTCTGGCATGCCGAAAGAAGAAGACATCTTCGCGATCACCGTGTGGAATCGAGCGCGAACACCGTCTGCGGTTGTCCAGCTCGACCCTGTAAAGGATGCGGACCTTATTAAGGCTTTTGAGGAGATGGATGATAGCCGACTGCGGAATCGGGCCGTTGTTGAGCCTCCGGTGTTTTACGTTGGCCGGTCCACTACCCGGACAGTTACGCAGCCAGCAGGGGCACGTTGGCTGGCCATTCAACCCCAAGACACTTACTGGGAGGGCAAGTACAAGGTTGCGGACAATGATGTTCGCGAAATGCTGAAAACCTATCACCGCGTTACGCAAAAGCAGTGGAATGGTTTCTCCCATGTTGCGGGCGGCGACCTTGGCGGCTGGCTGATCCTCAATGACGGGCGCTGCATCCAATGGATGATGAAGCCCGGCGGATTGGCATGGCTGCGATTTGCCGACGGCGAGATGATCTACCTGTCCAAAACCCCGCCACCGACCACAGCCCCTTCCACATCCGAAGTCCTGTCGCGAGATGAACAGGTACAAATGGTTGTCCTTGAGCGCATGCTGAAGAACTGGGGCCAAATCCAGCAAGGAGAAGAACAACCCCAGATCAACTACCTCGCCATCAGTGACACCCTTCATCTTTTTGGCGGAAAGGACGAACCACGCGACCCATCCGAGAAAGTCGTGACCGCAAAGGGGATGTCGCAGGTGAAGAAGTTCTCCGAGTGCGTAGTCAAGAAACATGAAAGGATGCCCGTCTCTGACCCCAAGAGCGGGCTGCCCGGGCGGATACTCTGGATCGGGCCCATCAAGTGGACCGACGACCAGACTGCGGAAACGAGTGCCGGCGTCTGGGAGAACATGGAATTCGCGCCCGGGGAAATGCTTCGCATCCATCGGGAAGACGGACAATGGAAGATCACCGCCACTGGCGGCTGGCTGACATAATCGCTTGAAATCTTCCAGAGTCCTTCCGATCACTCGCCTCACTCATGGGCTCGTGCAATCTCGTTGGGCGCGCCCGCCCGAACGAAACAGGCCTGGGCGCCCGCCCAAACCGCCGGCAGCCGCGCCCGTCTGCAACAAATCATTGGCCGCGCTGGCAGGCCTGTGGTAAAAGAAACCGACCTGCTTGGAAAGGAGACGCCATGCTGGCGGGACATTATTTTGGGGCCTGTCTACCCACCTTCGCTTCCTGCGCCGACCGGTACTGCCTGGGCGGCTACGGCGGCGGGGGCAAGACCATGGAGGAGATGCTGGACCTGGCCAAACAGGTCGAGGGCCTGGACGGCCTGGAGCTGGTGGGCAACTGGCATGTCAACGATCAGAACGTCCACCAGGTGGCCGGGCTCTTCAAGGCGCGCGGGCTGAAGATATGCATGCTGGTGCCGGACCTGTGGACCCAGGCCAAGTGGGGCCGGGGCTCCATCGCCGCACCCGACCAGGCCACGCGCCGCGCCGGCATCGCCGAGATAAAGAAGGTAATGGACTGGGCGGCCGAGCTTGGCTGCCCGGTAATCGACGTCTGGCCGGGTCAGGACGGCTTCGACTATTGCTTCCAGGCCGATTACCTGGAGGCGGACAAGTGGATGCGGGACGCCCTGGCCGATTGCGCCGCCCACAATCCCAAGGTCCGCGTGCTGGTGGAGTACAAGCTCAAGGAGCCGCGGACGCATTGCTTCGTCAACAGCGCCGCCCGAGTGCTGCTGCTGACGGCGGGGCTCAAAGAAGTGGGGGGCCTCTTGGACGTGGGGCACTCGCTGGCCGCCGGGGAGAACGTGGCCGAGGCTGCCGCCCTGCTGGCTAAATACGGCAAGCTCGACTACCTGCACTTCAACGACAACTACCGCAGTTGGGACGACGACATGATGGTCGGCGCCGTCCACTTGGTGGAGTACCTCGAGTTGGCCTATTGGCTGCGGCGGGTGGACTATAAAGGCTGGCTGACGCTGGACATCTTCCCCTATCGCGAGAAGAAAGTTGAGGCCGCCCGGGAGTGCCGCGACTGGCTGGCGGGCTTCTTCAAGGCCGTCGATCGCGTGGGCATGGAGACCATCGCCGGCGTGATCGCCCGCGGCGACGCCACCGAGGCATCCGCCATGGTGCGGAAGGCCCTCAATATGTGAATCGGTTAATCGGTTAATCAGTAGATGATCTAAGGGCGACATTGTTTTCCGTTTGTTATGGCCACTGATTAACCGATCAACCGAATAACCGATCAACCTGTCCCGCGTCGCGAATAGTTCATGCAATTCCGAATGTCTGCTCGGAACGTGCAGTCACATAGCAAAAGGAGCTGAACGTGCGCATCGGGATCGTGGGCACCGGCTGGTTCGGCTCGTCGCACGCCGAGGTTCTGCGGCAACTGGGCTGCGACATCGCCGCCTGCTACGGCACCAACCCCCCCAAGACCAAGGAGTTCGCCCAGAAGTTCCAGGCCAGGATTTTCGCCAGTCCCATCGAAATGATCGCCGCCGGCCAGATCGACGCGGTGGTGGTGGCCGTACCGCCCTTTGCCCATGCCGACGGCGTTGAGCAGGCGGCCATAGGGCAGGGCCTGCCCCTGCTGGTGGAAAAACCCATAGGCCTGGACTTAAACCTCTGCCGCCAGATCGCCCGGCAGGCCGCATCCGCCGGGGCGGTGGTGGCGGCGGGCTACCTGCTTCGCCATTGCCCGCTGCTGGAGCCGGCGCGGCAGGCGATCTCCCGCAACCGCCTGACCAGCATCCGCGGCACCCGCATGAGCAACTTTCCCCCGCCGCTGTGGTGGCGGCGGATGGAGACCTCCGGCGGCCCCATGGTCGAGCAGACCACCCACCAGGTGGACCTGATCCGCTACATGTTTGGCGAGATACAGACAGTGACGGCCGTGACCGGCAGGGGCATCGGCCCGGCGCGCTTCCCCGGGGCCGACGTCTTCGACTCCATGGAGGCCTTGATGACCCTGGAGGGCGGGCTGATCGGCTCGGTCGGGCTGGCCAGCACCTTCGAAAACGGCTTCTCCAAGATCGCCTGGTTCGAGGCCTTCGGCCAGGACTTCTACCTCTGCCTGGACGGCACCGGCCTGCGCTACAAGGAAGGCAAGGCCGAGTGGGTCGAAATGCCCATGCCCAAGGACTCAAACCTGCTCAAGGAGCAGGACCGCCAGTTCCTCCAGGCTGCCGCCGACAAGAACCCCGCCGGCGTCAAGAGCCCCTACGCCGACGCCCTGCGGACGCTTGAAGTGACCCTGGCCATGAACGCCTCCGCCGCCACCGGCCAGACGGTCAAGTTGCCCTTGTAGCACGGGCGTCTCGCCCGTGGCCCAGTGCTTGCCTGTCACCGGGCGCCATGCTTCCCCCGTCGTTGCTGTTAGGGGGAAGCATGTCCTTTGGTCTTCTCTTCATTTGGGATATTTCAACGCGGCGTCGGCAGCCGATCGAGGCTCAGGATCACGTGTCGTCAGAAGCACAGGCAACGAAAAACGTTGCGGACATGCTTCCCCTAAATACAGGGGAAGCATGGCACCCGGCGGCCGCAGCACTCTTTGGCAATGGCGCTAACCGTGAACGACAGAATCATGGACTCACGCTAGAAAGGTGCCAGCCATCATCGGACTTGACGAACGTTGCCTTACCATGTGAAGGAATATCCTCACTGCTGAACGTGCCTGCAAGACGAGTGTTAAGACCATTTGGCGAACTAGTCACATTCGTGCTCCCCGCGAGATATTTCTGGATGGCAGCCGGATATTCGGGGCGAAGATTGAACTCGGCGGTAAGACAACCCTTTTCTGTACGACAACGTGTGACCTTGTTAACTACCAATATGCATGGGTGTTCAAGCTCAACTCGTAATGGTTTTGTGCCAAATGGATAAAAGACACTCCGAATGATTCCTTTTCCCTTCGGTCCGACCTGCGGATCCGATAGCGGTAGACCGTCGGTCCTTGCTGCAAGGAGACCGTCGGTCATTGCTTCACGCTCTCCGACTTCGCTGAAAAAGGCAGGGATAGAGACCGGTTTCCCTTGGTAATGGTCATTTAGCATCCTCTGAATGTTGCTTGGGTCGCGTTGCTTATTGACAGCATCCATAGCCGGTTGATAATGATCGACGTCATAGAGAATCGCCCCGTCAGGATCTTTCAACCCCTCACCAACTATTGACAAATAGACCGCCTGTTTGGCGCCGTTAATCACTATGACGAGTCGGATTCCGTTGTCCTGCCGAGTATATTCGCAGATATAGTTTTTGTCCCCTACTCTTAGTTCGAGCTCTGTCGGTGAGGTAATCGTCACTACCTCCTCCCCACCAAGCGCATGATGAGCAACCACGGACAGTGCCGTAGTATCAACCACGACCTCGACCTCCTCGTCACCAATCGCACGATAGACCTCGTTCTTAAATGGCTTTGGTCCCGCCTCCTTGGCTGCCTGCTGTGATCCTTGTGGGGGTTTTCCTGCCTTACGATCACATGCGCTTATGCCGAGAATCAACAGGCAGATTACGCCCAACATTAGCGGAGCAACTGCGGCCGATAGGCGTGTCAACAACTTCGCCATTGTGTGCCCTTTCTAAATTGTTGCATCGTCTTCGACAAAGGGAGCGTTCCAGTTTCATCTTCCCCTTCAGTACAACAGCACCGGAAGAAAAGGGGGCAGGTACGAATGGCACTGCCGTGCCATTCGGGGCAGGTACATATTGTGTTTCGCCTATCCGGGTATCTGTCCCTCGAATTCCTCAGAATTTCCGTTTACAGCTTACGCAGATGTTCACGTAGGAGCGGCAGAAAATCGCTATGATCATCATGAGGAGCCCAATCGGGAAGGTAACGAAGCCAAGACAAAGATACATCAGCGGGAGACTCACCAGTACGATTGCCAAACCCGTCCAGAGGAACAAATGACCGACTCGCGACAAGCGCCGCTCCGAGAGGAATTGCGACGATCCGCAAAACGGGCACAGCACGGGACGGATGCCGGACGCACCGGCGGGTGCCGGCACAATGGGTTCAACCGAGTTCGACATACACGGCTCCTAGAAGAAGCCTCTTGCAGGCCCCCCCCGAAGTTCGCCGGAATCGTCCGGCGTTGATAACTTCGGAAAGGCTTCTTGAGGCTTCTTGATGATAACACCTTGGCTCAATCTGTCAATTGCCCTTAACTGATAACTGATAGGAAATTTGATTTTGCGGACTGGACGCGGGCGGCGGACCGGGGGCGGGGGTTCCACAGTTTGGACAAGTTTCAAAAGTCATTGGAGCCTCTTACTGAAATTTGATCTTCCATGGGCGCTGACTATTGCGGTTGGCTGGTCGGAGGGATGTTAACACCTGGCGTCGGTTTCTGTTTGAAAGTCGGACTGAGCAAACCACCGGACCTAGTCATGGTGTTGTCGGTGAAATCAAGTTCTTGAACGATATTGTTCTTGTAGGTGATTGATAGAGTTTGAGAACGACCTTTTGACCCGCCAGCAAAAGCGTTCAAGTACGGTACATACGATATCGCGTCGGGTTTGTTGTCTGCGAATTGGTAAATCACATGACAGATTCCGTCCTTGGGCGCATCCTCAAAACTCGCCTCACCAACCTTCTTTACCACGCTTGCTCGAGTGTCGCCCTTCAGGATCTGAGCGACGACGACCGGGTCCATTTTGCTGCCGGTGGAAGTGCAGGCGCATAGGAGGCAGAAACATGCAACAAATAGAACGAATTCCAAGACTCGAAGCACCATGTGTAATCTCCTTGAAAAGTTCGTGTAACTAGTGATAGGAAATTTGATCTGGCGGCCTGGACGCAGGCGACGGGGCATGGGAGCAGCGTATCGTTGCCACGAGGCATGGTGAAGGAGGAGTGATCACGAGATATACCTGACAGTTGTGACATCTCAAATCGCGGCAACCGCGCGCCCTTGGGCGGCGACGACCCTCTGATTGATGAGTCGCACGGCTTGCAGAACTTTCTGAATGTCAACGGACACGCCTTCTATCACACTCGGCTTGAACCGCAGTCCGAGCGGGAACATTCCTCCCATAGTCTCGATGGAAATGAGCATGCTCTTCGAGAGCCAGTAACTCGCGAAAAGTATACCGCCCAGAACCCAGAAGAGGAGTAGGCCTACTCCCGAATCCCTGATGCCAGCCACTATGCCCAGCACGAAAAACACAATTCCGCATATCAGCAGACCGATTGGCTTGTAATAACCGCACTGCGTGCTGGACACGTTTGGCAGCGGAACGAGCTGGTGAATCTGTCCCGACAGGCTTGACGTCTTGATTAAAATCTCGTCTTCGTTCATGGACAGGCTGGTTTCGGCGTCAAAGCCAATGACAGTCAGCAGGTAAGCGATCAACCCGGGCTTCCGGCCGACGATATGCAGCACGACCCCGTCGGCAGCCGTTTCATCTACGGCGAACTTACGCAAGACAAGTGCAGATCCCATGGAATAGTGACCTCCGCGCCGGCGGCGCAAAATAGGAAGAAGAATCAGTCCGACCAACGCTATCGCAGCGTAGCCGAGATACTGATAGGAAATTTGATTTAGCGGGCTGGACGCGGGCGGCGGACCGGGGACGGGGGGTTTCAGTCCGCTCGGACCTTTGGGGCTTTCAGTGGGCGCGGGGCCTGGGGCGGCGGGTTGCCCGAGGGCCTTTTCGCCGCCGCCGGCGGGCTGGACTTGCTCCACGTGGGCGGGGGTCGGAGCGCTATCCTGTGCAAAGATCATTGCCGGAGCGGCCAGCAAGGCCAGCAGGGCCGCCATCACCAGTGCTTTCTTTCGCATTCGATGTCCTTTAGATAGCCGCGGGCCCGCGACCCGTGGCTCTTGGCCAGGCCGCGAGCGGCCGGTATCCCAAAGATGCGACATTGTGACCTTCAAAACGCAATTCGTCAACACCAATAAGTGCGGCTGTCGTGCCACAGCGATTA
>PMYM01000228.1 GCA_003171235.1 Phycisphaerales bacterium | reverse complement strand
TAATCGCTGTGGCACGACAGCCGCACTTATTGGTGTTGACGAATTGCGTTTTGAAGGTCACAATGTCGCATCTTTGGGATACCGGCCGCTCGCGGCCTGGCCAAGAGCCACGGGTCGCGGGCCCGCGGCTATCTAAAGGACATCGAATGCGAAAGAAAGCACTAGTGATGGCGGCCCTGCTGGCCTTGCTGGCCGCTCCGGCAATGATCTTTGCACAGGATAGCGCTCCGGCCCCCGCCCACGTGGAGCAGGGCCAACCCGCCGCCGGCGGCGAACCGGCCCCCGGGCAACCCGCCGGGCAACCCGCCGCGCCGACGAATGACGGCAGCAAAGGTCCGGGCGGACTGTTTACCCAATGGCCTATCCTGGCCATGTTGGGGTTGCTGGTGCTGGTGTTCGTGCTCTCGGGCCGCAGCCGCAAGAAAGAGCAGGCCAAGCGGAAGGAAATGCTGGCCGCGCTCAAGAAGGGCGACCGGGTGACCACCATCGGCGGGCTCATCGGCAACGTGCTGGAAATCAAGGGCGACGAAGTGCTGGTCAAGGTGGACGAGAACGCCAACGTGAAGATGCGTTTCCAGCGTTGGGCCATCCAGGCCGTCGGCGAGAGCGGCAAGGCCGAGCCGGAGAAGAAGGAAGAATCCAAGTAAACTCCATGCGTTCGCGGATGTTAAACCTGGTGCTGGCGGGGCTGCTGCTGGCCGGTCAAACCGGTCGGTGGGATGCCTGCGCGGGCCTGCTCGGCGGCGAAATCGAAGTCTGCGGCGCCAGCGCCGCCCAGGCGGCGGAGTTGGCCGGCCAGGCCGAGCGGCTGGGCATCCAGGTTAAGCTTTCCGCCAGCGGCAAGGTGTGGCGCCTGGCCGTATCCGGCGCCAGCCAGGGTGCGGTGGATTCGGCGTTGGCAGAGTTGGCCCGCCAGGTCCGCCAGGCCGGGCTGGAGGGGCGGAAGGTCATCCAGACCGGCGGGGAGTCCTGGGCGGCCATTTCGGCCCCGGCGGCGGTGCCGAACCTGCAACTCCAGAAGCTTTCCGGCCCGGAGGCCGCGGCGGCCCTGCCTCCTGCTCAAGGGGCGGCGGCGGGCGAAGTCCTGGTCGAGCCCGTGCCTGTCAAACCGCTCTCTAACCTGCAAAGCCTGGCCTACGGGGCGGACTGCGCGCTGCGCGGCCCGCCGGTCTGTTAGGCCCTTTCGCGGCGGCGGCCCTGCGCGGGCCGCGTCTATTCCTTCAGACCGCTTTTGATTGAGGATCCCATGCACGGAAAGAATCTCGGTTGGAAATTCCTCTTCGTGGCGCTGCTGGTGGCCATGAGCGTCTTCGCCATGTATTCAAACGGTTTTCGCCAAGGCATCGACCTCAAGGGCGGCTACGTCATGACCTTCGAGGTGGCGGTGCCGGCCAATTCCAGCGGCGACATCATCGGGCAGGTCATCGCCACGCTCAAGCAGCGTATCGACCCCAACGGCCTGTACTCGCTGGAGTGGAAACCGGTGGGCCAGGACCGCTTCGAGGTCCGCATGCCCATGGGCACCGAGGCGGCGCGCAAGTCGCGCGAGGTATATCTCCAGGCCCGCGACACTCTGCTGGCCGGCAACGTCCAGCGCAGCGACGTGTATGACCTGGTGCAGATCAAGGAACCCGACAAGCGAGACCAGCGGCTGGAGGAAATGGCCGGCAACAACATAGCCCGCAAAGAGGCCCTCCAGGCCGTGCTGACCGCTCATGCCGAACTGCAGGCGGCCAAGGCCAAGCTCGACCAGCTCACCTCGACGACGGCCCCAGCGCGGGTCGCCAGCCAGCCGGGCGGCCCGCCGTCCGGGCAAGTGGTTGACGCCAACAAGGCCGTGACCGACGCCGACTTCTCCTACGAAGCCGCCCTGCGAGCGGTCTTTGCCCTGAACATCGACCTGGACCAGGTGCAGAAGGTGCTGGACATGTACGTGGCCAGCCGGGAGCAGGCCAACCTGCCCCCCTCCCAGGTCGCCAGCCGCATGGACAGCTTCAAGAAGGGCATGGCCGACCTGGAGGCCAAGAACCCCGACCGGGGCATCCAGATCGGCGCCCTGCGCGACGCCTACGTGGACTGGACCGAGAACCGCGTGGGCCTGGACGACCCCTCCGACCTCAAGCGCATGGTGGCGGCGGCGGGCGTGCTGGAATTCCGCATGGCCCCGACCCTGCCCGGCACCACCGAGCTGCCCATCAGCGACACCGACTACAACGCCTACACCGACCGCCTGGCCGGCCGCGGGCCCGAAGGCACGCCCGAGGACCTCTACCGCTGGTTCCCCATCCGCGGCATCGCCGAGCGGTATAGTAACCTGGTGACCGGCTCCTACCTGGGCAAGAAATACGTGCTGCTGTTCAACCGCCCCGACCCCGACCACACGCTGCTGCACACCGGGGCGGGGGCGGCGACCTGGTCGCTGGTCAAGTCGCAACCAGCCCGCGACAGCAACATGAAACCGGCGGTGGCATTCAATTTCGACAGCCGCGGGGCCAACCTCTTCGGCATTCTCACCGGCCACAATGTCGGCCACTACATGGCCATCACGCTGGACGACGAGGTGTATTCGGCCCCCGTGATCAAGGAGGCCATCCACGACAACGGCATCATCAACGGCGATTTTACGCCGGTGCAGGTGGACGAGCTGGTGCGGACGCTCAACGCCGGCGCCCTGACCGGCAAGGTCAACCCTAACCCCGTCAGCGAAAAGGTGGTCGCCGCCAGCCTGGGCCAGGACAACCGGGAAGCCGGCGTCCGGGCCGCCATCTGGGGCCTGATCGCCACCGGCGCCTTCATGGCCGTGTATTACCTCTACGCCGGCATGATCGCCGACCTGGCCATGGTGATCAACCTGGTGCTGCTCTTGGGGGCCATGAGCTTCATCCAGGCGGTCTTCACCCTGCCGGGCATCGCCGGCACCATCCTGTCGGTGACCATGGCCGTGGACGCCAACGTGCTGATCTACGAGCGATTGCGCGAGGAACAGGCCAAGACCCAGTCCATGCGCATGGCCATCAAGAACGCCTATGCCGGGGCCTTCAGCGCCATCTTCGACTCCAACCTGACCACGGTGCTGGCCGCCCTGATTCTGGTGTGGGTGGGCACCGAGGAAGTCCGCGGCTTCGCCATCACGCTGGCGTTGGGCTTGACCTTCTCGCTCTTTACCGCCCTGACGGTGACGCGCTGGATATACACGCTGATGCTCGACCGCAACGTCCTGCGCAACAAGGTGCCCATGCTGCGGTTGATCGGCGTGCCCAACATCAACTGGATGAGCAAGCGCCGCGTATTCTGGATCGGCTCGCTGCTGCTGGCGACGGCCGGGCTGGTGGCCCTCTTCGCCCAGGGCAAGGACATCATGGGCATCGAGTTCAGCTCCGGCACCCAGGCGGTCTTCTCCTTCAACAAGGGCGACCTGGCCAGCCTGCCCGACGGCAAGAAGGTCGCTCCCGAACGCCCGGTGGTGGAAAAGGCACTGGACGACGCTGCCGCCAAGCTGGTCGGGGAAAACCGCGCCAAGGCCGCCGCCGACCCCGACCAGGCCGGCCCCCTCAACCAGGAGGCCGACCAGCTGCTGAAGTTCAAGAACTCCATCCGCGTGGAGACCATGCTCAACATGCACAAGCCCCAGTTGCCGCGCGACCTGGGCCTGAACAAGGACACCATCGACCGTAACGAATGGAAGGAAAAGGGCCTGGCCGAGCAGATCTTCGACCAACTGGACAAGAACAAGGACGACACCCTTGACCAGGTCGAACTGGCCGGCCTGCCCGAAAACTCCTACCAGGTCAGCACCACCGTGGTCGACGCCGACCTGGTGCAGAAGGTCATCTTCGCCGCCTTCGGCAAGAGCCTGGCCATGCACAGCAAGGTGGAGTCGGTGAACTTCCAGGACAAGGGCAAGGTGGCCGGGCTGGGCGTGGCCTTGAGCGGCCCCTACACCGAGATCACCCGCGAGATGGCCGAAAAGCAGATTGACCTCAGCCTGCAGCCGGTGGCGATCAACTACATCAACGGCCTGCTGTACGTGGTGGACGTCAAGCCGGGCCTGGGCGACGCCGAGATGTCCAACCGCATCCAGACGATGCGCATGCAGCAGGACTTTGCCGCCTATCGCAACAACCGCACCCAGGTGATGGGGCTGGAAGGCCCCGCCGGCAACTACACCCGCCTGGCGGTGCTGGTGGAGAAATTGCCCCAACAGGATATCAACGACCTTGGGCGCAAGACCCAGGGCCTCATTTCCGCCGCCCTCCAGCGGCAGGAATCGTTGGAGTCGGTGCAGTTGTTCGACCCGGCCATGGCCAGCGAGTCCAGCCAACTGGCCATCATCGCCCTGGTGCTGTCGTGGCTGTCGATCATCGCCTACCTGTGGCTGCGCTTCGGCTCCATGCAGTGGGGCCTGGCGGCGGTCATCTGCCTTATGCACGACGTGGCCATCGCCATCGGCATGGTGGCGGTCAGCGCCTTCCTGGCCAAGACCGTCCTGGGGCCCTGGCTGCTGATCACCCCCATCCAGATCGACATGACCATCGTGGCCGCCCTGCTGACCATCGTGGGCTACTCGGTCAACGACACCATCGTGGTCTTCGACCGCATCCGCGAGAACCGCGGCAAGCTCAAAGATGTCAACGCGATGCTGATCAACCACGCCATCAACCAGACCCTAAGCCGCACCATCCTGACCAGTTCGGTCACGATCGTCTCGCTGGTGGTGATGTACGTCTGGGGCGGCCCGGCCATCCACGGCTTCTGCTACACCCTGCTGATCGGCTTCATGGTCGGCACGTTCTCCTCCATCGCCGTGGCCAGCCCGCTGCTGCTGGGCTTCAAGGAGGCGTTCATCGGGCGGGCCTTCCCCGAGCTTTCAGGCCGGCGGCCACAACCAGTGACGCAGCCCCTGGCCCCGCCGCCCTCGCGGTCCCAACTGCCTGAGGGCAAGTAACGCTGACAAACAGAGCAGGCCGGAGCGACGGCGCCGCGGCAATAGCAGACCGCCGCCCGGCAAGAAAGCCATCCCCGTGCGAACTGCCACCCGCCCGAAGACATGGCGGCAAAGGGCGGCCGCCGTGCCACCGCTTCAGGTTTGCGCCGGTTGGGCGTTGGGAATCTGGCGATAGTGTTGATTCGGGTGGGGGTTCTGGCGTAATAATGCCTGAATGTCAGGCCACCCAAGAACGCGATCGAAGGGCAAAGCCGCTTTTGTGCCCGGTGAAAACGCCGCCGGCGCGGCCGAGGGGAAATCCAAAGGCCCCGCCGGTGCGGCCCTGGCG
>PMYM01000060.1 GCA_003171235.1 Phycisphaerales bacterium | reverse complement strand
TTATTAGGATAGGCTCTTAGTATCCCATGCTCTTCGGCTCGCGCAAAATCTCGTCAGGAACCCTTGGCGAAGCATCGCTCCAGGTGCGACTGGGCGGGCGGTTTGGTCAGCAGGCTGACGATCACGGCCGTCAGGATGGAGGCCGGCAAAGCGATCACCAGCGAGTCCACCACCGGCCAATTGGGATAGCCCGCCAGGATGCTGGTCTTGCCGCCGGTGAGCATCTGCACCAGGCCGACGGCGCCGGCTTCCTTCTCCTTGACCAGCAGCAGCCAGCCGATGTCCACCACGCCGCCGACAACCATGGAGGCGACGGCCCCGGCCGTGGTCATGCGTTTCCAGAACAGTGCGCCCAGGAAAGTGGGCAGGAAGATGGTCGAGCAAAGGGCGAAGAACAGGGCCGTGGCCCGGGCGATGATGTCGCCGCGAATGTGGTAGGCGACGATCACCGACGCGGCAATGCCAAACAGCATGGCCACGCGCACGATGAACACCGTCCTTGCGGTCGGTTCCGTTTGCCCGCGCACGGCCTGGTAGAAGTCGCGCCCGATGGAGGTGCCCATCACGTGGAACTGGCTGGACAGGGTGCTCATGGCCGCCGCCAGCAACGTCAGCATGAACACCACGCCGAACCAGCGGGGCATGGCGCTGAGGATAAAGGCCGGTATGATGGCGTCCGGGTTAAGAACCCAACTCTGCTTCTTCTTGTCATAGGAGAGGGATCGCGTGAAGCTGATGGCGTTGGTTTTGACTTCCACTCGCCCGTCGGCGGTTTCGACCACGTCGGCTTTGGGCATCGAACCCGCTGCCGGCCCCATGCCTTCCAGGATGAGATGCGTATCGGCGGCGCCGTCGCCGGTGGTATCAACATGCATGACACGGCATTGGGCGGTCTTGCCAGGGGCCAGCACGACATTCTCCAGGGAAACTCCCGTGGAGACGCCGCGAACAATCTCCTTATTGTGGAAATAGACGTTGGAAACGCTGCCCACGACATAGGCCGTTCCCGGCAGCAGCAGGATGAACAACGCCCCCATCGGCACCGCGCGGTTGAGCTCCTTCTTGCTCTTGACGGTCATGAAGCGAACGACCAGTTGCGGCTGGGCCAGCACGCCGATGCCCACGCCCAGGGTAATGGTGCTGAAGATCGTCCACCAACCGTCGAATTTCCTGTCGCCAAAGCCGTAATTGGGGGTGGAAAGCCAGCCGGAAAGCCCCTGGTTGCGGATGCCTTGGGGCATCAGGTCGGACATCGACGCCAGGGCCTGGTGGCCGGCCGTCACGCCGCCCACCTGCCAGTATGCCCAGACCAGCAGCACGGCCATCCCCACAATCATGATGGCGCCTTGAAGGGCGTCGGTGTACATCACGCTCTTCAGGCCGCCTATCAGCACGTAGGCGGCCACTATGATCGTGAAGACATAAAGAGCGGTGCTGTAATCAACGTTGAGGGCCGCGCAAAGAAACTCGCTGCCGCCAATCAAGACAGCCGCGGCATACAAGGGCATGAAGACGAAGATCACAATGCCGCAGAAGACCTGCACGAAGCGGCTCTGGAATCGCCGGCCCAAGAGTTCCGGGAAGGTGTGGGCGTCCAGTATGTGCCCCAGGCGCTGCGTGGGGCCGCCCAGGAATATGAAGGCGATGAATATGCCCACGAAAATGTTCAGGAACGTCAGCCACAACAAGCTCATGCCGTACATGGCCGCCACCCCGCCGAAGCCCACAATGGCGCTGGTGGAGATGAAGGTCGAGCCGTAGGACAGGGCCATGACCAACGGGTGGGCCTTGCGCCCGGCCAGCAGGTAGTCCGAGGCCGAGTGGGTGCGCTTGTACCCCAGCCAGCCCAGGTAACCCATGGCGAAGAAGTAGATCAGGATGACGATGACGTCGAGCAATCCCACGCTGGCCAACATCAGACCTCCTCCTCGACTTTGCGTTCCTGGGCCGCCCAGGCCTCGTCGACCGGCCGGACCGGCTCGTCGCCACGGTTCCAGCAGATAATCCCGTACACGATGCACAACAGCGTGCTGCCGATGCACAGCAGGTATGCCGCCAGCACCCAGGGGTCGTCAATGCCCAGCATGGTTGGCTCCTTTCGGTCGCCTGAAAGAGAAACCGCCAATTACGCCAACAGCACCAATTACGGGCTACAGCAGACAACAGGCTATGCTACTGGCGGCTCAGCCTGAAAAGACTGTGCCACCTCAAACCACTTCCTGAAAACGGCCCTAGTAGTCTGCAACAGGAAATTCCACGGGTGGCACAGCCTTTCTAGGCNNGCTGTGCGCGCACAGGCTGGAAAGCCTGTGCCACCAAAGAACCTACCCATCGTTTTTGCTGTGACAGACTACTAGATGAGTCCCTTTTCCCGCCGGTGGTCGATCACCCGCTTGGCCTTGCCCGCCGACCGCTCCAGCGTCTGCGGCTCCACCAGCTTGATCTGCATTCGCAGCCCGGTGACGGCATGGACCTCGCGGTCGATCTGCTCGCGCAGCGACTGCATCTGGCTCATCTTGTCGGAGAAATCCTGCGGGCGAATCTCCACGTGCACCGTGACCTCGTCCATGGCCCCGGGCCGGTCCACCTCGATGAGGTAGTGCGGGGCCGTGCCCTCCACCCGCAGCAGCGCCTCTTCCACCTGCGAGGGGAAGACGTTGACGCCGCGGATGATGAGCATGTCGTCGGTCCGGCCGATGACGCGGTCCATGCGCGCGGTGGTCCGCCCGCAGGGGCAGGGGGAATCGTCCAGGCGGGCGATGTCGCGCGTGCGGTAGCGGATCAGCGGGAAGGCTTCCTTGGTCAGGGTGGTGAAAACCAACTCGCCCGGCTGGCCGGGCTCCACCGGCTGGAGGGTGTCGGGGTCGAGGCACTCGACGATGAAGTGGTCTTCCTGGATGTGCATGCCGGTGCGGGCGGCGCACTCGCCCGAGACGCCCGGGCCGATCACCTCCGACAGGCCGTAGTTGTTGAAGGCCAGGATGCCCAGTTCGCGCTCGATCTGGAGGCGCATGTCCTCGGTCCAGGGCTCGCCCCCGAAGTGGCCGAATTCCAGCGGCAGCTTGGCCGGGTCCAGGCCTGTCGAGCGGGCGGTCTCGGCGATCTGCAGGGCGTAGCTGGGCGTGCACACCAGCACCTGGGCCCCCAGGTCCTGGATGAGCATGAGCTGGCGCGGGGTGTTGCCCGAGGCCGCCGGCACGATGGCCGCCCCCACCCGCTCCACGCCGTAATGCAGGCCAAAGCCCCCGGTGAACAGCCCGTAGCCGAAGGCGATGTGCACCGTGTGCTCGGGCTGCAGGCCCCCGGCCACCAGGAAGCGGGCGCAAAGCTGGGCCCAGGTCTCCAGGTCGCCAGCCGTGTAGGCCACGAACGTGGGCTTGCCGGTGGTGCCGGAGGAACCGTGGATGCGGGCGACCTTCTCCCGCGGCACGGCCAGGAAGCCCAGCGGGTAATGCTCGCGCAGGTCGGCCTTGGTGGTAATGGGCAGGCGGCGAAGATCATCCAGCGACTTGATCTTTTCCGGCCCCAGGCCCGTCCTGGCGAAGGCCTGTTTGTAGAATGGCACCGAGCCCAGGCGGGCGACCAGTTCCGCCAGCCGCTGGAGCTGAAGCTGCCGGCGGTCCGCAACCGGCATGATCTCAGCCTGGTCCCAGATGCGATTCTCGAATGGAAACTTCATTCTTGGCTTTTCACTTTCAGCCCGGGCGGACGACTCCGGCCAGAGGCGCATCTCCGCGAGCGCCTTGACAACTCACACAGCGGCCCGGTCGTACAGCCCCACGTTGCCCACGACGTTGATGCCCTTGCTCTGCAGCGCCCGGATGGCGCCGTCGGGGTCGTCGAAGCGGAAGATGATGATGGCCTTGTCGCCGGAGCGGAAGGTGAAGGCGTACATGTACTCGATGTTGATGGCGGCCGCCTCGATGCCTTCGAGCACCTCGGCCAGCCCGCCCGGCCGGTCGGACACCTCGATGGCCACCACCTCGGTCACCTTCACCACGCAGCCCGCCTTCTCCAGCACGGCCTTGGCCTTGGCCCACTGGTGAATAATCAGCCGCATGATGCCGAACTGCTGCGTGTCGGCCAGCGAGAGCGTCAGGATGTTGATGCCCGCCTCGGCCAGCGCCCGGCAGGGCTTGGAAAGCTGGCCCGGCTTGTTCTCCAGGAAGACTGACAGTTGGTTGATCTTCATCTTTTCCTCGTTTCCCAGTGGCCTCTACGCCAGCAATTTTCTATTTGCGATTTTCGATTTGCGATTTAAGAGAGGCACCGCCTTCAGGCACATCACTCCGTCAGCCTTGGCTCCGTAAATCGAAAATCGAACATCGAACATCGAAAATCCCTGTTCTCGCCTGCAGCCTATAGCCTGTGGCCTTTCTTCGTCACATCTGCCTCTTGTCCACCACTCTCTTGGCCTTGCCCTCGGAGCGCTGGATGGTGTGCGGGGCCACCAGGCTGATCTGAGCCCGGATGCCGACGGTGTTCTCGACGGCGTGCCCGATCTGCTTGCGCAGCTCTTCCATGGCCCCGATGCGGTCGCTGAAGACGCCCTCGGTGATCTCCACCTGCACTTCCATCTGGTCGAGGTCCTTCTCCCGCGTCAGCACGATCTGGTAGTGCGGCAGCGTGCCTTCCACCGCCAGCAGGGCCGATTCGATCTGCGAGGGGAATACGTTGACGCCGCGGATGATGAACATGTCGTCGCTGCGCCGCCCGATGCGGCGGATGCGCCGAATGGTTCGGCCACAGGGGCAGGGCTCGGTCAGGATGGTGGTGATGTCGCGCGTGCGGTAGCGGATCATGGGCATGGCCTGCTTGGACAGGGTGGTCAGCACCAGCTCGCCCTCCTGGCCGTCGGGCAGCGTCTTGGCCGTCTGCGGGTCGATGATCTCGGGCAGGAAGTGGTCCTCAAAGATGTGCAGGCCGTCCTGAGCGCAGCACTCGCTGGCCACGCCCGGGCCGATGATCTCGCTCAGGCCGTAGATGTCGTAGGCCT
>PMYM01000037.1 GCA_003171235.1 Phycisphaerales bacterium | reverse complement strand
GGTTATTAGGATAGGCTCTAAGTCCTAAACAACGATCAAACTGAAAGCAGGGAGGCTGGCCGTCGTTTCGAGAATTGCCGTTTTGGTCATTGGTTAGGTTTTAGAACTTAGGATTTGGAGATTCCTCTACAGGTCAAGCCCCAGGTCCAGGGGTTGGTCAAATTGCAGGGCCAGGGCCGTCTGGCCGTTCGAGCCATATCGCTGCTGGCGGACGATCTTGGCTGGGCAGGCGACATCCTCCAGCAGGAAGCTGTTGGGGGTGGAGCGCGGCAGGCGCAGGCTCACCTGGACGGTTTGCCCCACGCGCGGGGCAGGCCTGGCTGGGGCGGCGAGCAACGCCCCGCCGTCGGAGATGTTCAGGCTCCTGCCCGAAAGCAGCTCCCGCTGATCCTCAAAAAGGCTCACGGCGGCGTCCACGCCAAACCGCGCGTACCGGCGACGTTCCCTTGCGGCCATGACAACCCCTTGCCATAAAGAAGAAATTAACCACAAAGATCACAAAGCGCCAAAGTGGGAGGAAACTCACCCGATTAACCGCTTCACAGATTAACCGCTTCACAGATTAACCGCTTCACAGATTAACCGCTTCACAGATTAACCGATTAACAATGTCTTTGTTCTCCGCTTTCTTTGTGCTCTTTGTGAGCTTTATGGTTCAAGCTTCTCTTGTTTCTTTGTAGTTCACGTTCATCCGATTTCGTCATGCTTGACCTTGCCGGCGACGATGGTGGCGACGGCCTTGGCCGGCAGGGTCCAGCCATCGAAGGGGCAGTTGCGGCTCTTGGATTTGAAGTCGGCGGCGCGGACGGTCCAGCTCCGTGCCGGGTCGATAATGGTGACGTCGGCCCGGGCGCCGACGGCCAGCCGGCCGCGCGGGCGGGCAACCACGGCGGCGGGACTGGCGGTCATGGCGGCGATGAGCGTGGCCCAGTCGCACACGCCCGGCTCGATGAGGGCCTTGGCGAAGCAGCCCAGGGCGCACTCCAGGCCGATCATGCCGAAGGGGGCCAGGGCGAACTCCAGTTCCTTTTCCTCGGCCGATTGGGGGGCGTGGTCGGTGGCCAGGCAGTCGATGGTGCCGTCGGCCAGGCCGGCGCGCAGGGCCTCGACGTCCGCGGCGGATCGCAGCGGCGGGTTTACCTTGTACACCGGGTCGTAGCCGGCGCAGGCGGCGTCGGTCAAGAGCAGGTGATGCGGCGTGGCCTCGGCGGTGACCTTGACCCCGCGGGCCTTGGCCTGGCGGACCATCTCCACCGAGCGGGCGCTGGAGAGGTGCTGCACGTGGTAGCGGGCGCCGGTGCGTTCAGCCAGCACCAGGTCGCGCTGCAGCATGAGCTCCTCGCCCGCGGCGGCGATGCCCGAGAGCCCCAGGCGCACGGCCACCGCCCCGGAGTTCATTGCCCCGCCGGCCAGGTCGGCGTCCTGGCAGTGCTGCATCAGGGCCACGCCCAGCGTGCCGGCGTACTGCAGGGCGCGGTACATGACGGTGGTGGAGGCCACGCCGTCGCCGTCGTCGCTGAAGGCCACGGCCCCGGCGTCGAGCATGAGCTTCATCTCGGCCAGTTCTTTGCCCGCGCGCCCCTTGGTGATGCAGCCCACGGGCAGCACCTCGGCCAGGTCGGCCTCGTGGGCCCGCTGCAGCACGTACTGGACGGCCGTCTCGTTGTCCATCGGCGGATGCGTGTTGGGCATGGCGCAGATGGTGGTAAAGCCCCCGGCCACGGCGGCGGCGGCGGCCGTGGCGATGGTTTCCTCTTCCTCGTGCCCGGGCTCGCGGCAGTGGACGTGCAGGTCGATCAGCCCGGGACAGACGATCAGGCCCCCGGCGTCGATGACGCGCCTGGCCGGGGGCGCCTGGCCGGCTTGGGCGCTACCTTTGCCTTTGAGCGGCCCCCGGGCGACCTTGCCGCGCGGGATGATGCTCTGTATCTGGCCGGCGGCGATGGCGACGTCGGCGATCCGGTCGGTGTTGCTGGCCGGGTCGATCACCCGGCCGTTGAGAATCAAAAGGTCGATCATGGCGGCCTTCCCTGCTAGTTGGCTTTGGCGGGGATTGTACAGGGGATTTGCCAAGTGCGACAGTGCGGAGTGCGAGAGTGCGAAGTTGGGGCAACCGAGATAGGGCACGCCGGTTCGGGAGCGAAGCGAACGGTTCAGCGTACGGGATGAAGACGTGGCGGCCTTTGATGAAATCGCTCATGTTTCGCACGCGGAACCTGTCCTCGGCTCCGCCGAGGCCAGAACCCGCGTGCCCTACGACTACCAGAATCTCCACCAGGGTTTTCGTGGTTTGAAAGGCTCGCGATCTGGCAACGGATAGAAGAGGGTCTCGTTGCCGAGTTGGACTTCCACACGATGCCGGATGTACTCGTCTGCACTCGCGCGCGATGTCGATTGCCTTGTCCACGAGCGGTTTGAGCACGTCGGAATACTGGCTTTTCTCCAGGCATAGGCGGGGGATGATGCTCCTACGGACCTGCACATCCTCATTGCGTACGAACTCAGTGATCAGCAAAAAACGTTCCTTTTGCCGCAGATCAACGAGGCTATCTTCGATCGCGGCGGAATGTTTATCTCCCTGCGGCCCGCTCAGTCTGTCGTCAAGCCTCATCAAATGGCCAGGGCCACTGCCTGCCCAGTACAAGGCGTTGGCCGCTCCAGCCTTCTCGAAGTTCGTTCCATGTTCCAGGTACCCGAGCAACGTCTCGATCACTCTTCGACTTCCGTGGGCAACAACACATGGTTCAACGTAGAATCGGTTGTCGCTGGGGTTCGTCTCGTAAATGGCTGCCCGCATCATCGGCTCAAAGATCGCGTCTGGAACAGTCCGAAGAACCGAGCACGCGAACGCGACGAATAGACGATGCCATTTCTGCTCGTCGGCGAGGAGCGCCCCAAGCCAATTCCAATCGTCGTCAGTGGCCGACGCCAATTCCGACCGAATGAAGGACGCACACTGGCCTTCTGGCGAGTTGTCCCAGCCGCTAGCGGCCCATTCGGCGATGAAAGCAGTTACCTTGGCACGGTTCAAAGGCACTATGGGAGATTCTACCACCCTTCACCACTCTTGCAACCTCGCTGCCACCCCACCGGGTGGTCCTTGCCGCCAATGGCCGCTGCACGCTAAACTGTGATGATTATGGTTTCGCCGCAAATGAAGAAATGGAGACTGTTCCGCGCCTGGGCGGCCAGGCACCCGGTATGGTGCGGTTGGCAGGTGACCTATCGCTGCAATTTCCGTTGCCGCTTCTGCCACTACTGGCTGGACCCCTTGGGCAAAGAGCCCGAGCCCACGCCGGCACAGTACGCCCAAGGGGCCGCCAAGCTCTCCCGCCTGGGCACGCTGCTGATCAGCCTGGCCGGGGGAGAGCCCCTGCTGCGAGGGGACCTGCCGGAGATCGTCCAGGCCATCGGCCGCTACCACTTCCCCTTCGTGACCACCAACGGCTACCTGGCAACGCCCGACGTGGCCAGCCAACTCATGCGGGCCGGGCTGTGGGGCGTCTCCGTCAGCATCGATTACGCCGACGGCGACACCCACGACCGCCGCCGCGGCGTCAAAGGCGCCTGGAAACAGGCCTGGCGGGCGGTGGAGATGTTCTCCGACAGCCGCGCCTACGAGTTCCAACGGGTGAACGTCATCGCCGTGCTGATGGACGACAACATCGACCAGATAGAGGACCTGATCGTCCAGGCCCAGCGGCGCGGGGCCTACTTCATGGTCCAGCCCTACGGCCACCTCAAGACCGGCAGCCGCGACTATGCCCATAACGACGGGCCGGTGTCCCCGCGCCTGCTGGAGCTGCGCCGGCGATACCCCAATTTCCTCTCCAACCCCTACTACCTGGCCAACTTCGACCGCTACCTGGCCGGCGGGGTGGCCTCCTGCCGGGCGGGGCGGGCCTTCTTCAACATCGACTCCACCGGCGACGTCGCCATCTGCGTCGAGCGCAAGGCCCAGCCCCTGGCCAACCTCTACCGCGACCCGGTCGGCGCCATACTCCGCCGCCTGCGGGAGAATTCGCGCGGCAACCGCTGCACCGAGTGCTGGTACAACTGCCGCGGCGAAGTCGAGGCCCTGTTCACGGCGCGCGGCCTCGTGTCTGCCCTGCCGATGCTCTTTGCCGAGTCGCGCGTCCGCCAGGCCGCCGCCGGCGGTCAGACCACCTGAACCCCCCTTTGCGTGTCTACTTGGCCGGCGCGGGAGTCGCTGGTTTCTCCGGGGCAGGCGCGGCCGGAGCAGGCGCTGCCGGCGCGGGCGGCTCAGCCGTCGTCGGCTTCTCCGGCGCTACCGGGGCAGGCTCGAGCAGGCCGGGGATGAACACGGCCCTCAGGAGCTTACCGGAGCGGATATCCCTGGCCTGTTGCTCCATCCTGGCGGCCACGGCGTCCTGCTTCATCACATGGAGGAGCTTCGCGTACTTCTCCATCGTAGCGGCCAGCACGGTGTTGCCGGGCCCGAGGCCGTTCTCGCCCAGTTGGAGGGCCAGCTTGTAGCGGCCCTCGGCGTCGGAGAGCTTGCCTGCCGCTGCAAGGCCGTCGCCCAGGAACGCCAGACTCTGCATGATCACCGGGCGGTTCCAGCCAAGTTGGCGTTGACGCAATTCGAGGGCACGCTGGTGGGCCTGGATCGCCTCGGCGTGCTTGCCTTCGGCCGAGAGGATCGTGCCGAGCGTGTGCAGCGCCGCGGTCGCCGTGAAGCTCGTGGCCCCGTCGGTGCGTTCGCGGATGGCCATGCCCTTGCGAATGGCGTCCTCGGCCTCGGCAAACTTTTTCTCATCGCGATACAGTTCGGCCATATTCTCCAGGATCGTGGCCACTTGCGGCTGGGCCGACGGCCCGGCCTTTTCGGCAACAGCCAGCGCCCGCGCGTAAAGGGGCTCGGCCTCGGCCGGCTTACCGTGATCCTTGAGGACGCCCGCCAGGTCGCTCATGGCCATCGCGGCCGGCATCGGGTCCGGCCCGCCGGCCTTCTCGCGAATCTCGAGGATGCGGCGGACGGGCCCTTCGGCCTCCGCGTACTTGCCCTCGGCATCGTAGGCCATCGCCAGCCGGCTCAGCGTGGACACCAGCCGCTCATCCGCGGGGGGCAGCGCGCGAGCGGCCTCGACGGCCTTGAGGTAAGCCGCCTCGGCGTCGCCGAAAGCCCCCTTCTGGAAGGCCTCCTTGGCGGTTCGCATGTGCCTGTTCCAGTCCTCGTCCTGAGCCATGGCCGCAACCGGCCACAGGCCGACCGCCAGGCCCAGCACGATCCACGCCATTCCTCGGAGCCGATTCAGATTCGTCATGGTCCCTCGCCTTATCGTGGCCTTTGCGGGTTCACCAGAGAGGTCCCGCCCCCGTGCACCGAAACGTTCCCCGCCAGAAGATTACCGCCTCGACGGGCGTGCGGCCAGCAAAAACAGCGGCGCCGTTTTTGGTTGCCGCAGCGGCCCGGCCCGCCTATAGTCGTCGGGAGAAGTGGATTCCGGAACTTTCCGCTGGCGAGGAAGAGACCATGGCGAAACCTTCCACCCCTCAATGGACGCACAAGCACCTCTTGGGCATCGAGGATCTTTCGGTCGGAGAGATCCGGATGGTCCTCGATACGGCCGACGAGTTCTTTCCCTACGCGGCCGGCCGCAAGCCCGCCCCGCAGGTCCTCGAAGGGCGGACCATCATGAACCTGTTCATCGAGGACTCGACGCGCACGCGCACGTCGTTCACGTTCGCGGCCGAGCGGCTGGGGGCCCGCGTG
>PMYM01000194.1:6024-29426 GCA_003171235.1 Phycisphaerales bacterium | reverse complement strand
AATTATCGGACACCCTCGGTAGCCGGTAGCCGGTAGGCGGTAGGCAGTAGTCGGTAGCCGGTAGGCAGTAGCCGGTGGGCGAGGCTGTCCGAAAACTCGGGTCAGCTTCTGCCTTGGCCGTGGCAGCGGCGGCGCCATTTCAGAGCGGGATGGCAATCCCGGGATCGCAAGGGCGATTTGCCACGGGCTGTGCAGAGCCATCCCGCAGGAGGGGTCACGGGACAAACGTCTCTCACCTTGGCCGTTCGGCGGCGGACTGGGCGGCCTGGCGGGTCAGGGCCATCAGCAGGGCGTGGGTGCCCAGGGTCTCCGGGCCGGCAGAGCCGGGGGCGGGGGTCCGCTGAATGTAGGAGCCGTCGCTCTGCATATCCCAGGCCTGGCGCTGGTCCTTGAGCATGACCTGGAGAATCTCCCACAGCCGGGCCTTGGCCGTGGGGTCTTCGACGGGGGTGATGACCTCCACCCGGCCCAGCAGGTTGCGGTACATCCAGTCGGCTGATCCGATGTAGAACTGTCCGGCCAGGGGGTCGGCCTGGCCATTGGCGAAGTGGAATATGCGGGAGTGCTCCAGGAACCGCCCGATGACGCTGATGACGCGGATGTTCTGGCTCAGGCCCGGCAGCCCGGGGCGCAGGCAGCAGAAGCCGCGCACCAGCAGGTCCACCGGCACGCCCTCCTGGCTGGCGCGGTAGAGGGCCTCGACCACCTCCTGGGCCTCCAGGCTGTTCATCTTGGCGACGATGCGGGCGGGCTTGCCCGCTTTCTGGTTGTCGATCTCGCGCTGGATCATCCCTACGAACGCCTCCAGCATGTTCACCGGCGCCACCAGCAGCCGCTGGTACTGGCGCTTGAGCGACCGCCCGGTGAGAAAGTGGAACAGGTCCAGCAGGTCATCGGCCAGGTCGCTACGGCAGGTCAGCAGGCTCACGTCGGTGTAGAGCTTGGCCGTCTCCACGTGGTAGTTGCCCGTGCCGATGTGGCTGTAGCAGCGGATGCCCTCGGGCTCCTGGCGGACCACCAGGGTGGTCTTGGTGTGGGTTTTCAGGCCCACCAGGCCATAGACCACGTGCACGCCCGCCTTCTCCAGGGCCTGGGCCAGTTCGATGTTGCGCTGCTCGTCGAAGCGGGCCTTGAGTTCCACCAGGGCCACCACCTGCTTGCCGGTCTCGGCCGCCTGGATGAGGGTGGTAATGAAGGGGCTGTCGTCGCCGGTGCGGTAGAGGGTGATCTTGATGGCCAGCACGTTGGGATCGGCGGCGGCGGAGCGGACGAACCGCTCGATGCTGGCGCTGAAGCTCTCGTAGGGGTGGTGGATCATCAGGTCGCCGGCGCGGATGAGGGCGAAGATGTCCCTGTCCTGGTCGGCCAGGGCGGGCGGCACCAGGGGCGAGTAGGGCTCGTAGCGCAGGGGGCGGATGGGAAGCTGGGCGATTTCGCGCAGGATGGTGTAGTCCAGCAGGGCGGGCATCTGGTAAACCTCCTGGGGGGAGATCTCCAATTGCCCGATGAGCAGGTCCAGCATCCAGGGGTCCGGCTGGGCCGGCACCTCCAGGCGGACCACCGGCTCGAAGCGCCGCTGGCGCAGTTCCTGTTCCACCAGGTCCAGCAGGTCTTCGACGTCGTCGTTGTCCTGCTCCACGTCGGCGTTGCGGGTGATGCGGAACGGCATCACGTTCTGCACCACCATGCCGGGGAAAAGCTCGTCCAGGTGCCGGCAGATAAGCTCCACCAGGCCCAGGTATTGGTGCTTGCCGCCGTTGCCCCCGTTGCCGCCGTTGAGGTGGATGAACTGGCCAAGCACCTCGGGCACCTTCACCCGGGCGAAGAGCTTCTCGTCCCGGTCGGGATAGCACAGGGTCAACCCCAGCGAGGTGGAGAGGTTGCTGATGAAGGGGAAGGGGTGGCCCGGATCCACCGACAGCGGCGTCAGCACCGGAAATACCTTGGACCGGAAATACTGGTGGGCCCACTTCTGCTGGTCGGCGTCCAACTGCTCGTATGTCAGGATGAGTATGCCGCTTTGGGCCAGGGCGGGCAGGATCTGCTGGGTGTAGGCCTGGCCCCGGCGGCCCAGCATCGCCTCGACCTTCTGGCGGATGGCCTGGAGCTGCTGCTTGGGCGTCAGCCCGTCGGGCTTGCGCGAGACCATGCCCGCCGCCACCTGGCGGATCAGCAGCCCCACCCGCTTCATGAAGAACTCGTCCAGGTTGGAGGTGAAGATGGAGAGGAAATTCACCCGCTCCAGCAGGGGCGTGCGGGGGTCTTCCGCCTCGTGCAGCACGCGGGAGTTGAACTCCAGCCAACTGAGTTCCCGGTTAAGATACTTCTCCGGGGCCACCACGCCGCGCTGCAGCTCGGTCTGGACGGCTGGGCGAATGTCGGCAGCCAGCGATTTTTTTCGACTCTTAGCCATTTAGGGCACACAATTCCAAGCGTAAGGCCCTCAGGCTGACCAACCGCCCGCCCCTGGGCGGCGGTTGGGGTCAAGCCCGATGCCTGGTAAAGGATATCTTAGGTCCACAAGCGTAGTAATGGTAGGAGGCATGACATGGACGAAGTATATGCCAAGCGAGTGCGCGATGCCGCCATCGCCGGCTGGTGGACCATCCTGGTCGCGGTCATCGTCGCCTCGGTGCAGTGGTTGGCCTACCTGGCGGTGATGCACTTCAAGCCAGAGTGGATGCTATGTGTCTGGGGCCCCTCGATGAGCTGGGAGCGTATGGGGCGGCTTTGGATGGGGTACATGGCCGTCTTTAAGATCATTATTTGGACTATGATCCTGGCGGTCATCTGGCTGTCGCTCTGGGCCAGGCGGCTGCGGCGGGCGTAGGCCCGTTGAAAAAGTGGCATGGGCGTCTCGCCCATGCAAATACTCGAAAACAGCCCAACCACGGCCAAGATGGCCGTGCCACGGTAAAACGACCATTTTCAAAGGGCTGATACGCGGCGGGCAGGATCCGCTGCTTGCCTGGCTGCGGATGGCGATTGGGCTGTTCATGGCCGGTTTTGAGAAGTGATTGTCACCTGGCGGCAGATGCGGCTGGCCAGTAGATCGCTCTTCCTCCGGCCAAAGGCCAGATCCTCCGCCGCATCGCCCCGGCAGCGGCAGAGGATAGTCAGCCGGTCGGGGGCCATCTTGCACTTGACGGACCGCACAGCCGAAACGTGGCGGCGGTCCAGCCCGTCGGCCAGGCGGAGAATGCCTCCCAGCATCGCCGCCAGGGCCTGGTCGGATTCGGACAGCCGGCGAAAGTTGACGTGCCGCCGGCTGGGCAGGGCCTTGCGGTGATAGCGGGCTACGTTGGCCACCACCAGCCGGTCGCGCTGATCCAACCCCAGCCGCTCGTTGGCCAGGATCATCTTCATCGCCCGCTTGTGATGGCCGGCCAGGTCGCCCGCCATGCCGATGTCATGCAGCAGACTGGCGCATTCCAAGAGCAGCCGCTCCCGCCCCCCCAGACCGTGCAGCGGCTGGAGCTGGTCGAAAAGTTCCAGGGCCAGACGCGTCACCTGTCGGGTATGCCCGGCCTCATAGCCACAGGCGCTGGCGAATGCCACCACCTTGGGCAACAGCTCGTCGCGGTCCAGCTTGGCCGGCGGCGCCTGCCGAGCCGACGCTTCCTCTAACGTCATGCCCGTGCGGAGCATCTCCTGAACGATTTCCGGCAGGCCGGCCTGGCGAACGGCCAGCAGGGCGCCTTCCAGGTCATATCGCACCGAGACGTGCTTGACGCGCAAGCCGCGACGGCTGGCCCAGAGCAGACAATAGTCGGCGCGGTCGCCTCCCCGTCCCGGCCGGCCAACGCTGCCGGTATTGATGAACAGCGTACCGCCAACCCGCCGGGCGAAGGGTTGGTGGGCGTGGCCGGCCACCACCACGTCGGCACGGGCCTGCGCCACCAGCTCGCGCAGGCGGGCCAGGGGCGTTCCCTTCTCGATGTATTCGTCGATGGACGCCGGGCTGCCGTGCACCAGCAGCACGCTTTTCCCCACCAACTCGAAGCGCAACTCCCGCCTCAGGCGGCGCAGATAGGAAAGGCTCTCGGGGCGGAGTTGCCTGGCGGCCGTCCGCCAGACCTGGTGCTTGAGTGAAACCTTGGCCTTGCCGCGGCCGGAGGCTCCCGCCACCTTTTCATCCAGGTTGCCCAGGATGCTCTGGACGTCGCGCTGGCGGAGCAGGTCAACGACCTCCTGCGGCGAACCGCCGTAGCCCACCAGGTCGCCGACGTTGTAGATGCGCCGCACGCCGCGGGCCTGGATGTCGGCCAGCACCGCCTCCAGGGCCTGGAGATTGCCGTGAACGTCGCCGATCAGGGCGACGGTCTGGCGGGCCGTCTGCCCCGATACTCCAAGGGCGCCTTGGCCAGGGTTTTTTGCAGATTCGGCCATACCCGCTTTGTCTCCAAATCTATCCATAAAGCCACGAACCGACGATACAGCGCCTCTCGCCGCGACTGGCGGTCGCGCATCAGTTCACCCACCGCGGCGCCGGCCTGGGCGGCGCGCCTGACATGCCCCCGCCCACCCAGGCGGGCAAGGTAATCCGGCAGGAACTCCAGCCACACGTCGCAGTCGTGCAACTCTCCCAGCAGCGACTGCAACTGCCGCGCTGCCGATATCGCCCGCCGCAGGCTCCGCCCGTACAACGGCTGGAGGATTTCCAGGGCGTATCGCAGGTGCTTGGCGGCGATCCGCATGCGGTGGTGCTGCCGCATGGCCTGGGGATTGGCGACATGGGGGGCGTAGCACAGCAGGTCCTCCAGCAGCAGGCCGATATGCCCCGCCGCCTGGCGATAGCCCTCGACGCCCAGCACGCTTCTTTCCGCCCGCAAGCGGGGCGGGCATAGGCGTCTTTCCATGTCCGCCAACAGTTCAGTCGGCCGCAGCCGCTTCAGCACCGCCAGCAGTTTCTCCTGCGCGGCCTGACGGCCCCGGCGGAGCCTGGCCAGCAGGTCCTCCAGGCCCTGGCGGTTGGTGGGGCTTTTTTGCGCCTGCCGCGTGAGGTAGGCCAGTTGCACATCCAGGTCGCGGGCCTGGCCAAGCCGGCGGGTGAGTTTGCGCACCTGGCGGCGCCAGGTCTGGCTGTCGGGGTGGCAGGGCCCCAGCAGGGAAAGGGCGCTGCGCAGGCGGCGCGAGGCCACGCGCAGGTCATGCACGGCACCGACGTTCTTGCCCTTCCGCGCCGGGGCGATCAGGCTGCGGACCTTCCGGCTGCGCCGGCAGAGGGCCTGGGCGCAAAAGGCGCAATACTCGTGATTGCATATTTCCCGCAATTGACAATTCCTACCGGTCTCCCAGGCAGGTGCCGACGATGCGGGCGGCCTGGATCATGGGGTGGTCGAGGGGCACGACCTTGCGCTGGCCGGCGACCTTCTCCAGGGCCACCGGCACGCAATGCTCGCCCCGATAGGCCACCATCACGTTATAAATGCCCTTGGCCAGCAGCTCGACCGCCGTGGCCCCAAGCAAAGTGCATAGCATGCGGTCAAAGGGCGAGGGGATGCCGCCGCGCTGCACGTGGCCCAGGCTGGTGACGCGGGCCTCGACCCCGGTCAGCTCCTGGAGCGAGCGGGCTATCCGGCTGGCCATGGGCTCCTGCACCACGTGATAGGCCATCACCTCGTTGCGGACGCGGCGGACCACCAGGGGCAGGGCGTCGCGGGTCTCGTCCGACCAGAGCTCGCCCGCCAGGTCGGCAGGAGACTTGCGGGCGGATTTGGACGCGATCTTCTGGCGTTTCCTGGCGGCCTCCCACTCGGCCTGGGAGCGGGCCCCCTCGGCCACGGCGATGATGGAGAACCGCTTGCCGGTGCGACGGCGCTCAGCCAGGTATTGGCTGATGACCTCCAGGTCGTAGGGAATCTCGGGGATGAGGATGACGTCGGCCCCGCCGGCCAGACCCGCCCCAAGAGTCAGCCAGCCCGTGCGGTGCCCCATGATCTCGCAGACGATGATGCGATGGTGGCTGGTGGCGGTGGTGTGCAGGCGGTCGATGGCCTCGGTGGCGATGGCCATGGCGGTGTCGTAGCCGAAGGAGAAGTCCGTCTCGGCCACGTCGTTATCGATGGTCTTGGGCAGGGTCAGCACGTTCAGCCCGGCCTTGGAGAGACGATAGGCGTTTCTTTGCGTGCCCCCGCCGCCCAGGCAGACCAGGCAATCGATCTGCAGCCGGCGGGCGTTCTGCATGGCCGTCTCGGTCATATCCAGGACCTTGCCGCCCATGGGCATCTTGTGAGGCTTGTCCCGGCTGGTGCCCAGNNCGGATGGCGGCGTTCAGGCCGGGGCAGTCGCCCCCGCTGGTCAACAGCCCGATGCAGCGTGTCTTGCTCTTGAGTGCCATGACGCTCCCTGTCCAGTCCCAATTCCAGGAATCGACGATGAACGGCTCGCATTATTCTATGCCTTCACTGGTTGCAGGCAACAGGATGGTTTGATCGCAGGGCGGCGTTTTGGCGGATGATTGAATTCCTCCGGGGTTTTTGGCTAATGTCTTGTATGCCTGCAGGCCCCAGTAATGCCGAGCTGATGCGCCGACTGCCATTCATCGTGGCCTTCGACGCCTTTAACTCCGTCTTCTGCCAATTGGCGGTGCTGGGATCGCTGTTCACCCTGTACATGTCGGAACTGGGCCTGAACAAGGCCAACATCGGCATGGTGCTTTCCATGGTGTACTTCGCCAGCATGGGCTCGATCCTGCTGGCCCCTATCTCGGCCCGCATCGGGGTGAAGCGCGTTTTCGTCACCTTCTGGGGCACGCGCAACGTTTTTGCCGCCGGCACGCTGCTGGCGCCCTGGGTGCTTTGGAACTACGGGGTGCATGCGGCCTTTCTATACCTGTTGGCCATGATGGGGTGCTTTGCTCTCTGCCGGTCTTTCGGCGAAGCAGCCAGCCTGCAGTGGCGGCAGGAAATCATCCCGCCGGAGGTCCGCGGCCGGTTCATCGCCATCGACAACATCATCTGCACTTCGCTGGGCCTGTGCTCGGGGCTGATGGCCAAGGCGATCATCGCTCCGGGCAAGATCGACCGTTACCTGATCCTTATTGCCATTGGAACAACCATTGGCTTTGCCTCGATCATCTGGGCAAAGCGCATGCCCGGCGGAACCAACGTCCAGCGGGGGCGCGACCTGGCCTGGCATCTGAGGCGGTTCCGCAAGGCCGCCACCGACAAGAACTTCCTCATGTACATCGGCGCCATCTCCCTGGAGGCCTTCGGCACGGCGCCGCTGCTGGCCTTCACCCCGCTCTACCTCAAGGAGCAGGTGGGCATCAGCCCCGGCACCATCGTGCTGCTGCAGTGCGGGGCCCAGGTTGGCACTCTCACGTCGGGCTACCTTTGGGGCTGGGCGGCGGATCGCTATGGTTCCAAGCCGGTCATCCTGTCGGGCCTGTCGTTGTGCCTGCTGGGGCCGGTGGGCTGGTTCCTGCTGCCCCAGGACAGCGTGCTGACGGTGCCGCTGATCCTGCTGACGTATTTCATTGTCGGCGTGGGGATGACCGGCTATGGCCTGGGAACCTGGCGGCAGTTATACGTGACGATCGTGCCTTTTCGGCGCAAGACCCACTACATGTCGGTCTTCTCGGCGCTGATGGGCCTGACCGTCGGCACAGGGCAGGTCTTGGCCGGCCAGAGCATGCAGCTTGCCCCGAAGATCAATGCCCAGTTCGGCTGGATACACATCAGCCCGTACAGTTTCCTGTTTGGCTTCAGCTTCATGATGCTTCTGCTGGGGTTGACGCTGCAGCGACGGGTGCGGGCTGACGGCTCGCTGCCCATCCGCCGCTTCGTGGGCATGTTCTTTCAGGGCAACCCCGTGATGGCGGCCGAGTCGCTTCTCCGCTACGGCCGGGCGGGGGACGAGCCCTCGCGCGTGCACATGATCGGGCGGCTGGCGCGTTCGGGCAGCCCGCTGAGCGAGGACGAGCTGATCGAGGCCCTGCAAGATCCCAGTTTCCAGGTGCGGTACGAGGCCATTACGGCCATCGCCCGCCGGCGGTGCGGGGCGCGCCTGACGGGCGAAGTCATCGAGACGCTCATCAGCGGCCAGCCGGACATGAGCGTGGCGGCGGCCTGGGCGCTGTCGCGCTCGGCCAGCCCCTCGGCCCTGGCCCCGCTGCGCTGGACCTTCTCGGCCGGCAGCCCGCTGCTCCGCCTGCGCAGCGCCCGTGCCCTGGCTAGCCTGGGCGACCAAGAGATCCTGCCCGAGCTGGAAAGGCTTTCCACCGCCCAGGCCGATCCGCGCCTCCAGCAGGCTTACCAGTCGGTCCTGGCGGGTTTGCGCCGTCGGGCGGCGGGGCGGGGGGGCTTGCCGGAGGGGCCGCGCCCGCCCATCAAGTGCCAGATGAAGCACGTGCTGGCGGCGCTGCGGAGCGACGATTGCGACCTGCGCTGCCAAGGGGTGGTGCTGGCCAGCCAGCTCCCCGGCCGGCCGGAACTGATCGACGCCTTGATCGACCTCTTGGAGCGCGGGGAAGTGGACCTAAGCCTGGAGGCCGCATGGGCCCTCTCCCGCATCGGCGACCAGCGGGCCGTGCCCGCCCTGTTGAATGCCTTCAACTGCGACTATCCACTGCTGTCGGCGCGGGCGGCCAGGGCGCTGGCCCACCTGGGCTGCCGGCAGATCGTACCGGAACTGTGCCGCCGCCTGGAACAGCCCGGCGAGATCGGCGTTCAGATCGCCTACGCCGCGGCCCTGGGAGGGCTGCGGGCGACGCAGGCCCTGCCGGCAGTGCTGGCCTTGTATGCCCGGGTGCCCAACCAGAGCTGGGCGCGGGAACTGGATTTGGCGGTGGCCCGCTTGATCGGCCAGGAACGGCCGTACATCCAGCTCTGGCGGAAGATGCGCAAGGACCGCGCCACCCAGGCCGCCCGCGCCCTGCACCCGCTTGTGAAAACTCTCCAGCGACGTGCGCCACACTTGGCGGACTCGCTGAGAATCTGCCTGGGTGAACTGTCCGACCAGAACCTCTCCGCCGGATGCGTAAGCATGGCCGGGCTGCTGGCGGGGTTGCCCCACGAACTGCTCTCTCCCCAAAGCTCTCAGGTGCGGGATCACTGCCGGGTGTTCCTGACCCGCCAGGGCCCGATGCAGGCCGAGTGCCTGCCCCTGGCCATCGCCTGCCTCAAGTCAGCCCTGGGTTGATCGCGGGCCGTCGTCGCCGAATCTCATTCAAGTTAACCGCTCACGCGAGGGGGATTACAGCGCCTCGGCGGGGCCGAGAACCCAAAGCGTATGAATATTTTTTCTTCCGGGGAACTTCCACCTCGACTGGGCGTCCAACCCCTCAGCAGCGATTTGTAAGGAGCGGCACGTGAGCAAGAATAAACTCGGCAACATCGTGCAGACCGCCTGCCTGGCGGTAGTCGTGCTTGCCTTTCTGCTGGTGGCCCTGAGCCAGTTGATCTAGACGCCGCCTCGGCGATTGCCGGCATGCCAGGGGTCGGCATGTCAGATCGAGTTCCGCCCGCCGCGACGCATAGCAGCGCGGACTGTTGCCTTGCACGTCGGCCATGCGACTCTCTCTTGGCTTTCGGACAAGCCGGCCTTCCGATTGGATTGCACCCCCACAATCTGCAATAATGATCCTCGCGCATAGGGAGCATCCATGAAAAAGGCACTGATCGTCTGGGGCGGATGGGAGGGGCACGAGCCCCGGCAGGTGGCGGAGCTTTTCCGGCGCCAACTCGAGGCCAACGGCTTTGAGGCGCTCGTCAGCGACACTCTCGACAGCTTCAAGGACGCCGGCCTGATGGCGGGCCTGGACCTGATCGTGCCCGAGTGGACCGCGGGCAGGATCGCCGATGAGCAGCTTCGACCCCTGCTGGAGACGGTCACCCGCGGCTGCGGGCTGGCCGGCGTGCACGGCGGCATGGGCGACGCGTTCCGCGAGGCCTGCGACTTCCAGTTCATGGTGGGCGGGCAGTGGGTGGCNNGCCGGCCTGAACCACTTCGACATGCACAGCGAGCAGTACTACATGCACGTGGACCCCTCCAACCACGTGCTGGCGACAACCACATTTGAATTCAACGGGGCCACCATGCCGGTGGCGTGGAAGAAAACCTGGGGCAAGGGCCGGGTCTTCTATTGCTCCCTGGGCCACGTGGCCAAGGACTTTGAGTCGCCCGAGGCGCTGGCCATCATCACCCGCGGCATGCTCTGGGCCGGCAGGGCGGATGTCCGGTGACGGCGGCGCGGCATCACTAGCGAAAAACATATGCCTTTTCCTCCGCGAGCATTGGTTGGCATACTGGCGATGCTGTGGCTGGCCGCCCCGGCCGGGGCGGAGCTGTCGGCCAGCCTGACCCCCCAAACCGGCCAGCAAGGGCGGGGGGACTTCCGTCCCGCGGAGCTGACGCTGACCAACGACACCGGCCAGACCCTCCAGGCGGTCCAGTTCCAGATGGAGGGCGGCGGAATGCGCCTGCAATATCCCCTGGCCGCCGCGCCCGGCCAGCAGGTCCGCACGAGCGTGCTCTTGCCGCCGATCTGGCCGATCCAGCGATACCGTTTAGATGCACTAGATACCTCCGGGGCCGTGGCCGGCTCAACCGGCGTTGAGATCACCTGGCCGGCGGAGGCGGTCGCCACCGGCCAGTTCGTGGACGAATCGTTCGAGGCATTCCGCACGGCCAGGCCCGCCTGGCGCCAGCAAGACCGCAGAGGCTTGCTGTGGTTTGGCGCGGTCTTCGTGCTGGCGGCGGGGGGGCTGGTGCTGATCCGCCGGGCGCTGCTCCGGCTGGCCGGGTTGGCGGTCTTGACGGCCGGGGCCTGCGGGCTGTGGCTGGTTCTGCCTGTGCGACCGGCGGCGGTGGAGTTCCAGCCGTATTACCTGGAAACCTGCGACGCCGCCGGCCAGTGCGGCGTGGACAGCTTCGTCATCGCCTCCGCCCGCCGCGACAGCCATTTGGACTACCGCGCGGACCAGCCGCCGCACCTGGTTTACGTCAACCGCTCTGCGGCCGCGGGCGACAATTCGCTGGTCCAGCCGGAGAGCAACCGCCTGTCCTTGGAATTGCACGCCGGCGACATTGCCGTCATCCGCCCAGCCGCCGGGCAGCCTTCCGGCACAGGCGCCCAGACCGGGTCGTTCCAGCGAGGCCCCGGCGACGAAATACTCCTGCAATTCGCCCACGCGCCGGCGGGGCTGCTCCTGGAAAACGGGTACTTCTGGAAGGTGTCGCCCGACCAGCAGCGTTTCGCCGCCTCCCAGCGTGAGGTCATCTGGTCCCTCCTTGGCCGGCCGGTGGATTATGGCCTGAATCCCGCCCAGGTCCGCCTGCTGAATTACTGGCTGGCCCGGCGACCGGCGACGGCGGAGCCCTGCCTGTACCTGGTGCATTTCGTGACCGACAATCACCTGGTGGTGCAAGTGCTGGGCCAGGCGCCCAGCTCGGCGCCGGCCAGCGGCCCGGCATCAGCCGCTTCCTAGGCTTTGCCTGGGCGTCTCCGTGTTGCATCCTCCTTATTATCTTCTTATCGCGATGGCCAGGATGCCGGCTGCGAAGCCACCGGCTGGGTGGCGGGCATGGTTCCCGCTCCGGCCAGGCGAGTCAGGGCCTCCATGGCCTGGACGGTCTGGCCCTGGCTCTGGCGCAGATCCGACACCGCCAAGATGGCCTGCTGGCGGACCTGCTCATACGGCGAGCCTCGGGCGATTTGTTCCAGGGCGGCAATGGCCGCATCGTATTGCTCGCTCTCCAGGGCCAGGCTGCGAATCCGGTCCACCGCCAGCATGCCCACCTGCTGGTTTTTCGCCTGCTGGTCGGCTAGGCGATGGCGCTGCTCGGAAACGTCACAGCCAACCGCCAGTGCGGCGGCCAGGCACAACCCGCACAAGATCGCCCGCTGCATGTTGGACCTCCCAATTGACCGGAGAGCATCCTACCGCCGCCCGTCCGGGCCGTCAAATGCCGCCGCCGCGGTCCGCCCGGAATTGGCCGGAAGGATAGACCAGGAAAAACCCTGGTGGCGCGGGAGCCGACGGCGATGGCGCCTTGGGCAGGCGCCTGCGCAACTCTTGCGAGCATGTATAGTAAACCCTGTATGGCATCTCCCCATGGCATTGACTCATCCCCTTTCCGCCCAGTCACTTGCGGCAACCTATGCCGCCGCCAAAACGGAAAACTACGGAAAAGTACGGAAAATGGCGAAAAATCCAGGAAGGAATTCGCGGCGGAATCGCAACGTTTCGGAACCAAACGGAAGGGCCCAAGAACCACCAATTGAACCACAAAGAGCACAAAGAACACAAAGCATACAAGGAGAAGGGGTGCATTAGCGTTTTGGGGGACGAAAGGCCGGCGTTCCCGTGTCGCGGGCGTCTCGCCCGCGTCCGAGGCCACACCGCGCGGGCGAGACGCCCGCGACACGTCAGAATCCCCAAAACGCTGATGCACCCTCCGGCAAGGCATCGTGTTAACGGCCGCGACGGAATTGTCGGGGCGCACAGGGGGCCTCTACTCCTGCTTGCCGTACAGGCCAAAGAGCTTTGCCAGTTTCACTTCCAGAGGGAGACGGGCAAAGAGATTCCTGACCCTCAGCCGCGCCAGAGGAGCATACAGCCTGCTCAGGAAGATGACCCAGTTATTGGTCTTCTTGAAGGGTTGGCGGTACGACCGCGAGCCGACGAAAAAGGAGCAGAAGTCCAGCATTGCGACCAGTTGCCTGGTCTTCTTGTCCTGCCAGCCGGAGGAAGGGAGGTTGCTGCGGTAATTAAAGCCTATCCAGCCTTCGGCCCTCTCGGGGGCCTGTAAGCCCTCCTTGACGCATCTGTCAAACAACTCCGTTCCCGGGTATGGGGTGTAGATGTTGACGGACTTGGAGGCCCTGGGGTTTTCGTCGACGAGCCTGGAGAAAAGGTCAACGGTCTCCTTGATCTCCTCTTTGGTCTCGGTGGGGAATCCGATCATGAAGAAATAGTGCAGGATGAATGATCGCCGGCGGAGACGCCTGTTAAGCTCCAGCAGGCGGTCGTTGTCGATCTCTTTATGGAGGAGAGTTCGGATCCTGGGCGAACCGGATTCGATGCCGACGGCAAGACAGGCGCACCCCGCCTGCTCCAGGAGATCCAGGTCTTCCCCGGTCAACCGGCAGAGGGACTCAAAAGAGATGTGCAGCCGGGTCAGGACGATCTTGAGGTTCCGCTCCACGATCCCTTTGAGCACTCTCCGGGCCCAGGAAAGGTCCACAAAGAAGTTCGCGTCCGTCAAAAAGACGCCCTTGACCTTGTATCGCGTGACGAAATCAGCCAGGCGCTCGACCGCCATTTCGGAATCGAGCCGGCGCCAGCGCCGCTTGTTGAACGAGGTATTGAAACAAAAGGCGCAGCCATGCGGGCAGCCTCGGCTGGTGGTAAAACTGAGGCGCTCCACGCCGAACACGGTCCGCGTGTACTTTTGAAGTTCGACCAGCGGCCAAGCCAGCGGGGGTTGTTGATTGAGATCGATGAACGGCCGCTCCGGCGTGTGTCGGATGCCCGAGCCGTCCTTGTACCATAGGCCTCGGATCTCGCTTAAGGGTGTTTGTTTCTCAAGGGCCCCCACCAGCTCCAAGAACGTCTCTTCGCCTTCCCCCTGGACGACGATATCGACGCACTCTTCCTCCAGCGTCTGCTCCGGCAGGATGCTCGGATGGACCCCGCCCCAAACGACAGGGACCTGCGAGATCTGCTTGATGAGCCGCGAGGCCTCCAAGGCGTATCGCAGTTGAGGCCCCGTCGATGAGGAAATGCCGACGCAAACAGGGCGGCGTTTCAACTCCTCCTCCAGGATCTGGCGCCATTGCGGTTGGACCCGCTGGTCGATGATCTTGACGTTGTAGCCGGCCCGGACCAGGGGCGACCCCACGCATAGCAGCCCAAGGGGGATGTCGCACCAGGGCTGGGCTTGCCAGCCGGTCACGTGGCGCGGGTACAGGAGAAGAACGTTTCTATTGCTCATGGCCGTGTAACTTCCGTGCCTCGTATCTTAGGGAACCGCCAGGCAAAACACCACGTGTTGACACCCGCACGGGCTCGCCCTAGAGTACCGCCGGATTTGTCTTATGCGACCAGCAGGCAAAAAAACCATCAGCCTCTGCCCGATCTGTTATAAGGAGATCCCAGCCTGGGTCTACCAAGACGGCGGCCGGATGTGGATGCGCAAATCATGCCCGCGTCACGGCGCTTCCGCCGGGCTGGTTGAAAAAGACGCCCGTTTCCACCGCTGGTTTACCAACCTCTTCCGCAAGGCCCCGCGATCCTTTGTTTCTCTGACGTTGCCGATCACTCTCCGGCCCCCTTCTCGCGGCGCCCCCGGCCGTTCGGATCTCCCTTACGGGCCCGATATGCCATTGGGGAAACTCGTCCAAGTCGCACGGAATTTCGGGGGGAAGTTCATAGAGTTGTCCGGGGGAGAACCTACGGAGCGCCAAGACTTGCCGCAGATCATCGCGGCGATCAAGAAGCTGGGGAAGACCGTGATTCTGCAGACCGACGGCGCCAAACTGGCGGATGCGCGGTATCTGCGCACGTTGAAGAAAGCGGGCCTGGACCAGACGATCTTGTTTTTCGACAGCCTGAAATCCGCCTTCTACGAAAAGCTAATGGCCGGGCGGAAGATCCATGGCCGGGAACTCCTGGAGCGCAAGAGAAGAGCTCTGGACAACCTCCAGCGAGAAGGGATATCCACCATCTTGTGCTCCACAGTGCTTGCGGGACTTAACGACCGGGAGTTCAATGCTCTGTTCCTTTTTGCGCTGCGCCATGGCCCCTGCGTCGTGCAGTTGCGCTTGCGCAGCCGTCCCTGCGCCGGGACCGGCGCGGGGGGATCCAAGGGCGGCTATTGGCTGTCTGAACTATTTGAGCGATTCTCAAAGCAGGCTCATATCAGCGCCCGGGACCTTCGCGAGAAGTATCTTGAGGGCCGGCTGGGGCGAAGCGTGCTTTTTCATTTTCAAGGCGCTATCAGGAAGGGAAGATTCGTGCCCCAAACGGACGCCTCGGCGACGCTGAAGCTCCAGGTAAAGCTCGTCGGCTGGCCGACCGTGGAGAATATCGACCTGATGGACCTGAAGACGCCCATGGCGTATTTCAGCCCCAGGAGCCGCCAACTGCACAGGATTTTTCACGGCGTGCTCCTGGATGAGATGCTGCGGGAGGGGCGGCCCGGGAACAAGCGCCGGTAGGGCGAGCAACCCTCGGGTTGCGCGCAATCCCCTGCCGGGGCGGCGAGCCCGGCGGCCCCGTTGGCGATGGGCGCCATGGCCCTATGGAGGATCCCGGATGAACACGCCCCTGACCCGAAACTTTCTCGCAGGTTAAAACTATTGCCGCCTACAATCGTCTAACAGTTGACAAGGCCATCCCTCTAGCCAAGGCACTTAGGAGACTGCACATGAAGACGGCAGCCTGGATCATGTTTGCGGCGGCGATTCTAACGGCGACGGCGGCAATGGCGGCTGAGGCCAACGTGCCGGTAACCAAGGTCACTGCCTTCAGTTCGGGCGTGGCCTACTACGAGCACAACGGCAAGGTCGCCGACGACGCCGAGGTGATGCTCAAGTTCAAGACCGACCAGATCAACGACGTGCTCAAGAGCCTGGTGGTGCTGGACCTGGGCCAGGGCGTCGTCAGCGGCGTGAATTACTCTTCGCAGGAGCCGCTGGCCCGGGCGCTCAAGAGCTTCGGCATCGACCTCTCCGGCGATCCCACCCTGGGCCAGATGCTCAAGCAGCTTCGCGGGGCCGAGGTGGCCATCAGCCTGCTCAACGCCGGCGACAAGATCACCGGCAAGATCGTCAGCGTGGAAACCAAGACCAAACAGATACTGCCCTCCAACACGCTGATCAGCTATGACGTGGTCAACGTGCTGACGCCCGGGGGCATCCGGGCCCTGTCGCTGGAGGACATCGGCAGCCTTGCCCTGGCCGACGAGAAACTCAACGCCGAGTTGAACAAGGCCCTGGCCCTGCTGGTCGAGGCCCGCGACACCAACCGCAAGCCCCTGCAGATCAACTTCGCCGGCAAGGGCCAGCAGGACGTCCGCATCGGCTACATCAACGAGGCCCCCGTCTGGAAGACCAGCTACCGCGTGGTCATGGGCAACAAGGACGACAAGGGCGTCGAGCAGATGAAGATGCAGGGCTGGGCCATCGTCGAGAACACCAGCGATTTTGACTGGGAGAAAATCGACCTGACGCTGGTTTCCGGAAGGCCCATCTCCTTCATCCAGGACCTCTACACCCCGCTGTACATGCCGCGCCCGGTGGTGGTGCCCGAACTGTACGCGTCCCTCCGGCCGCAGACTTACGAGGAGGGCCTGGAGCAGGCCCAGCAATTGACCGAATTGAAGCCGGCTGCACGGAGGGAAATGGCCGCCAAGAAAGCCGGTGGGCCTCCTGCTGCGCCTATGGCCGCGCAGGCCGACGGCCTTGCGCTGGCGGACGAAAAGGCCGACAAGGACATGTCGGGCATGTACCTCCAGCGGGCCTCCCAGGCCCTGGCCAGCGGCGTGGCCAGTGTGGCCCAGGCCCAGTCGGTGGGCGAGCTGTTCTCCTACCACATCGGCACGCCGGTGAGCCTGCCCCGCCGGAAGTCGGCCATGCTGCCCATCATCAACCAGGCCATCGAGGCCCGGCGGGTGAGCATCTACAACCAGTCGGTCATGCCCAAGTACCCCCTCAACGGCCTGTGGCTGACCAACAACACCAAGGACAGCCTGCTGGCCGGCCCGGTCACCCTCTTTGACGGCGGCACCTACGCCGGCGACGCCCGCATCGACAACCTCTCCGCCAAAGACAAGCGGCTGCTGAGCTACGCCATCGACCTGAAGATGACCGTGGACCCCAGCACCGAAAACGCCCAGCAGCGGATGGTTTCGCTGGGCATCGTCCGCGGCGTGCTGATCGTCAGCCATCGCATCGAGTACGCCCAGACCTACGTGATCACGAACAAGGCCGACCAGCCCCGCACGCTGGTCATCGAGTACCCCCGCCGTTCCGAACGCAAACTGCTGATCAAGGAACCGGCCGAGCAGACCCCCTCGCTGTACCGCTTTGAGACTGATGTGCCGGCCGACACAGGCGGCAAGTTCGAGATCCGCGAGGAGCAGATCACCAGCCAGGAAATCGGCATCCTGCCGGCCAACGTGGGCGCGCTGGAATACTACGCCACCGACGGGCAGATACCGGCCAAGATCAAGGACGCCCTGCTGGAGGTTATCAAGCGCAAGAATGCCTTGACGCTGGCCGAGCGCGAAGAGGCCGACACACAGAAGACAATCAACGACCTGCGGACCGAACAGAACAGCATCCGCGCCAACCTGAACGCCTTCGTCGGCGACCGTTCCAGCGAGGGCTGGCAGACCTTCTCCAAGAAACTGCTGGCTGTGGAGAAGCAGATCGAGGACCTGCAGAAGACCTTCACCGAGCAGCACGCCAAGTCGGTGATGCTGAGGAAGGATTTGGAAGACTACCTCAACAAGCTGAACATCGAGACCATGCAGACCTCGCCCCCGGCCGCCGTCCCGGCGAAGTAAGAGTCCCTAACATAATGCCCCGTGGCCGCGACGCCGCAGGTTCTGACGCCGGCTGCCCGATGCTCGGCCTTCCTTGCATCTGAGCGGTTTTGGCCGCAACGCGGCTCCGCGTAGGTTCTGTTAAAGCCCTTTATGGAAGGCGGTGGGCATCATTCATCCGCCAGGCGATAGCCCACCCCTTGTTCGGTCAACAGGTATCGCGGGCGGGCGGGGTCGGCCTCGATCTTGCGGCGAAGGTTGGCCATGAAGATGCGGAGGTAATGCGTCTGGTCCACGTACGGCGGGCCCCACACTTCCTTCAGCAGAAACCGGTGCGTCAGCACCTTGCCCGCGTATCGGGCCAGTGTGGTCAGCAGTTTGTACTCGATGGGGGTCAGGTGGACTTCCTGCCGGCCGACGAAAACGCGCCGCCCGGCCAGGTCCACCCGCAGTTCGCCCACGTTGAACTGGGTTGTTTCCTGGTCTTTGCCGGCGGCGATGGTCGCCGCGTGACGCAGCGCCACGCGAATTCTTGCCAGCAGTTCGCCCACGCCGAAGGGCTTGGTGAGATAGTCGTCTGCCCCGGCGTCCAAAGCGGCCACCTTGTCTTTCTCCTGCCCGCGGGCGGACACCACGATAATCGGCGCCCGCGACCAGTCGCGCAGGCGGCGGATGACCTCCAGGCCGTCCATGTCGGGCAGGCCCAGGTCCAGGATTACCAGATCGGCGGGCCGTTGCGCGGCCAGCATCAAAGCCTCTTTGCCGGTCGAAGCCTCCTGGACCTCGAAGTCATGGCTGGACAGCGACGCCCGCAGGAACCGTCGGATCGGCGGGTCGTCCTCGATCACCAGGATGATTGGGCGGTTCTCGCTCATGAGTGGCGCTTATCCTTCGGCTTTGGGCTCAAGGCTCATGTCGATCTGGGGCGGTTGGCCTTCCAGGGGGATCATGAAGATGAAGCGTGCGCCGCCGTCGGGGCGGTTTTCCTCCCAGATCATGCCGCCGTGGGCCTCGACCACCGCCCGGCAGATGGCCAGGCCAAGCCCGGCCCCGCGCTGCCCGCCGGCGGCCTGGCCGCGGTAGAACTTGTCAAACACCCGCCGTCGCTCGTCGTCGGCCAGGCCCGCCCCGCGGTCGGCCACTTCGCAGACGAGGTTGCCGCCCTCGACGTGGGCCAAAATGTCAATGGGGCTTCCGGCCGGCGCGTACCGGCACGCGTTCTCCAGAAGGTTGATGAACACCTGCTCGACCAGCACGCCGTCGAACTTGACCAGCGGCAGGTCCGCCGGCAGATGCACGCCCACCTGCCGGCCGGCGACTTGTTTCTTGACCCGCTCCAGGGACGAGCCGACCACTTCCTCCAGCGGGTACCATTGCTTGTTGACGGTGACGCTGCCCGACTCCAGCCGGGTAATGTGCAGCAGGTTGTCCACCAGCAGGGCCAGGCGGTTGGACTCGTCCACGATGGTCTGCAGCAGTTCGCGCCGGCCGGGCCCGTCCAGGGCGTCGCCGCCCTCCAGCAGGCTGCTGCTTGTGCCGGCGATGACGGCCAGGGGCGTGCGCAGGTCGTGCGAGACGCTGGACAGGAGCGAACTGCGCAGGCGCTCGGCTTCGGCCTGCACCAGCACCTTCTGGGCCTGTTCGGCCAGGCGGTCGCGCTCGATGGCCAGGGCGATCTGGCCGGCCAGCGTCTCCAGCAGCTGCCGCTGGTCGGGCGGGTTGAACCGCCCCAGTTCGATCGGCCGGAGGGCCAGCACCCCCACCGCCCCGCGGGCGCTGGCCAGGGGGACGTAGAAGGCGTGGGCGTCGGGAAGCGTGTCCGTGCCGGTCCCGGCCAGTTGCCCGTGCTCGAACACCCACTGGGCCACGGCCAGTTCGCGCTGGTTGGCGGCGAAGCTCGATGACCCGCCCAGGGCGGGTTTGAGCCGGCCGGCATCGTCGGGCAGGAAGATGGCCACCTCGCTGGCGAAGCTCTCGGCCAGTTGCCCCTCAGCCTCGCTCACAAGCTGGTGAGTGCCGGCGGTGCCGGCCAGTTTGCGGCTGAGGCGGTAAAGCACCTCGGTGCGGCGCTCCCGGCGGCGGGAGGCGTCGGCCTGGCGGCGAATGCGCTCGGCCAGCGTGCTGATGAGAACCGAGATAACTAACATGACCGCGAACGTAACGAAGTACTGGGTGTCGAAGACGGTGAATTTGTAGATAGGCTCCACGAAGAAGAAGTCAAACGCCAGCACGCTCAAGACTGATGCCAGAATACCCGCCCTCAGACCATAGCGGGCGGCGACAAAGACCACGCCGAGAAAGTAAACCATCACCTGGTTGGCATCCGAGAGCTTGGGGAAGGCGGCGCGCATCAGGCCCGCCAGGCCGGTGCATAGGATCGTCACCACAACGGCCTTGGCCAGTCGCCGATAGTCGATGGGCGGGCCGCCATGTCCGACGGCCTGGGCGCGTCCTTGTTCGCCCGGCTCGTCCTGGCCGCGGATGACGTACACGTCGACATCGCCGCTGCGGTGGAGTATCTGGCCGACGACGGACTTGCCCAGCATCTCGCGCCAGCGCGGCTCGCCGGTCTTGCCGATCATGATCTTGGTGACGTTGCGGGCGTGGGCGTACTTGACGACTTCCTCGGCCACCTCCTGCCCGGAGAGCGTGGCCGTTTCGGCCCCGAGCTGCTCGGCCAGGTTGAGGTTTCGCGTGAGCTTGTCGCGAACGGCGTCGCTCATCAGGTTGCCGGTGTCCACGTGGACGGCGATCCAGGGGGCGCGCAGGGCCGAGGCCATGCGCTTGGCCACGCGGATGACGCGGGCCGAGGTCGGGCTGGGGCCCACGCACACCAGCAGCCGCTCGCTGGTGGCCCAGACGTGGGTGTCGGCCAGGGCCGTGCGCGCCGCCTGCATCTGGGCGTTGACCCGGTCGGCCGTGCGGCGCAAGGCCAGCTCGCGCAGGGCGGTCAGGTTGGGCAGGGTGAAAAACTTCTGCATGGCCCGCTCGGCCTGGGCCGGCACATACACCTTGCCTTCCTTGAACCGCCCCAGCAGTTCCTCGGGCGGCAGGTCAACCAGTTCGATGGAGTCGGCCTGGTCGAAGACCGCGTCGGGAATCGTCTCGCGGACCTGGATGCCCGACACCTGGGCCACGATGTCGTTGAGGCTCTCGACGTGCTGGACGTTGAGCGTGGTGTAGACGTTGATGCCGGCCTCCAGCAGTTCCTCCACGTCTTGCCATCGCTTGGCGTGGCGCATGCCGGGGGCGTTGGTGTGGGCCAGTTCGTCCACCACGATGACGGCGGGCTTGCGGGCCAGGGCGGCATCCAGGTCGAACTCCCGGACGGTGATGCCCCGGTGGGCCACTTGCCGGGCGGGCAATACCTCCATGCCCAGGGTGAGAGCCTCCGTCTCCGGGCGGGCGTGGGGCTCGACGTAGCCCAGGACGATGTCGGTCTCGGCCGCTGCCTGGGCTCTGGCCGCCTCCAGCATGGAGTAGGTCTTGCCCACGCCGGCGGCGTAGCCGAAGAATATCTTGAGCCTGCCGCGATGCTTGGCCTTGGCTTCCTCGCGCAGTTTCGCAAAGATCTCATCGCTTTGGCGTTGTCGATCTTCCATCAGGCGCTATCAGGTCTTTCGGCCGTTATTCGGTTAGAACTTGAAGATCACGTCGAAGGCGACGGTCATCTGGTCGTGATTGCCGCCAAACGCCTGCTGGTCCGAATGGTCCCAGCGGAGCTCCGGGCGGAACGACAGGTTCTTCAGTATACCGTGTGCGGGCCACGGCGTCAGGTTCAGGCCGACGGTGTTCTCGTAGTAGTTCCCGGCCGCTCCGATGCGGACGCCCGTGTCGTCGCGGAACCACTCCGTCCGCCACGTGGCCGAAACGCGGTCATTGAACACGTACGTCAGATAGTGGGCCGGTCCGTACGCGTTGGCCCGCCCGACTTTCGGGACGTTCTCCTCCGTGACCCAATCGATATTCAGCGATTCGGAGAGCTTATCGGTCCACCAGTAGTTAATCACGATGTCCGTCAAGGTTCGATAGTCACGGGAGTTGTTCGCCTGCTCCGGCCCGGTGATCATGTTGAGAAGCACCTGGGTCTTTGGGTGGGGGCCGACCTGATCTTTGCTGGACCAGCCGCCGCCGGCTATATATGTGACGCCGTCGTTGTTGTCCTTGAAGACGTCCCAACCTTCCACTATCCCGAAGTAGCCGAACACCTGCGAATTCAGGTAGTACTTGGCCATCGCCCCCGTGTGGGTAGTCGGCTCGGCGAAGGAATAGATGTAACTGTGGGAATAGAGAGAGTTGTAGATGGGCTCCGCCGATTCACTGCCCGCCAGTTCGAGGAACTTGCCGAAGGTGACCTCCAGCCCGCTGTCCTTGCCGGTCTTGAACCAGGGCTGGAGGTAGAATTGGATGGGGTCGAACCAGTTTTCGCCATTGCCTTCGCCCATCCTGTTGAGGCCCAAGGCATGAGTTAGCATGGCGTCGCCGCCGTAGAGGGCATCCACTCGCCCGCCGATGTCGAACGGCTTGGAAGAGTCGTATGGCCGATCGACAGTAAGGTCAATCTGGTTCAAGCGAGCGTTGTTTGGTCTGCGGGCGTCGTAAAGCCGGCCGAAGAGCGTCTTTTGCCCATTGGTCAGAGCGCTGGTGAACCCGGCTTCCGTGTATCCCCAGAAGCGAATCCCAGCGTCGTCCAGGGGCTTGCGGGCGCCGGTGTCTTCCAAAACCTTCATCAACAAGCCGGGCGGCCAGGTTTCTTCCGCCGGTTGGGACGATGGCTGGCTTGAAGGAAGACTGGAAGGGACACTGCCGGCGGCTTGGCTGGACGTTGCCGCCTTTTCCTGAGCAGACCGAGCATCCGCCGGCCAATTGCCGCCGGCCTCAGGATCTTTCGCCAGCGCTGGCGAGGATGCCAGCAAGAGCAGGACTCCACTGATCATCCACCCCACGAGCGGAGGCCGATTTGCGATCAATTGGCTTTCCCTTCTGCTTCGTCCAGGGCAAGGTTTAGTTCGAGCACGTTTACACCCGGCTCGCCGAGCACGCCTAATTGCCGTTGGCGCGTGTGCTTGGCAACTAAGTCGCGGACCTTCGCCTCGTCCATGTGCCGCGCCTCGGCCACGCGTGCTATCTGCCCGGCGGCCGCCGCCGGGCTGATGTCGGGGTCCAGGCCGCTGCCCGAGCGGGTCACGGCGTCCACAGGCACGGGCGTGTTGCCGGGCAGATTGTTCTCGCTCTGGTAGGTCGCCGCCAGGTCCTTGACGCCGTCGAAATCGGAGGCGGGGTCGGGCGTTCCGTCGGGTTTCTTGGACCCGTGGACGCCCGCTAGCAATTTGTCGTTGATCGGACCGAGGTTGGTTCCCCCGGAGGCGGTTCCGTCATAGCCGTTGCCGGCCGCCGACGGCCGCGGGTGGAAGTACTTCGGATCGCTGAACCCCTGGCCGATCAACTCCGACCCCACCGCCTTGCCGTCCTTGACGATCAAACTGCCGTTGGCCTGGTGCGGGAAAATCAATTGGGCAACGCCGGTGACAACCAGCGGGTAACACAGGCCCGTAATCAGGGTCAGCACAATCAGGATGCCCAGGACTTGCCGAATGTATTGAAGCATATCAACTCCTTCACACCAAGTGCGCCGCCACCAGCAACATGTCGATCAGCTTGATGCCGATGAACGGCACGATCAGCCCGCCCAGGCCGTAGATCACCAGGTTCTTCCGCAGCAGTTCCGTGGCGGGCATGGGCTTGTACTTGACGCCCCTCAGGGCCAGGGGAATCAGGAACACAATGATTAAGGCGTTGAAGATGACGGCTGACAGGATGGCACTTCTGGGGTCCAGGCCCATAACGTTCAAGGCCATCAAGGCCGGATACGTTGAGGCAAAGGCCGCCGGGATGATGGCGAAGTA
>PMYM01000194.1:5328-5984 GCA_003171235.1 Phycisphaerales bacterium | reverse complement strand
TCGCCGGTCATGGCCACCAGGTGCCCGCGGGCCTGATACTCGCGGATCAGCTTGAGCTTGTTCTCCGGTGTGGCCTGGGCCAGGAAGTCGTCCACGCCGGCCTCGGCGGCGATGGTAGCGGCCGTCATGGGGTTGTCGCCGGTAATCATCACCGTCTTGATGCCCATCCGCCGCAGGTCGGCGAACCGCTCCTTGATCCCGCCCTTGACGATGTCCTTGAGGCAGATCACCCCCAATACCTTGCCGCTGTCAGCTACCACTAGCGGGGTGCCGCCCTGCCGGGCGATGTCCTGCACCACGTCCTTGACCTTCTGCGGCACAAGGCCGCCATGCGTGCCGACAAACGCCTCAATCGCGTCCGCCGAGCCTTTCCGAATGACCCGGCCGTCCAAGTCCACGCCGCTCATGCGGGTCTGGGCGGAGAACGGGATAAACTTCGCCCCCAGTTTCTCGATGTCCCGGCCGCGAATGTTGTATTGCCGCTTGGCCAGCACCACCACGCTGCGGCCTTCGGGAGTTTCGTCCGCCAATGATGCAAGCTGGGCGGCGTCGGCCAGTTCCTCGGGGCTTACGCCCTCGGCCGGGATGAACAGGGTGGCCTGCCGGTTGCCCAGGGTGATGGTGCCGGTCTTGTCCAGCAGCAGCACGTCCACGTC
>PMYM01000194.1:0-5269 GCA_003171235.1 Phycisphaerales bacterium | reverse complement strand
CACCAACACCGTGATCGTGACCGGGCTGCCTTGATGAGCCTGCTCCACACTGTACAGCGAGTAGGGCAACAGCGTCGCGCAAACCACCAGGAAGATGATCGTCAGCGCCGCCAGCAGGATGTTCAGGGCGATCTCGTTGGGCGTCTTCTGCCGCTTGGCCCCCTCGACCATGGCGATCATGCGGTCCAGGAAGGTCTCGCCCGGCTTGGCCGTGACCCGCACCACCAGCCAGTCCGACAGCACGCGCGTGCCGCCGGTGACGGCGTTGCGGTCGCCGCCGGATTCGCGGATGACCGGGGCGGATTCGCCGGTAATGGCGCTCTCGTCCACGCTGGCGGCGCCCTCGATGATCTCGCCGTCGACGGGCACGAAATCGCCCGCCTCCACCAACACCACGTCGCCCTTGCGCAGCACCGTGGCCGTCACCGGCAGGTGGCGCCGCCGGTCGGCCGGATCGGGCAGGTACTTGGCCGGAAGGTCTTGGCGGGCCTTGCGGAGCGTCTCGGCCTGGGCCTTGCCGCGCCCCTCGGCCATCGCCTCGGCGAAGTTGGCGAACACCACCGTGAACCACAGCCACATCGACACGCCCAGGATGAACCAGCTGCCCGCCTCCCCCTGCCAAAAGAGCGAGTGAACGAACAAGGCGCTCGTGAGCGCCGCCCCGACCAGGACCACGAACATCACCGGGTTTTTCCACTGCTGGCGCGGACTTAGCTTAAGCAGCGAGTTCCCGATGGCCGGCAGGATGATCGCCCAGTCCAATAACTTCGCTTCTTTTGCCTTATCGCTCATGTTTTACCTCACCGGCCCAACATCATCAGGTGCTCGACGATCGGCCCCAGGGCCAGGGCGGGAATGAAACTCAAGGCCCCGACGATCAGCACCACGCCGACCAGCAGAACGATGAACAGTGGGCCGTGCGTCTGAAGCGTGCCGGCCGAGACGGGGATGGACTTCTTGCCCGCCAACGCGCCAGCGATGGCCAGCACCGGAATCTTGAAAAGGAACCGCCCGCACAACATTGCCAGGCCCGTGGAAAAGTTGTAGAAGCCCGAATTGGCGTTCAACCCGGCGAAGGCGCTGCCGTTGTTGTTGGCGGTCGAGGAGTAGGCATAAAGTATTTCGCTGAACCCGTGCGGGCCGGGATTCGCCACGCCGGCCTTGCCCGCCGCCATCACGACCGCCACCGCCGTCCCGATCAATGCGATCAGCACCGGCACCAGCACCACCAGCGAGGCCATCTTCATCTCGAAGATCTCGATCTTCTTGCCCAGGTACTCCGGCGTGCGCCCGACCATCAGCCCGGCGATGAAGACGGCCACTATGGCGAAGATCAGCATGCCGTACAGACCCGAGCCCACCCCGCCGAAGATCACCTCGCCCAACTGGATCAGCCACATGGGAACCATGCCGCCCAGGGGAGTGAAGGAATCGTGCATCGAGTTGACCGCCCCGCAGGAGGTGCCCGTCGTGACCGTGGCGAAGAGCGCGGAGTTCACGATGCCAAAGCGGACCTCCTTGCCCTCCATGTTGCCGCCGGACTGGCTGGCCGAAGGGGTGATGTCGGCACCGGCCGCAACCAACTGCGGCGTTCCCTGCCGCTCGGATGGGTAGCACAGCGCGAAGAGACCAAGGAAGATGATAAACATCGCGGCCAGGACGGCCCAACCTTGGCGGGTGTCGCCCACCATCTTGCCGAAGGTGTAGGTCAGTGACGCCGGGATCAGCAGGATGGCCAGCATCTCCAGGAAGTTCGACAGCGGCGTGGGGTTCTCCAGCGGGTGGGCGGAATTGGCGTTGAAAAAGCCGCCGCCGTTGGTGCCCAGGTGCTTGATGGCAATCTGCGAGGCCGCCGGCCCGACGGCGATGGTCTGTTCGGCGACAAGTTGGCCGTCGGGGCCTTTGACCGGCTCGACCAGGGCGGCCTTCTGATACGGCCCCAGCGTCTGCACCACGCCCTGCGAAACCAGGGCGAGGGCCAGCACCAGCGCCAGCGGCAGCAGGATGTACAGCGTCGTCCGCGTCAGATCGGCCCAGAAGTTGCCGATGGTCTGGCTGTTCCGCCGGGCGAAGCCGCGAATGAGCGCCACCAGCACGGCCATGCCCGCGGCAGCCGAAACGAAGTTGTGCACGGCCAGGCCGAGCATCTGGGTGAGATAGCTCATCGTGCTCTCGCCGCCGTACGCCTGCCAGTTGGTGTTCGTCAGGAAGCTGACGGCCGTGTTGAACGACAGGTCCGGCGGGACCGCCGGCATGTGCTCGGGATTGAACGGCAGCCCCTGCTGGATTCGCATCAGGCCATACAGCGAGACAAACCCCGCGAAACTGAACGCAAGCAGGGCGATTGCATACCGCTGCCAACTCATCTCGCTCGTCGGGTTGACGCCGCAGAGCCTGTAAATCAATCGTTCCAATGGCCCCAGCACGCGGTCCAGGCCGCAAGGCTTGCCCTCGTACACCCGGGCCATGTACCAGCCCAGCGGTTTCACCAACAGCAACAGCACGGCCAGGAACAGCACGATTTGTATAATCTCGCTGGAGAGCATCAGAATTTCTCCGGTTTGAGAAGCGCCGCCAGGAGGTAGATCATCAACCCCAGGGCAAGCACGCCGCTCAGTACGTATGCCCACGTCATGATTGTCTCTCTCCCTGCAGATGGCTGAAGGCCCACACCAGGCCCCAGGCTATCGCAAAAAAAGCCGCGCCGATTCCGATGCACACCACATCCATGCCGTTCTCCTTGCCACGTTCAATCCTGTGGAAATGCTAGCAGACTGGGCGTAAAACCGGCGTAAAAGGCGCCGCCCGAGGCGTAAAGAAAGCGTAAAGACGCGCCGGCCTGACCCGGCCGGCATGCCCGCTGGCACCTGCTTCCGCAACTTACACAAAGTAGTTGACGCTATCCGGCGGCAAGGGGCTTCTTGCCCTCCGGCGGGGCGGCAGAGATAATGGCGCTTTGCCGTCCGTGTGGAAGAATCGTCCTGGTGGCCCCGCGTTCAATAAAGGAACATGCAATGAGACTGTGGGCAGCATCCCTGATCGTGGCGCTGGCGTCGCTGGTTTCAACGGTCCAGGCCCAGGTCTGGGTCGTGGGGCCGTCGGTGAAGGTAATGCGCAACCAGCAGCCCGGCAGTTGCAGCGTATTCGACTCCAAGACGGGCACGGTTGCGCTGCACGCCGCCCGCAACGAATTCGTCTCCTTCCAGATCGTCTTCGCCGGCGATATGAAGGGCGTCAACGTCGAGGCGCTTCAACTCAAGAACGCCCAAAGCACGCTCGACCAGGTGGAGATGTTCCACGAGCATTACATCCCCGCCCCCATCATGTCCACGGTCGGGGCCAACAGCGAGATCTGGGACTGCAAGCGCCTTGACGAAGAACTGAAAAAGGCCGGCGCCCCGCGCGAATTCCCCGTGCAGATGGTGCCGCTGGGCGCCAAGAAGTACGGCGCCCCCTTCGACGTGGCGCCGGGCAAGAACGAGGTCGTCTGGGTGGACATCTTCGTGCCCGAGAAGGCCGAAAGCGGCGAGTACGCCGGCAGCCTTAAGGCCGGCGGCAAGACCCTGCCGGTCAAGCTCAAGGTCTGGAACTTCACCCTGCCCTCGGTGAGCCACTTCCCGCAGTGGGTAAGCTGCAGCCCCGAGTGGATCGCCAGCGCCTTCGGCCGGCCGCAGAAAGACCTGGCCCAGATGGGCGACATCGTCGAGCAGTACTTCCAGGCGGCCCACAACCACCGTTTCGTGCTGACCGAGGAATGGTACCCCGACACGCCCAAGCGCAAGGTTCCCAACCTGATGGGCTACGCCACGGGCGAGGCCTTCAAGGGCCCCTTCGGCGCGGGGCTAGGCGCCGAAGTGGTCCCGGTGGACGCCGGTTCGGCCAAGGCGGTGCTGCCCGTGATCGAACAGCAGAAATGGCTTAACCGCGCCTTTGTCATCCTGGGCGACGAGCCCAACGACAAGGACAGCTACCAGGAGGTGCTCAATAAAGGCAAGCAGGCCAAGGCCGACACCGGCTCGGTGCTGCGGACCTTCATCACCGAGCAGTACGAGCCCTCCGACAAGAGTTGGCCGCGGCTGGACGAAGGCGTGGACATCTTCTGCTCCGGCCTGACGCCCCCGGCGACCATTCCCGCCATCGACGCCAAGGGCAAGGTCGTCTGGACCTACAACAACGGGTACGTGGGCGGGCCGTATATCGACGCCCCCGGCGTTTCCTGCCGCACCCACGCCTGGGCGGGCTTCCTGACGGGCTCGCGGCTGTGGTACTTCTGGGACGCCCTGTACATCGTGGACCGCCAGAACAAGTACCGCAACGCCGGCAACGCGTTTCGCAACGACCCCAAGCCCTACCTGACCGACGTGTGGAACAACACGCTGAACTTCGACGAGTCGGAAAAGCCCGCCCGCGGCGGCAAGTACGGGGTGAAGAACGCCCTGCGTCTCAACGGCGACGGCCTGCTGATTTACCCCGGAACCGAGGCCGGCGTCAACGGCCCCATCCTGGACTTCCGCTGCAAGGCCATCCGCCAGGGCGGTCAGGACTTTGAGTACCTCTACCTGCTGGAGAAGATGGGCAAGGCCGGCGCCGCCGCCGACGAGGCCAAAAAGCTGCTGGGCGAGATGGCCAAGGTCTCGGGCACGTCCGCCGACGGGCAGATGAGCGAAAACCGCTTCCCCTACGACGGCGACGGCGACAAGTGGGACGCCGCCCGAATCCGCCTGGGCAACCTGCTCGACCAGATCGGCGAGAAGGCCATCCGCGAGAAGGTCGCGCCCTGGAACGAATATCCAAACCCGGTCGGCCATCCCAGCGCGTTCGGCGGGAAACGGTATTAGACCAATTCAGGATTGCGTATTGACAACGTGCAGGATTGCACACGTTTGAGCCTGTGCAACCGGCAANNCAAACCCCAATCCTAAGCCGTTCTGGCCAGGCCACAAAGCAGGACGCAATCAGGCCCGCAGGGCCGGCGAGAATTCAGAGCACCTCACGGTCGGGTGTATTCGTGGCATGGGCATCTTGCCCATGCGTCGCAGGGGCGTCTCGCCCCTGCCAGTTTGCCGGACCACGGGCGGAACGCCCGTGGGACGCATGGCCGGGACGGCCATGCCACGACCCAAACAAACGTGAAGTGCTCTAGTAGTCTGTAACAGGAAATTCCACGGGTGGCACAGCCTTTCTAGGCTGTGCGCGCACAGGCTGGAAAGCCTGTGCCACCAAAGAACCTACCCATCGTTTTTGCTGTGACAGACTACTAGCCGGGGGC
>PMYM01000029.1 GCA_003171235.1 Phycisphaerales bacterium | reverse complement strand
CAGCACCTGGAGAGGTGTCCGAGTGGCCGATGGAGCCGGTTTCGAAAACCGGTGTGCTCCTTTGGAGTACCGTGGGTTCGAATCCCACCCTCTCCGTTGAGATGTTCCCAAGCAGGCAATTCTCGGACTTGAACAGCCCTGGGTGCGCATGAAACCTGGTGGGATTTGAACCCACGCGAACCGGAGCGAAGCGACGGGACGCCTCGTGGGTTTGACGCTCCGCGCCAGCGGCGCCGCGTAAGCGAATCCCACCCTCTCCGTTCCGGATGCAGACGAATTCACAAGGGCCTGGGGGCTGCCCATTCGCTCGGCATGTTCGTTGCCAGGGGGCTGCCGCCCAGTTGATGCAGCCGGCAACGGTGAAGGCTTGGCGCACCCGCGCGTTCAAGCTCTACTGGCGATGGAAGTCCCCAAAGAAGCCCGGAAGGCCTCCCCTCTCCGCAGACATGCGGGATCTCATCCGGTTCCGTCAAGACACGAGTGTCTATCGTTCGGGAGCCGCGCGGAGGACCTATCGGAGGGTGCGCGGAAACGCCCTCTTATTTGGCGCCTTCCAGTTCCACGGTGACAGGCTTGTTCGTTACGGGCACCTCCCTGGACATCTCCCGCCCGCCGGGGAATCGCCACTTGAGCGTGTACGCCCCCGCGGTCTCGATGCCGAAGAAGGCCGGCGCCAAGCCGGCCTGCACCACGGCCGTTCCCAGGCAGCGTTCTTCCTTCCATAGCGAGACGTTCACCGGCCCGACCTCCGGCGAGCCAGCGCGCAACCTCGCCTTGACGCACAGCGCGGCACTCTCGCTGCCAAGGTAGTTGAACGCGCACCAGATGTCGCCGCTTTGGGCGACAAGGAATAAGTCTTGGGTCCCGCCGCCGCCCAGGTCGGCGAACAACCCCAGCTGCTGGCCTTGGCCGATGTCCGGGGCCTGGTTAAGGGCCACTTCCCGCGCCGGCACCTGGCCGAAACTACGGAAGCCGCGGTTGAAGTACAGCAGCATCGGCCCGGCGCCGTAGGTAACGAAGATGTCCTGGCGGGTGTCATTGTTGAAGTCGCACACGCCGCACCCGGAGGCCAGCGGCAGGTTCTTGTAGCCGATCTCGCCCGAAGCGATGATCGCCTCCTCGAATAGCCCCTGGCCGCGATTCTGGAAGATCTTCACCCCCTCCGCCCCGGCCATCAGCACGTCGAGCAGGCCGTCGCCGTCGAAATCGCCCAGGGCGGCCTTGCCGCCGCCCACGGTGGCGCAGACGGCACAAGCTTTGGGGGCGTCGAAGGAACCATCTTTGTTGCCCAGGTAGATCAGCCCGCCCTTTTCGAAGGGCTGGATGACGTCAACGAGCGAATCGCCGTTGAAATCCGCCACCAGACAGGCCTGCCCCTTTCCGTAGTCCTTGGGGGCAGTGGCCGGCGCCGGCAGCTTCATGGCTTCAAAGGCATATTTACCCGCCGGCTTGAGCAGCACCGGCAGGCCGGACGGCGGGCTGAAGATCAGGCCGGGCGTCCGGACCCCCATCCCTGCCCCGACAGCGATGGTCGCCATCCCTACGCAGCCCTCGGGCAGTTCGAACTTCTCGCCTGGCTTAACGGGGGAGAAGGTTCCGTCGGCCGCCTGCGTCCAGATCGTCAGGGTGGCGCCGTCATACGAGGCCAGATCCAGCCGGCCGTTGCCGCCGAAGTTGCCCCAGGTCGCCAGGCGGCTCCGGGAGGCGAGTTTGACCTTCTCCGTGATGTCCTCAAATGCCCCGTCCTTGCCCGGCCGCAGTAGCCGATCCCCCTTGTCGCTGGCCACGAACAGGCAGCAGGTTCCGTCGCCCGCCACATTGATGGCGGCGATGTCGCGGGCTTGGCCGGCAACCGAGCCGATCTTCTTGATCGTCCGCCAGCGCAGGCCGGCCTCGGCAGGCACCGCGGCTGCGGCGCGGTCGGCCAGGATGTACTGCACGCACCGCGTCAGCATGTCCGTCCCCCCGTCCCAGGTGGAGAGCATGTTCTGATCCACGGCCTCCAGCCGCCAAGCGCCCCCCTTGCCGCTCAACTTCAGCCACGTGCCCTGCACATGCAGGTAGCCCGTCTGGGTGTCGTCGGCCGAGAAGAATAGTACGGGCCGGCCGGCGGCGGCGAGCAACTGCTTGCGGGCGGCGTCGGCACGCTCCTTGGGGGCGTCGCTCAGGTCAAGCACGAGGGCCGCGGGCGCCTTGCCCTTAAGCGCCTCGGACACTTCCAACTCGACCTTGTTGACGATGTCCTTAGTCTTGATCCTGGCCGTCAGGATGGTGTCGCACTGGTCCACCAGGTGTATGGGGGTGAACTGCGGGTTGATCAGCCCCCAGGCCGCCAGGGGCAGTGCCAGGAAGGCCAGCCACAGCAGCGCCGGCAACATGCCTACGCGATTCGTCATGACCTCGCTCTCGGTTGGGCAGGGCGGAGCATACCGTCGCCGCCCTGCCGGGCAGCCACGATTATACGTTCCATCGGCGAACCGCTCAACGACTGGACCGCGGCATCGCCCTTGGCGGCGGCGCGACGGCCGCCGTACAATGGGGCCATCCTAAGGAGAGAATGATGCGTGAAGTCCCAGCGGGCCTGTGGATTTCCCTCGTCGCTATGTGGTGTCTGGCTGGGCTTGCCTTGGGCGCAGAGCCGCGGGCGGGAGAAACGGCCGGCAGCCAGGCCGGGCGGACGGAGACGGGTACGCTGATCCTGGACGAATCCGCTTATTGCCGGGCTTGGTATCAACTGGACGTTCAGAAGATCGCCCCCCAGGCCTTGAAGGCCGACGGCGAGAAAATTCTGGGCGCGGCGTTGATGGGGAAACTCCAAGAGAACGTGAAGAATGCCTTGGCCGCCGGGACGCACGACTGGCAGAAAGAAGATTGGCGCGACCACGTCGCCGTGGAGGCGCAATACAACAGTTTCGCCAGGAAGAACAGGGTGTTCATCCGGCTGGGAACCATCGCTGAGCCGCCGCCCGACGGATGGCGCGCGGGCGACTTCGACGATTCGGCCTGGCTGCACCAGCGGAAACCCGACGGCGTGGGCTCGCCGGCACTCTATACCTGTAACGCCCCGGAACGGAACGGCTGGCTGCGCGGGGTGTTTCTGCGTTTCCGCTTCGAGATTCCCGATCCGGCCGCGGCCGGGGACGTGACGTTCAGCGCCGAGTACATCGGCGGGTTGCGGGCGTTCGTGAATGGCCAGGAAATCGCCCGCGGTCACCTGCCCTCCGGCGAACTCGGCGCCGAGACTATGGCGGACGAATACCCACAGGAGGCGTACGTCGTCACATTTGCGGACCTGCCCGAGAAGGAGCAGGCGTCGTACAAGGGAAAGACCCCGCCGCCCGCGCAGGTCATCCGCAGCGCGGACGAACTCACGCCGGCGGGCTCGCGACTCTACAAACTGCGCAACCGCGCGCTCCCTTCACTGGCCATTCCCCGGAACCTGATTCGCAAAGGGACGAATGTCCTGGCCATCGAGGTGCGGGCCGCTCCGCTGCATCCCTACGTGCTCAAGGAATGGTTCGGATACAGGGCCGTTGAAGACCGGCAGTGGGAGCACGCCCGCCTGTCGCGTCTCCAACTGCAGTGCGCAGGTAAGGCCGTGCCCTCGTCCCCGGTCCGGCCGCCGGGCGTGCAGGTCTGGGCCGAGGACATGATCCGCCGCCTGTTCGGGCCGGAGTGCCTCGAACCCGGTGCGGGGCCGGGGTTGGTCCGGTTGGTCGGGGCGCGGAATGGGATTTATTCGACGCAAGTGGTGGTCGGAACGGACAAGGATTTGGCCAATGTCAAGTTCACGGCCTCCGAACTGAAGAACGCCGCGGGCGGCGCGTTTCCGGCCAATGCCGTCCGCATTTTCGGAATGAACCCCCAGCCGATGGTGGACATCAGTTCGCTGGGCGAAGGGCGGATCACCGATGGCCAGAGCCATGAGTTTGGCGGCGGCGTCTCCCGGTACGGCGACTGGACCGCGCCCAAGGCGAGCGCCTTGGTCCGCTTCGCGCCCGAGACGCTGGAGGACAAGAACGCCGCGACCGCGGCCCTGGGCCGGCTTCAATACTTTGACTGGATCTCCTCCGCGTTGCCGGAGCGGATCCCCGCCAATTCCTGCCGCCCATATTGGGTGTCGGTGAAGATCCCGCCGGACGCCGCGCCGGGGTCGTACCGCGGAACCATGCGAGTGGAAGGGCGGGATTTCCAGTCCGTCACGTTGCCGGTGGAGGTGGAGGTGCTGGACTGGCAGGTCCCCGAGCCGCGCCATTTCCAGACGATGGTCGCCATCGAGCAATCGCCGTACGGTGTGGCCAAGCAATACCAGGCGCCGCTGTGGTCCCAGAAGCACTGGGAGTTGATCGAGGCCAGCCTTCGCCAGCTTGGGCGCGCGGGAAACGGCGTGTGGTTCGTGCCCGTGCTCATGGACACGGAGTTTGGCAACAAAGACGATTCCATGATCAAGTGGATTCGCAAGCCCGACGGCGCGCTCGCGTTCGACTACGCGACGCTCGACCGTTACCTGGACTTGATCCTCAAGCACGGCGGCCGGCCGCGCGTCATCGCCTTTGTGGTCATGCACGGGTTTGCCGCGGGCGTGGAAGTCAAGGTCCGGGATGAGGCATCCGGCAAGGAATCTCGTTTAGGCCTGGGGCCGGATGCGCCCGGCCGGGAGAAATCCTGGCAGGCGTTCGCCGACTCCCTGTACAGCCACATGGCGGCCAAGGGGCTGGAGCAGGCGATGTTCTGGGGCTATGGCTGGGACCAGGACGGCGACCCGAAACTCAAGGGCCTCCTGCGCCAATTCGCCCCCGAGGTGCTCTGGATCTGCGGGTCGCATGACGCCAACGTGTCGGTGCCCATCGGCAAGCCGGACCCTGCGTTTTCGGACCTCTACAGGACTACGTTCCATTCGGCCTACTGGGACGGCCTGGAGACGACCAGTTCGGACACGCTGTACAAGGTGGTCGAGAATATCCAGAGCCTGCTGATCGGGGGGGAATCCCGGAAGGGCTGGAAGCCGCGCGCGCAAATCCTGCTCTGCACGCCGCGCGTGGACAACGGCGCAATTGTTGTCAACGGCAGCGCCGCCCCCTGGGTGTTCCGGACCTTCCCCGAGCGGGCGATCTTCGCGGGGTACCGCGGCACCGGGCGCATGGGGGGCGACTACTGGGCCCAGTCTTATCATGACGGCTGCAAGCACGCTGGCGGCGCGCCGGGGTTCTCCATCATGAAGAGCCTCTGGCCGGGGCCCGACGGCGCCGAATCCAGCAGCCGGCTCGAGGCCATGATCGAAGGGTTGCAGGAACTGGAAGCACGCATCTTCGTCGAGCAGACGCTCGACCGCGGCCTCTTGCCCGCGGAGCAGGCGCGGCGCGTTGCGGAGCAATTGGAACGCCACTACAAGGGCGCCTTCGCGGGCGGCCAGGATTGGCAAGGGCGGTCGAAACTGATGTACCAGTTGGCGGCCGAAGTGGCCCGGGCGGTCGGCTTGGATGTGGCCGATAGCGAAGTTTCCCTCACCCTTAAGGCAGGGGGGCAAACGTCGTTCCGTGTTCAACTCCGCAACTGGACGAGCAAACCCCGACCCTGGAAGGCCGAAGGCTCGGAGAAGTGGATCGTCCCTGCCCAGAATCAGGGCACGGCCAAAGGGACGGAAGATCTGGACGTCCAGATTCGCGGCGAGCGCCTGGAACCGGATAAGCAGAGCGAGGGAGTGCTGACCATCACCGACGTGGAGTCGGGGCGCGCGTACCCGGTGAAGGTCTCCGTTCGCACGGGAAAGACTGCGACGGCGCCACACGAGTAGTCTGTAGCAGGTAATTCTCCGGGTGGCACAGCCTT
>PMYM01000211.1 GCA_003171235.1 Phycisphaerales bacterium | reverse complement strand
CGACGGCGTCATGCCCCAGACGCGCGAGCACCTGGACATCCTGACGTTGCTGGGGACGCGCGGCGGGCTGGTCGCCCTGACCAAGATCGACCTGGTGGACGAGCAGATGCGCCAGGTGGCCAGCGACGACGTGCGGAGCTTCCTGCGCGGCACGTTCCTGGAAGATGCTCCCATCTGCCCCATCTCCACTGTCACCGGCGAGGGGTTCGAGGGCTTCTACGACGCCCTCAACGCCGCCGCCCAGGCCGCCCAGCCGCCGCCCACTGGCGGGCTGTTCCGCATGTGGATCGAACGCTCCTTCACCATCCACGGCTTCGGCAGCGTGGCCAGCGGCATCCCCCTCAGCGGCCAGGTGAGCGTGGGCGAAAAGCTGGGCCTGTTGCCCGGCGGGCAGAGCGGGCGCGTCCGCCGGCTGGAGGTGTACGGCCAGGACGCCCAGATCGGAAGGGCGGGTGAGTGCCTGGCCATCAACCTGACCGATATTCCCCAGAGCGAGCTTTTGCGCGGGCGGGTGCTGTGCACACCCGGCGCCTTCGAGCCGGCCACCATGCTCCAGGCCGACCTGGCCTTGCTGGGCCACATGCCGGGGGCACTGAAGGACTACGCCGAGGTGCACCTGCACATCGGCACCGCCCAGGCCACCGCCCACGTGGCCATGCTCCAGGAGAAGACTCTCCAGCCGGGCCAGAGCCAACTGGTGCAGTTGCGGCTGGAGGAGCCGCTGCCGGCGGCGGCGGGCGACCGCTTCGTCATCCGCGCCGGCATGGCCGGGCTGGCCGACGGGGGCGTGACCACGCTGGGCGGCGGGCGGGTGCTTTCCACCGGGCAGCAGCGGCTCCGCCGCGCCCGGCCATGGATCATCCAGGGCCTGCAGGCGCGCCTGGCGGCTTTGGACTCGCCGGCCAAGTGGGTCGCCGTCGTGCTGGCCGAAAGCCGCCAGCCGCTCTCGGCCCAGGCCCTGGCTGGTCAGGCTCACCTGCCTCTCGATCAGGTCCAGCCCGTGCTAGCGGAGCTTGCCAAGGGGGGCCTGGCCGTCGACGCCGGCGGGGGCAAGTTCTTCCACCGCCAGGCCAGCGCCGCCCTGGCCCAACCCATACTCGACGCCCTGGAGGAATTCCACCAGGCCAACCCGCTGCGGGCGGGCATGGAGCCCGAGCAGGTTCAAACCCATCTCCAGGCCGACGAGAGCCTGCTGGCCGCCGCGATCGAGGCCCTGGCCGCGCAGGGGGAAATCGAGCGTCACGGGCCGCTGGTCGCACTGGCCGGGCGAAAGGCCAAGCTCTCGCCGCGGGAGGCCCAACTGGCGGCGCAGATCGAGGAGATATACAAGGCGGCCGGGCTGGCCTCGCCCAGCCTGGCTGAGCTGGCGGGGCAACTGGGGCTCTCGAGCCAGCGCGCCGCCGACCTGGTCCGCCTCCTGTGCGAGCAGGGCCTGCTGGTGCAACTGCCCGAGGAGATCATCATGCACGCCGGGGCGGTCGAGCAGGCCCGGTCGCTGGCGATTGAACTCTTGCGGCGCGACGGCGGCTTTGAGACCGTGGCCTTCCGCGACGCGCTGGGCGTCAGCCGCAAGTACGCCGTGCCCCTGCTGGACCACTTCGACGCCGTCGGCCTGACCCGCCGCTCGGCCAGCCGCCGCACCCCGGGCAAGAACTTCCCCGGTTCATAATCACCTGTGCCGTCGAGAGTGGAAACCCTGATCTCTCATTGTCCGAAATACGCCTGCGGGTCGGCATACACGCTGTAGAGGCCGTAGAGGTTCTCGTTCTTGATGTCCGCCAACGGGGCGCTGCCGCCGGTGCCGCGCGGGAACTCATCGCCTTCGATCGGGGCGACATGCCCATCGGCAAATGCGGCATTGGCCGTACCCACCTTGCCGGGGTGGCGATAGCCGATGCGGCTGTTGGTGGTGCCGATGCGGTCGTCGCGTTGGCGGCCGGCGTATACCCCGTCGGCCAAGGCGATCAACTGCTGCGGGCGCTTGATCCGGTCGGCCATCATGGCTGTGCAGTACAGGCCGTTGGAGCCGACGCCATAACCCACGCTGGTGGTGTAGAAGACATCGTTCTCCACCGTGGTCACCGAGCCGATGGGGTTGAAAGCATTTATCCAATAGGCCACGCGCAGGATGCGGTTGAACCCTCGCTCGGGAATGGTCAGGGGTATGTTGGACGTGCCGTTGCGGGTGTTGGGCCAGTCCATCCAGCCCTTGGGCCTGTCGGGGTCGGAGCCGGTTTGGCCGTCCTTCATGCCCTCGATGTCCTTCATGCACGGGCAGACCAGCAGGCTGCCGGAGTTGGCGCGGTTGCCGGCGATGAGCTTGTCGCGATCTAGGATCGGCCCCCAGCCATCCAGGGGCACGTCGGGCCCGCCGTTGGTACCAGTCATGTTGTAAGAGGGAACGACCAAGCCGTTGTTGCCGCCCTGGTAGAGCACCATGCCATTGCCCAGCGACCGCAGGTTGGTGCGGCAGAAAACGGTCTTGGACAGCTCCTTGGCCAAACCCAGCGCGGGCAGCAGGATGCTCACCAGCAGGGCGATGATCGACACCACCACCAACAGTTCGATCAGCGTGAACGCCTTTTTCCAGGGCATGAAGACTCCTTGCCCTGCGAGCAAGCAAGTCCCATGCCAGGTATGGCGGGATGATAATCCTTATGATTCTGGCCTGTTGGCGCGATGGCCTGCGGTGCCGCATCGGCTGTGAATTGTCCCCCGCTGGGCAAGGAGTGATCTGCCCGGCGGGCGCCGGTGTTTCCGTTTGAGTTAACTTGTCGGGCCCGCTGCTGCGGATGATGCCGGTGCGGTTGTTCATCGCAACTCCAGGTCCGTTGGTCATGTTATCTTGGCATTGCCCGGTTCCTGGCCGGCGGGCCGCAGGTCCTGCAGGTGGAATTCGACGCTCTCCCGGCCGTTGAAGCGGTTGATTACCGCCCGCCCGGCGATGTCCACGATGCTGCCGGCCGATAGGCGGTCGGCCATCTCGGCCATGCCGAAGCCCACGCAGCGCGTCCGGCCGGTTCCGGCGGCGTCCTGGGCGGCGATGAAGCTTACGGTCGAGCCGCTGCGGCCCATGCGCTGCGGGGCGGTCAGGAGCCGCACTCCGGGGGCCATCACCACCGGGTTGGGATTTCCCCGGCCAAAGGGGCCCAACTTCTCCAACTGCCGCACCACCGGCAGCGACAGTTCGCTCAGGCGGACGACCGCCTCGATGTTCAGCACCGGCGTGAGCTGATCGGGTGAGAGGTTCGCTCGGGCGTGTTGGCAGAAGGCCCGGGCGAAGGCCCCGACGTTCTGGGCCGACAGGCGCAGTCCGCCGGCCATGGCGTGCCCGCCGAAGCTGGCCAGGTGCACCGAGCAGGCGGCCAGGGCGTCGCGCATGTGGAAGCCGTCGATCGAGCGGGCCGAACCCTGGCCCTGGCCGTTGGCCAGGGCGATCATCACCGTCGGGCGGCAGAAGCGATCCACCAACCGGGCGGCCACGATACCGATCACCCCGGCGTGCCAACCCTCGCCCGCCAGCACCAGGGCGGCCTGGCCGTCCTCGGCCAGCTTGTCTCGCTCAATAACCTCCAGGGCCTGCTGCAGGATGTCGCGTTCCACCTGCTGGCGCTGGGTATTGGTTTTCTCCAGCCCCTCGGCGATGCGGCGGCAGCGCTCGGCGTCGGCCCGGGTCAGCAGTTCGACCGCCACGCGCGCGTGACCCATCCGTCCGCAGGCGTTCAGCCGCGGGGCCAGGCAGAAGCCCACGTGATAGGCGTCCAGCCGCTCGCCGACCAGCCCGGCCGATTCCACCAGCGCCCGCAGACCAACATGCTCAGTAGCAACCAGGCCGCGCAGGCCGTAGGCCGCCAGCACGCGGTTCTCGCCCAGCAGCGGCACCACGTCGGCGATGGTGCCCAGGGCGGCCAGGGTGGTGGCCTCCAAGAGCAGCCGGCGGGTGGGCTCGTCCACCCGCCCGCCGCCAACGAGGCTGCGCGACAGATGCCAGGCCAGCTTGAAGGCCACGCCCGAGCCGGAGAGGTTGGCGTTGGGGTAGGTTCCGCCGGGCAAGGCCGGGTGCACGATGGCCAGGGCCGCCGGCAAGGCCGCGTCGGGCGCATGGTGGTCGGTGACGATGACGTCCAGGCCAAGCTGGTTGGCGCGGGCCACCGCCTCGACGGCCGTCACGCCGCAGTCCACCGTCACCAGCAGCTTGGCCCCGCCGGCGGCGATCTTTTCCACCGCCTTGAGGTTCAGGCCATAGCCCTCGTCGATGCGATGGGGCACGTAGTACTCCACCTGCCCGCCGCGCAGGCTCAGGCAGCGGTACAGGATGGCCAGGCCGGTCATGCCGTCCACGTCGTAGTCGCCGTAGAGGCAGATTCTCTGGCCGGCGCGAAGAGCGGCGATGATCCGGGCGGAGGCCGCTTCCATGCCGGCCATCAACTCGGGCGGGTGCAGGTCGGTGAGCTTAGGGTCGAGGAAGGCGGCGACGGCCTGGGGTGAGTCCAGACCGCGATTGTGCAGGAGCTGGGCGACCAGGGGCGAGGTGCGAAGCCGGCGGGCCAGCTCGGCGGAGCCGGCGCAGGGCGGGGCCAGCACCCAACGCGCCCCGGCGCGCATCCCTGCCTGTGTCGGCCTGGCCATCAACTTCCTCCTTGTGCGGCGGATTATACCGCCGCGAACAATTTTCGATTTGCGATTTTCGATCAGTACTGTCC
>PMYM01000277.1 GCA_003171235.1 Phycisphaerales bacterium | reverse complement strand
GTGGCCACGCCGGGCACGCTGGTGCGCTGGGCCAGTTCCGACTCGAACTGCCGCGGCCCCAGGTACGCCTGCAGGTTTTGGGCGTCCACGGTCAGTTTGGGTTTTTCGTCGGAGGCTATGCGGGCGGCCAGGCCGCGGCAGATGGCGCCGATCTGCCGCTCCAGCTCGCGCACCCCGGCCTCGCGCGTGTAATACATGATGATCGCCCGCAGGGCCGAACTCGTCAGCCGGGCCGGCGTTTTCTCCAGCCCGTTCTCGCGGTTCTGGCGCGGCATGAGGTACCGCTCGGCGATGCGCAGCTTTTCGGCCTGGGTGTAGCCGGGGATATCGATGATCTCCATGCGGTCGCGCAAGGCCGCCGGCACCGTGGTCATGATGTTGGCCGTACCGATGAACATCACCTTCGACAGGTCGAAGGGCACGTTGAGGTAGTGGTCCTGGAAGGTGTTGTTCTGGGCCGGGTCCAGCACCTCCAGCAGGGCCGAAGTCGGGTCGCCCCGGAAGTCCATGCCCACCTTGTCCAGCTCGTCCAGCATGAAGACGGGATTGCTGGTGCCGGCCTTGCGGATCTCCTGGATTACCCTTCCGGGCATGGCGCCGATGTACGTGCGGCGGTGGCCGCGGAGTTCGGCCTCGTCGCGCATGCCGCCCAGGCTCATGCGGATGAACTTGCGCCCAAGGGCGCGGGCGATGGACTGGCCCAGGCTGGTCTTGCCCACCCCCGGCGGGCCCACGAAGCACAGCACCGTGCCGTGGGAATCGGGCGCCAGCTTGCGCACCGCCAGGTATTCCAGGATGCGCTTCTTGACCTTCTCCAGGTCGTAGTGATCGGCGTCCAGCACCCGGCGGGCGCGGTTGATGTCCAGGTTGTCGGGGGTGGTCTTGGACCAGGGCAACTCCAGCATGATGTCCAGATAGGTGCGGATGACGTTGTACTCGGGGCTGGCCGAGGGAATCCTCTCCAGCCGGTGCAATTCGCGCATGCTCTCGGCCTTGACCGCCTCGGGCATGTTCGCGGCGTTGATTCTCTCGGTCAGTTCCTGGATCTCGACCGCCTGCTCGTCGGCCTGGCCCAGTTCCTTCTGGATGGCCTTCATCTGCTCGCGCAGGAAGTACTCGCGCTGGTCCTTGGAGATGTTGGCCCGCACCTGGTCCTGGATCTGGCCCGACAGCTCCAGCACCTGCACCTGGCGGTGAAGCTGGGCCTGCAGGATCTCCAGGCGCTTGTTGACGTCGGTCTGGGCCAGCAAGGACTGCTTGGTGACGGTGTCGAGGGGCAGATTGGCCGACAGGAAATCCGTCAGCGCCCCGGGCTGCTCGATGCTGCTGATGACCACCTGGGCTTCGTCGGGCACATTGGGCGAGAGCTGCACCACGCGCAGGGCCTTCTGCCGCACGTCCAAGAGGCGCGCCTCCATCTCGGTGGAAGGCGGGGCCACGTCTTCCATGGGCGTGACGTGGGCCCTGAAGTAAGGTTCGACCTGGACGAACTCGTCCAGGTGCACGCGCGACAGCCCGTGGGCGATGATGGTTTGCTCGCCCTCCTCGCTGCGCAGCAGCTTGAGGACGACGGCCGCCGTGCCCACGTCGTACATGCCTTCGGGCTTGGGGTCGTCCTCGCCGCTGTCGCGCTGGGTGGCCAGCACGATGAGCTTGTGGTCGGACAGCGCCTCGTCCAGCAGCCGGCGGGACTTTTCGCGCCCCACCTTCAGGGGCATGACCGTGCCGGGAAAGACCACCGTGTTGCGAATGGCCATCACCGCCGCCACCTCGGGCACGGCGGTGCGGCCTTCGGCGTGCTCGGCCGGGGGGGTCCGCTCAGGCTTGATGACGGTCTCCGCTTCGGGCGGGACGGTTATCTTCTGTTTGGGCGCTTCATCCTGGGCCATTCATGATTCCCTTGTTGAACGCTGTGCGGCGCGCGGCCGGCGGGCATCGCCCGGCAAAACATCCCCTAGCGGAGCTTGGGGCAGGTGATCCAGAGGTAGCCGTTGCGGTACGAAGCTTCCGTGCGCTCGCGGTCGATGGCTTCGGGCATTTCCAGGGTGCGGGAGAATTGCCCGTGATCGATCTCCATCAGGTGCATGCGCAGCCTGCCCAGCGGGATTTCAGGGCAGCCCGGGCAGGACTCGGGGCGCGGGGTGGCCCGCCGCCCCTCCAGCACCAGGTTGTTGCCCTCCACCCGCAGTTCCACCTTGTCGGCCTCTATGCCCGACAGTTCCACCACGACGTAGTAATTGTCTACGTCTTCGTAGAGGTTGACGCACGGGGTCCATGCCCGGCGGGCGCAGTACCGCCGGTAATCCGGCCCCAGCACCTGCTCGACCCAACGGTCCATGCGTTCGGTGAAGGACGATTCTTCAGCCAGTCGCAACGGGACGTGCATGTTCGATCCCCTGAAAAAGGATCCTGCCGGGACGCCGGCGCTGGAGGCGGCAGCCGGCCGCCTCCAGCCAACTCGGATATGATTCTACCCGCCAATACGCGCTGGGGAAACTCGGAAAACCACAGATCTGACCACAGAGATCACAAGGAACACAAAGAAAAGCGGAGAGACCGGCTCTGTTTCCTGTCTTCGCGATCGTCGTGTTCTCTGTGGTTCAAGTTTCTTTAGCCGCCGGAAATCACCACATATCTCACTCCGCCGTCGGGCATCTCCACCCGCAGGGTCAGCTCGCCCTTGGCGGAAGTGACGGCTGCGTTCCAGTCATCCACGCTGCCCACGTCCTTGCCGTTGACCTGGTCGATCACCATGCCCGGCAGCAGGCCTGCTTCGGAGGCGTCGCTGGTGGGCTCGATCTTGGTGATAATCACGCCGTGGGCGCCGGCCTTGTACCCCAGTTGCTGGGCATAGCGGTCGTTCATGGTGTCGACCGTCAGGCCGTATTTCCTGGTCGTGGGTGTTTCCGCGCCGCCCTCGCCGGGGGTCTTGGCGAACATGTCCGCCGGCTGGCCGGCCACAGTGGCCTCGACCGTCTGCTGCGTGCCCTCGCGCAGGAAGGTCAACTTGACCTTGGCGCCGGGGGCGAACGTGGCCACTTCGTTTCGCAGGCCGTTGGAATCGGCGATGGGCTTGTCGTTCACGGCGGTGATGAAGTCGCCCGCCTTCAGGCCGGCCTTATCGGCCGGTGAATCCTTCATCGCCCTGGTCACCAGGGCCCCCTTGGTGGAGGGCAGGTTGAAGCTGCGGGCGAGCCTCTCATCGACGTCCTGGATATTCACGCCCAGGTAGCCGCGGGTCACCTTGCCGCTCTTCAGCAGTTGCTCCAGCACCGTCTTGGCCATGTTTGAGGAGATGGCAAAGCCGATGCCCTCGTTGACGCCGGTGCGGCTGATGATGGCGGCGTTGATGCCGATCACCTCGCCGCGCATGTTGACCAGCGGGCCGCCGCTGTTGCCGTGGTTGATGGCGGCGTCGGTCTGGATGAAGTCCTCGTAGTTCCGGCCGCCGGTGGTCCGGCCCTTGGCCGAAATGATGCCCGTGGTCACCGTCTGGGCCAGGCCCTCCGGGGCGCCGAAGGCCAGCACCATGTCGCCCACTTCCATCTGGGATGAGTCGCCCAGCGGCGCAGCCACCAGGTTGTCAGCCTTGATCTTCACCACCGAGAGGTCCGTGGGCGGGTCGTTCCATATCTTTTCGACCGTGAAGTGCCGCTCGTCGGCCAGGATGACCTCCACCTGGTCGGCCCCGCCCACCACGTGATAATTGGTCAGGACGTAGCCGTTGGGGGCATCGACGATCACCCCGCTGCCCAGCCCGCGCTGGATCTGGAACTGCTCCTGGTCGGGCGCAGGCGCTCGCGGCGAGCGCCGGGGCGCCAGCGGGCCGGAGGGTTCGTCGTCGAAGAACCGGCGGAAGAATTCGTCCGGATCCATGCCGTTGAATGTCGGCGCGGCCACCCGCTTCTTGACCCGCACCTCGACCACGGCCGGACGCATCGCCTGGGCCACCGCGCGGAATAATTTGCTCATGGGTTCAGCCGCCGCCAGGCGAGCCAGTTCGGCCCGGTCCACCGTCATACTGGCAGGCTTGCTGGCCGCGACGGAGTTGCGCTGCAGCAGCGCCGGCGCCAATATCCCCGCCGCCGCTATGACACAAAATAACCCAGCCAGAAACCAGAACTTGCGCATATTGGACATTGCCACATCTCCTTATTCGCCCGGTCCCAGAGGGCTTGCGGGTGTATTATCTAACTATGCCGCCGCCCTATCGCCGGTTCGCGCTTTCTGCAATTCTAATCCGCCCAAAGCGCCACAGCAAAAGCCCTGCCAGAAGCGATGTCCCCAACCAGGCGAAGTAGAACCACCCGGGCATGCCCTGGCCTGAGGGGTTCCCCCCACTGGAGGCGCCGTCAACGCCCTGTAAACGCCCCAGTGAATTCGCCTGCACCCGCCGGTCGCCCTCCTTATAGGATTGGCTACAGAACGTGCCGTCCCGCTCAAGCAGTGCCGCAGTCACAAGTGCCTCCCGGGAGAAATCGTACTTCTCGGGATTCCAGCGAAGAGCCTCCACTACGGACCACTGGTCCGGCATGGTCTTGGTGGAGACGGGGAACTGGCGCGGCAGGCAGAGGCGGTTTTCGTAGATGTGCACCGGCTGGTAGCCGCGGCGGCGCGGCGGCAGGCCTTGGGGCGTGCGGTCGATGTAAACATGTTCGAGCGGGGCAAGCCGCCCGCCGAAGTTGGTCGGCGTTTCCCAGCTCGAGGGCCGCAGGGACAGGTTGCGGACCTCGATCCGGCTGGGGCTGGCGGCGACGAGCCGGAATATCCCCTGCCCGCCGGCGTCCTGGGGCGCCTGGAAGGTCCACTCGAAATGCCGCCAGGGCCCCCCCGGGAGCAACTGGTCGCTGTCCACGCGAAGTTGCCCGCAATCGTCCCATACGCCGGGGTTGTTTCCGTCCAGGGCCAGTTCGGCCCGCAGGTGATTCTCCATTCCGCGCGGCGCCCGGCAGTCCAGGCGGATACGGTAGATGGCCCCCGCCTGCACCCTCACCGGCTGCTCCATCACCGCCGGCGACAATACGCCGGGGGCATGCAGGACATATTCCCTGCCGCCCTCTGCCGCTGTGCCCGGGCTTTGGATATGCTCCATCCTGGGCCACTGATCCGAGAGCATCTCCGGCCCGTCGCCCGGCGGCGGGTTGTCGGGAACTACCACGCTCTCGAGCACCTGGCGGAACTCCGGCTGGGCCGCCAGGATGTACCGCACGTTGAAAATGCTCAGCAGGTGATTGCGGCGGAGCAGTTGCGGCCACTCGCGGGTTTGCCCCCACGGCCGCATGTTCAGCAACATCGCGTGCTCAATGGGTTGGAACGGGCCGTAGCAGTTGATGTCGTCAAAGCCCAGCGATTGGCTGGTCTTGGGCAGCAGCAGTTCGTTGGGCCGGTAGTTGTAGTACCTGCCCAGGCCCCAGATGCGATACTTGCCCTGGCCGCCGTTTTCGCGCAGCCAGGCGGCCGCGGGCGATACTTCCGGGTCGGGCCCCGACCGGGCGGGCATGTCCACAAACCGGGTGATGAAGAACAGGTCCACCACCGCCAGCGCCACCAGCACGGCCCCTCGCCGCCCCGGCCGGCGCACCACCCAAGACAGCACCGCGATTGTCAACCCCGCCAGCAGCAGCCAGACCCAGATGGCCGGCGAACGCGGACGCAGCGACCAGATTACGTTGTCGAACTGGGCGCTGAGGAAATTCGTCAGCGGCCTCCCCACCAGCCAGAACAGCCCGACCAGACCCAGCGACAGGGCCATGGCCCCCGGCAGGGCATAACGGGACAAACGGCGGATCGTCCGCCCCAGCGGCGAGATCTCCTGGCCCGGCGCCGGCTGGGCGTGCATCAGCCAATTCAGCCCGATGGCCGCCAGCACGGCCAGGGCCAGGTCCAGCAGCACCACCATCCGGGCGGGGCAGCGCACCTTGTCCAAGCCCGGCAGCATGTAGATGAGCTTGTACAGCGGGCCGGTGTTCCAGCCCAGCATGAAGACAAACGCCCCCGCGCCCAGCCAGGTCCAGAGTTTAACCATGCCGCTGCCGGGTAGCGCGGCCTGGCCGGGCGGGGATTGGTCGGCGGATTTCGCGGGCACGCCGGCCTGCCATGCCCGCCGCCGGTACAACCGCCACACGGCCGCCGCGGCCAGCACCAGCGTCACCAGCCCGACGTAGCCCAGCATCTCGCACAGGTGCCAGGGCCCCCACCACCCCTGCCAGGCAATGCAGTTGTTGTTGCGACAGCCCATCAGCAGCGGGAAGAAGGCCAGCACCACGTCCAACGGGAAGAAGGAGTTTTCGGTGGCTGTCAGGTAGGTGGTGTTGGAGCGCACGCTGTGGCTGAGGAAGCCGACGGTGGCCACCACCTGCGGCAGCACCAGCAGGGCGGCCAGCATGGCGGCGGCGATCCCCGCCAATAGACTCTTAAAGAACGGGCGGGCCCGCACCAGGAAGTACACCGCCCAGGCCAGGCCCATGTGTATGACCGTCGGCCAGTGCCCCGCCGCCAGGGCCAGCGCCAGCGTCCCCGCCAGCAGGGCAAAGCCCCGCCGGCGATCCTGCCGCATGGTCTCGACGGCCAGCAGTCCCCAGGGTAAAAAGCCCGCCGTCTGGATCATCGACAGGTGGACCCGGTGGCCGACCATGAATCCGCAGAACATGAAGACCACGCCGCCGAATATCGCCGCCGTACGAGCCAGCCCGATCTTCCTCAGGTACAGCTGCGCCCCCCAGCCGGCCAGCGAAAACGCCAGGAAGACGCTTAGACTGTAGGCCAATTTGAGCGGCAGGACCGCGCACAGCCAGTTGGGCGGGAACAATAGCCCCGACTGCGGGTCGGCAAAGAGCGGCACGCCGGTAACCTCGCGGGAATTCCACATCGGCCACTGGCCTTGGCGGATCTGCTCGAAGGCCATCTTCCGCAGGGGGTAGTAATAGATTACGTCGTCTTCGCCGGCGGAGAGGGGGTTGCCCCACAGCGGATACAGCATGAGCATGGGCAGGAAGAGGAAGAGAGCGAAGGTAGCGAGCTTTTTGATCATTAGGTTATAGAAATAAAGCTGAAAGCTAAAAGCTGAAAGCTAAAAGTAGGACGCGACTAATTCCTTCCGATTTCAGCTTTCAGCTTTTAGCTTTCCTTCCTGTCTTTCCCTCCGATTTCAGCTTTCAGCTTTCAGCTTTTAGCTTTTCTTCTTCGCCCACTCCGCCAGGACCGCCTTTTCTTCCTCTCCCATGGGGTAATCGTGCTCGGGGGCGGGGTACAGGCCGGTCTTGCACTCGCGGACGTAGGTCTCGAAGGCCTGCTGCATGGGCGTGCGCAGGTCGGCGTACTTGCGGACGAACTTGGGGGTCTTGCGCGGCGTCAGGCCGAGCATATCGTGCGTGACCACCACGTAGCCGTCGCAGAACTTGCCCGCGCCGCAGCCGATGACCGGCACGGGTGAGCGGCGGGTGATGATTTCGGCCGGTTCGGGCGGCACGGCCTCCAGCAGCAGGGCCGAGGAGCCGGCCTGGACCATCATCTCGGCCGTCTGGATGACCTCGATGGCGTCGGCCGCGGTCTTGCCCGCCACCTTGTACCCGCCAAGCTGTATGGCCCGCTGGGGCGTCAGGCCCAGGTGGGGCATGACGGGGATGCCGGCCTGGACCATCGAGCGGATAATCTCCAGTTGCTTGCGGTTGGTCTCCACCTTCACGCAGTCCACGCCGGCCTCGACCATGTACCGCCCGGCGTTGGCGATGGCCATCTCCGCCGTGTAGTAGGACAGGAAGGGCATGTCGGCCACCAGGTATGCCAGCGGCGCCCCGCGCCGCACCGCCACCGTCAAGGCCACCGAGATGTCCATGCTCACGCCGATGGTGTCAGGCAGGCCCAGCACCGGCCCGGCCAGGCTGTCGCCCACCAGGATTACCTCCACCCCCGCCGCCTCCTGTATGGCGGCCATGGTGGCGTCGTAGGCGGTCAGCATGGCGAACTTCTGCCCGGCGGCCTTAAGCTTCTGCAAATCCGATATCTTGATTTTCTTTTCCAGTGCCATAATGGCCGTATTGTAACCTTGCGGGCGGGGCAATCAACACGACAAGACTTCTGAAAGCAACGCCACTTGGGGAAGCATGCCCGTGATTTCCTGCCGTTAGACTTTGACGGGCGCCTTGCTGTCTCTCACCCTGCCGCGCCCTTCTTGTTGTGTATTAGGCCACGTTTTCCTTGTTGTGTATTAGGCCACGCCTTTAGGCGTGGTGAAAGGGCACACGCGGGATTACAATCAGCCCGTTTTAACGGGCTTGGTCATTTGGCTTGAGCCAGGGAGAACCTCATGCCGCGAAATGTATATAGCGAAATCAATCTTCATTTCGTCTGGCACTGCAATTGAGAAACAGGAAGGCTGAAGCCAGGCCGTAAAGGGCGTTAAAACGCCCTTTGGGTCTCCCGCAACGCCCCTTACCACGCCCAAGGGCGTGGTCTAATACACAAACTCGGAAGAAGATGGACGAGAGCGGTTTAAGATTGGGTGGCAACATCATGAGTGGAAAGCGTTTCCGGCCTGTACGCACAAATGGAAATACACCTGGCGAGGCTGGAGCGGTTCCTACAGGGCCACGGGAAGATCCGCGCAAATGCAGAGCGACGCCGGGAGAGCTTCATCCAGGCCCGCAGGGCCGGCCAGAATTTAGCCGGGGGTGGAGCGGCCCGAGCGAAGGCGAGGGACGCGCAGCCCCCGGTAACGGCCTGGGCAATGGGCCAGAGGCAGTGGTGTGACTCCCCAAAGGGGTTCGGTTCTTCCTGCCGGTGGTGTGATTACCCTGGAGGGATCGCGTGCAACAAAGTCGCACACCCCACATTTGGCTCAATTCCCAAAAGCTCATCACACCCTCGCGAGCACGCTCAACTTCGCGCGCAGGCCCAGCCGTTCGCTCTGCCTTGTGCGGCGCCTTTTCCGGGGGCTGCGCTGCGCACGGCTTTGCCGTGCTNNCGGCTAAATTCTCGCCGGCCCTGCGGGCCTGATTGCGTCCTGCTTTGGCGCCTGGCGAGAAGGCTTAGGCTTGGGGTTTGCCGGTTGCACAGCTACAGGATCGCCGGGCGGGAGAAAAGCCATCCCCGTGCGACCTGGCAAGGCAGGTTCAGGTTGGCGATGCCGGCATTGGCCGGGCGATCACACGGGGATTCTCAAATTCAGGAACGGCCGCTTTAGCGGGGTGAAAAGCAGTCGCACCCGCCAATCCATTCATCGCCAACCGGCGCCTGTCACCAGGCAGATCAACGGATGGCTTTGCACAGCGCGCGGCGGATCGTGCCCATGATCCCGGGATTTCCATCCCGCTCTTGAATGGTCCCGCCCCTACGGGGCTAGGGACTCTTAGTCTGCTACTCGTCCAGCGTTCCCTCCTTCAGGCCCAAGGGCAGAGGGGAGGGCCTCTGGCAAGCGCTTTCCAGGAGCACGTGCCGGCCCTTGCGGCTGGCGTCGCCGAAGGCGTGCATCACGTCCAGCACGTGGTAGGCGAGTTGGCCGCTGGCGCGGTGTGCCCGCCCGGAGGCCAGGGCGTTGGCCAGGTCGGCCACCCCGATGCCGCGCGAGTTTTGGGCGTGGGGGAAGGCCAGGGGCACGTCGGACCATTCCTTGTCATCCTGGCGGCGGAGGCGGACCGGCCCGCCGAAGGTGTTGGGGTCGCTCACCTGCAGGCTGCCCTGGCTGCCGTAGATTTCGATCAGGGGCAGTTGGGCCGCCCAGATGTCAAAACTGGTGATGATGGTTCCCACCGCCCCGCAGGCGAAATCCATCACACCCGCCACGTGCGTGGGCACCTCCACCTGGATGACCCTGCCGGAGTTGGGTTGGCTGGTGATGGTCCGGCGCTCGAAGCTGATGCGGGCCGAGCCGGTCACACGCCGCACCGGGCCCAGCAGGTTCACCAGGGCGGTCAGGTAGTATGGGCCCATGTCGAACATGGGCCCGCCGCCGGGTTTGTAGTAGAACTGGGGGTCGGGGTGCCAGCTTTCGTGGCCGTGGCAGGTCATGAAGGCGGTGGCGGCGACGGGCTGGCCGATGAGCCCTTCGTCGATGAGCTTGCGGCAGGTCTGTATGCCGGCCCCCAGGAAGGTGTCGGGCGCGCAGCCGACGCGCACGCCCCGCTGGTCGGCCTGGCGCAGGAGCTGCTGGGCGTCACGGCGGGCGATGGCCAGGGGCTTTTCGTTGTACACGCTCTTGCCCGCCCGCACCGCCGCGCGGGCCACCTTGGCGTGGGCGGCGGGGATGGTAAGATTGACCACGATCATGATGTCCGGATCGGCCAGCAGCTCCCCCACGGACATGGCTCGGCAGGAGAATTCCGCCGCCTTGGCCGAGGCGCGCTCGGGCAAGAGGTCAGCGCAGGCCGACACCCGCGTGTTGCTAAACAGAGTGGTGAGGTTCTTGAAGTAGATGCCGCTGATGTTGCCGCAGCCGACAATCCCGACGGCCGTCTTTTCCGTTGCCATGGTTAAGACCCTAAAAAGATTTGCCGCGGAGGCGCAGAGAAAACAAACAGGTTAATCGGCGAATCGGTTAATCAGTTAATCAGAAATCGTTCCGTTACTGGAGGTCTTTACCGATTAACCAATCAACCGATTAACTGATTAACGTTCTTTCCGTATCTGCGCCTCTGCGGCGAATTATTCGTCACTTCATTGCATTCACGACGCGCTGGAAGGCCTGGGCGTTGGCGGCGGCCTGGCCGCGGTGGCAGTTGTTGAAGAAGGCAAAGACGCGGCCGGGCTTGTCTTCCAGCGAGGACCACTGGGCCGCCAGATCCTGCAGTTGGTCCTGCGAATAGGAGTAGTCGTAGCGCTGGGCCATGCCGGCGTACCACTTGGCCGCGTCGCGCGAGTGCAGGCGGAGATAACCGCTCCTGCCGGTGGCCAACGGCCCGATGCGGAACAGCCCCGGCAATTCGGGCACGTCGGGCACGGCCAGCACTATGCCTCGCGCCCGCAGGCCCTCCAGCACCGATGGGTGATTCCAACTGCCGTGGCGGAACTCCACCGCCAGCTCGGTCTGCGGCGACAGCTTGCCCAGCGATTCCAGGGCGTCGGCCAGGTAACGCCGCTCAGCGACGGTTCGGTGGAAGGACTGGGGGAATTGCAGCAGGATTCCCGCCAGTTTGCCCGCCTGCCGCATCGGTTCGAGCGCCTGGCAGAACTGCCCGCAGCCGGAGGGGTCGCCCTGGTGCGTCAGGGCCTGGTTGGCCTTGACCCAGAAGAGGAATTCCGGCGGACTGGCCTTGGCCAGGGCGGCGATGGCGGCCTCGCTTGGCATGCGATAGAAGGTGAAGTTGATCTCCACGCCGGCGAAGTGCTGGACGTAGAAGCCCAGCATTTCCCTGCCCTGCGTTCCGGGCGGATAGAACGGCCCGACCCAGTCGGCGAAAGAATACCCGCTGGTGCCGATGATGAAGTCCGGCTTTGCCATCGTCAGTCCATAAAGATTAGCCGCGAACAACGCCAACGGCGCGAACAGGAGGAAAAATGTTAATCGGCTGATCGGTTAATCAGTGAATCAATAAGCCGGTCCGAACCGATTAACCGATTTACTGATTCACCGATTAACTTCTGTTTGGTTCGCGATGTTCACGCTGTTCGCGGCTCATCTTTGCGGTGGTCAAGCTCCTTGCCTCCAGGATGATCGCCCCGTAGTTGTCCTGCACGATGCCGGTGACGATATGCGGGCCGTAGGTTCGCAGGGCGTCGGCCTGGCAGGCGCCGGGAAAAACGGTGACCTCGAAAAGCCCCCATTCGTCGTCCAGCGTGAGGAATGACATCTGGTTGCCGCTGGCGGTGGGGGTGATGCGCTGGGCCTCCAGCAGGCCGGCGATGCGGACGCGTTGGCCCAGGCGTGCGGGCAGGTCGCGGCTGTCGGCGTTGACTTGGTTGGCCAGCATCGGGCGGTACAGGGCCAGCAGGTGCTGGCCGACCGACAGGCCGGTGATCCGCCGGTGGTCGCCGTACTTCCGCAGGGGCGAGAAATCGCCCGGCAGCGGCGGCAGGTTGGGGCGGTCGGAAAGCAGGGGCAACTGCCTTGGTAGCACAGGCGTCTCGCCTGTGCCACTAGTGTCGTAGGGTGGGAGAGACCGCCCGGAGGGTGGTCTCCCACCGTCGTTCTTGATGTTGGTGGGACATCGGCCTGCGGCCGATTTGTCCCACCCTACAGAACTGGGGATGTCTTGGCTGCCACCGCGGCGATCAGCCAGGAACAGTTCCAGCTCCATCATCAGTTGGGGCCGCGTCCTGCCGGCAAAGTCGAAGGCCCCGCACAGGATCATGTTGCGAGCCTCGGTCTGGCCGACGCGACTGCGGGCCAGGCAATCGGTCAGCGAGTCAAATTGCCGGCGGGCGCGGGCTTGGAGAATCTCCTCCACCGCCACCGGCCCCAGGCCGGCGATGCGATTAAGCCCCAGGCGGATGGCCCCATCCTCCANNTGCCGCTTGGCCTGCTCCAGGTAGACGCGGGCGTGGTACATCGACTGGTTGTTGTTCAGGCAGGCGGCCCAGAACTCCAGCGGGTAATGGGCCTTGAGATACGCCCCGGCGTAGGCCAGTTGAGCGTAGCTGGCGGCGTGGGCCCGGCAAAAGGAGTAGGCGTTGAACTTGGCCATCTGCACCCAGAGGTTTTTGGCGTAGTCGGCGCTAGCCCCGCGGGCGGCGCAGGCGGATAAGAACTCGCGCGACAGGGCCAGGCGGGCCTGGTCGTCGGGGCATTTTTGCACGGCCTTACGGAAGCGGTCGGCCTGGGCCAGCGAGCAGCCGGTGACGGCCGAGGCCGTCAGCATCACGTCGTCCTCGTACAGCATCACGCCGCAGGTTTCGCGCAGAATTTCATCCACCGGGGCAAAACCCGCCGGGGCCTTCTCCAGCCCGCGCAGGCGGCGGACGAAGACCTCCTTCATGCCGATGCTGGCCGCCCCCGGGCGGATCATCGCCAGCACGGCCATCACGTCGCGCACCGTCGAGGGCCGCATCTGCCGCAGCAGGTGGCGCATGGCCGGCGATTCGAGCTGGTTGCAGCCGACGGTGTCGGCCCGGCGGAGCAGCTCGATAGTGGCCGGGTCGGCCGGCGGCAGGGCCTCCACGTCCAGCGACAGGCCGTGGCGCTGGCGGACCAACTCGCCCGCGCAGCGCACGGTGGAGAGGTTGCGGTTGCCCAACAGGTCCAGCTTCACCAGGCCAATGTCCTCCACGCCGTCCTTGTCGTATTGGGTGATCATCACGCCCTTGGCCGCGGGCTGGATGGGAACGTAGTGGTCGATGGGCTTCTTGCCGATGACGATGCCGCCGGGGTGCACCGAGAGGTTGTGGGGCAGGCCCATAAGCCGGCGGGCCAGGCGGGCGATCCGCGGCAGCGGATCGTCGGGATTGCCTGAATTTGTGTCGCGGGCATCTTGCCCGCGTTGCGCGGGCGAGACGCCCGCGACACCTTGGCCGAGGAGAGCATCCAGGGGCGAAGCTTTTCGCCCGTAGCGTTCCAGCAGCGACTCGTATCGGTCGCTCAGCACCCGCTCGCCCTGCGGCTGGCCGTGTTCCAGGCGCGAAATCTGGTCGTTGGACAAGCCCAGGGCCTTGGCCGTCTCGCGGATGGCCGAGCGCGGCTGGAAGGTCAGGTGCATCGAGACCATGGCCACGTTTGCGGCGCCCCAGCGGCGGAAGGCAAAATCGATGACCTCGTCGCGGAAGCGCCAGCAGAAGTCTATGTCCAGGTCGGGGAAGTCCCGCCGCTGCTCGTTGAGGAAACGCTCGAAGGGTATGTTGAAGGCCAGCGGGCAGACGTTGGTGATCTCCAGCAGGTAGGCCACCAGGCTGCCGGCGCCGCTGCCGCGTCCCGCCACCGGCAGCCCCTTTTGGCGGGCGTAGGCGACGATCTCCCGCACCACCAGGAAATACTCGCTCAGGCCGCGGCCTGCGATCATCGCCAGCTCGCGCCGCAGGCGATCTTGCGCCCCCGGCGGCGGGCTGGCGCCGTAGCGCCGCGTCATGCCGGCCCGGCAAAGCTCCCCCAGGTGGGCCGAGGGCGAAAGCCCATCGGGGCAGTCGTACCTGGGGAATACCGGCCGGCGGGGCAGCAGGGCCAGTTGGCAGCGCTCGGCAATCGCGGCGTTGTTGGCCAGGGCCTGGGGGAAATCCGCCAACTGCCTCGCCAGTTCCCCCGGCGAGCGCATCAGGGCAGACCGGCTGGGCAGGTGGCAGTCGCCGGCGCCCTCCAGCGTCGTGCCCAGGCGGATGGCCGCCAGCAGGCGGGCGACTTCGTGGTCGTCTTCCTCCAGTAGCATGGCGGGGGCGGTAGCGACCAGGGGCAGGCGGGCCTGCTGGGAAAACTCCGCCAGCCGGCGCAGGCGTGATTTTGACTGTGTAGCTGGATCGATCCCCAGGAAAAGCCCGCCCTCGCCCAGGCCCGCTCGGCGCAGGCCGATAGCGATGGCCGGCTCTTCCACGATAAGGACCAGCCCGGCAGACAGTTCCGCCAGGTCATTCAGAAAACTCGATCTATCTTGTGTCGCGGGCGTCCCGCCCGCGCGCTGTGGCCGCGGGCAAGATGCCCGCGACACGTGGCTGGGGTCTTCGCCGTTCTCGCCGCCATTGCCCAGTTTTCGCCAGACGGCGTCAATGGCGCCAGAGCGGCCATCGGGGCCGCGCAGGCGGGCCGCGGCCGAAGCACTGGCTGAGGGACGCTCGTATGGATTGCTCCGCAGTTGTAGCCGGGTTATCAGCCGGCAGAGGTTTTCGTAGCCGGTTTCGTCCGCGGCCAGGGCCACGACGCAGTCGCGCGCGGCAGTGCCGCCGCCATTTGCCCCATCTCCGGGCGAAAGTTCCGCCCCGATAATTGGCTTAAGCCCCGCGGCCGTCGCCTGCTTGTAAAAGACCGTGGCCCCGTAAAGGTTGTTGACGTCGGTCAGGGCCAGAGGGCCATGGCCCAACTGGCAGGCCCGCTGGACGAGCCGCTCCACCGTCACCGGCCCGCGCAGCAGCGAATACCCGCTCCATGCCCGGAGCGGCACTATTTCTTGCTTGTCGGCGTTTCTACGCATTCCAAAACCTACGCAGAGGCGCAGAGGACGCAGAGAAACGCAGAGAGAGAATTATTGTTTGGCGTTTCCGTATCCCTGAGCTTCTCGTTTAATCCATAAGCAAGCAGTCTTCTCGGTTTATTTCTTCTTTTTTGCTGTTAACAATTTCCTTCCTCTGCGTTTGTCTCTGCGTTCTCTGCGCCTCTGCGGCAAATTCCGGTGAAGTAGTCATTTCGTGAGCGAGGGCGTGCGCAGCACGAAGCCGTAATCGTTCCGCTGCAGTTGTCCCAGCAGCGAGATGGATTCACCCGAGACGACCGCCGCGTGGCCGAAGCGGCAGCGGATCTGGTCGAGGGTTTTGTACAGCCGGTCGCGGCGGGCCTGGGCGGGCGGCTCGAAGAGCTTTCCCCGGCTGCCGGCGGGACGAAAATTCCCCAGCGTCAAACCCACATGCCGCAGCGCCACCCGCCGGGTGTGCAGCCGGTCCAGCATCTCCAGCACGGCGGCGAAGACGGCCTGGTCGGCGTCGGTGGGCTCCTCCAGCCTGGCCGCCGATTCCCGCTGCTGAAAATCATCGTAGCGGATGTGCAGGGCCACCGTAGTGGCCAGCAGGCCCGCCTGCCGGGCCGTCCGCAGCGCCCGCTCCAGCAGGTAAAACAGCATGCCGCGAATGTATTCCCGTTCGCTGCTGGGCTGGTGAAAAGTGGTTTCGCGCGAGATGGTTTTGGGCGGCAGGGCCGCGTCTTTGGGTGGCATGGCAGCCGCGGTTTTTTGCGGCGGCCATGAAGGATCTTCGCTGGGGACCGGCTCGGCATTCTTGCCCGGCGATTCCTCATCGGACACCCCCAAGCTACGCTGCGCTTCGCTTGAGGGTGGCACAGGAGGCCCGATCCCTGTGCCACCGGCGCCGCTGGCGCGTACCGGCTGGTCGTCGCGCCCGCGGCAGCGCTCGTAGATGGCCAGGCCGCGAACGCCCAGCATCGCCTCCAGGCTTTGCCGGGGCAGGGCCCGCAGGTCCGAGACGGTGCGGATGTTCATGTCGTGGAACCTGCCGGCCGTCTTGCCGCCGATGCCGGGTATCTCCTCGATGGGCAGGGGGGCAAGGTAATCACCTTCCGTGCCGGGCTGGATCCAGACCACCCCGGAGGGCTTGGCGGCGCCGGAAGCGATCTTGGCCAGCATGCGATTGCACGCCAGGCCGATCGAGGCCGGCAGGCCGATCTCCTCACGAATGCGCCGCTGGATCTCCTGGCCGATCTCCAGGGGCGAGCGGCCCATTATGTGTTTGGTAGCACAGGCGTCCCGCCTGTGTATTTTTGGCCATTCAGCCAAAGGCGAGATTCCCGTGCCACTCTTGGTGGAACAGGTTTGCAACCTGTTCCCCGGCACAGGTTGAAAACCTGTGCCACCAGAAGGCACAGGCGGGACGCCTGTGCTACCAGAAGACACGGCCGCCCAATGGCAGTAATCGCTCATATCGGCGTAAGCTTCATCCAAGAAAGTCTCCAGGGTGTCGGCGTACTGCCGGCAGAGGGCCCAGACGGCCTGGGCGAAGCAGCGGTAAATCTGGTAATCGCCCTTGAGGACGACGGCCCGGGGGCAAAGGCTCCTGGCCTGCCCCAGCGACATGCCCGCGTGCAGTCCCGACCGCCGCGCCTCGTACGAGCAGGAGGCGATGCACCCGCTGCCCACGATCACCGGCCGGCCACGCAGGCGGGGAATCAGCAACTGCTCCACCGAGGCGAAAAAGGCGTCTATGTCCAGGTGCATGACCAGGCGGGAAAATGGTTGACCGGTTAATCGGTTAATCGGTTGATCGGGGGGAACTCCCTCCTTCTTGGCCGGTTCAGTGGCTCTGGATTTAGGCGCACCTTGGGTCATGAACTATCCTTCCAGCACCACCTGGTCCAGCCACCACTGCACCTGGAGGCTGGAGAAGTGGATGTAATAGGTTTCGTCGCCGGACTGGACGCTGTAATGCAGGCGGTAGCCGTCGGACTGGCGATCCAGCCACTGGCCGTTAACGGCCTGCACCGGGTAGCTCCGCCCGTGCCACTGAAAGCTACGCGGCAGGATGGCCCCGGCGGAAAAATCCGCCCGCACCGAGATTGCTTCCTGGATCGGCTCGATTTTCATAGTCAACTCATCCCGAACAAACACCTAACACTATATCGGCCTGGATCGCGGGCGTCAACAGCGCAATGAGGGGAGGCCGGTTTTTCTAGAACCCGTCAGCCCCCGCCCATATAATGCCGCGGTCATCTTTAATATTTTCGATTTGCGATTTTTGATTTCAATCAGCCACGGCCTACAATCCGCCCTGGCTCTTCAATCGAAAATCGAACATCGAAAATCGAAAATCCTAACTCTTCAAGGAGTCGCTGATGAAAGGTAATAAGAAACTGCTGGAGAAGCTCAATTCCCTGCTGGCCGATGAATTGACCGCCATCAACCAGTACATGGTGCACTCGGAGATGAACGATAACTGGGGCTACCAGCGGCTGCACCACTGGATCGAGGGGCGGGCCGTCACCGAGATGAAGCACGCCGAGAAGCTCATCGGCCGCATACTGTTCTTGGAGGGCACGCCGGTCGTCACCACCCTGCGCGAGATCCGCATCGGCCCCGACGTGCCCAAACAGTTGGACAGCGACCTGAAGCTCGAGCATGGCGCCGTCCGCAGCTACAACGAGGCCGTTCGCCTGGCCGTCGAGGTGGGCGACAACGCCAGCCGCGAACTGCTGGAGAGCATCCTCAAGGACGAGGACCAGCACGTGAACGAGATCGAGGAGCGGAAGGATCAGGTCGGCCAGACGGGGCTGCAGATCTTCCTGGGCCACCAGATCCGCAAGGAAGAATAACCCCGCGGTATCCGCACCCATTGCCGCCTTGGGCAGATCGTAACGACTTCCGGCGTCGCACGCCGGATCGGGGCAGCCCGCAAGGCTGCCCCTGTTTTTCGGAGCGGTAGGTTTTATGCACATATTCACTTTTGACATCCACAGCCGGCGGCGGGACGAGATGATCGACATCACCGAGCGCGTGGCTAAGGCCGTTGCCGACAGCCGCATCGCCGAAGGCCTGGCCACCGTCTTCGTGCCCCACACCACCGCCGGCGTAACCATCAACGAGAACGCCGACCCCGACGTGGTGCACGACGTGCTGGCGGCCCTGGACGCAGCCGTGCCGCACGAGCGGGATTTCTACGACCACCACGAGGGCAACTCCGCCGCCCACGTCAAGAGCTCGCTGGTGGGGGTCGCTACCCAGGTGCTGGTGCGCCAGGGGCGGCTGGTGCTGGGGACCTGGCAGGCCATCTACTTCTGCGAGTTCGACGGCCCGCGCAGCCGCCAGGTGCACGTGGCGGTGACGGAAGGGTAGCAGGGATTGCCAATTGTCAATTTTCAATTGAAGAAGGCAGAGCCCGAATAAGGCCCTGCCTTCTTTCAGTTTCCGATTAACCGATTCACTGATTAACCGATTAACCTTTTCAGGAATTAGTTTCCCCGCTGGTATCATGTGCCGATGCTCTGCTGCTCCCTCAATAGCGGCTCCAACGGCAACTGCATTTACGTGGAGGCCGAGGGCGTGCGGCTGCTGTTCGACGCCGGCATCAGCGGCCGGCAGGCGGCCGGGCGCCTGGCCACGCACGGCCGGGACATCCGGGCGGTGGACGCGGTGATCGTCTCCCACGACCACGCCGACCATGCCCGCTGCGCCGGCATCTACGCCCGCCTGTTTAACCTGCCGATCTACATGACCCCCCTCACGCACCAGGCGGCCCAGCAGTCCTGCAACGTGGGCCAGATCGCCGACCTGCGGCACTTCCGGGCCGGCCAGGCGTTGCACATCGGCCAGGTGAGCATCGAGGCCGTCGCCACGCCCCACGACGCGGCCGAGCCGGTGGCCTTCGTGGTCAGCGCGAAAAGGCGGCGGCTGGGGATTCTCACCGACCTGGGGTGCGTCTTCGACGCCCTGCCGGGCATCATCGCCGGGCTGGACGCCCTGTACCTGGAAAGCAACTACGATCCCGACATGCTGGAAAGCGGACCCTACCCGCCATACCTCAAGCGTCGCATCGCCGGCCGGCACGGGCACCTGTCCAACTTCGAGGCGGCCGAGCTGGTCCTGCGGCACGCCCACGACCGCCTGCAATGGGTCTCGCTGGCGCACCTGTCGGAGGTCAACAACACCCCAGACCTGGCGCGGCGCACCCACCACGACATCGTCGGCCCGCGACGGGCGGTCTATGTCTCAGACCGCTACGCCGCCAGCAGCATCCTGCAGGTGGAGTGAAGTTGGGGAAGATCGCTCTTGCCGGTACGGCAGAGCGGACTTGCCGTTCTTGCGTGTCGCGGGCATCCTGCCCGCGCATCTCGCGTGAGCGAGACGCCCGCGACACTAAGCGGGGTCCTACGCCGGGCCGTGGCGGGTGGGGGTCAGTTCAAATTCGTCTGCCGGAGGGTCGTCCTGCACGCGCACGACGCCCTGGCGGACCAGTTGGTCCCACTGGTGCTGGTTGCAGATGCAGCCGGGATCGCCCGCGTCCAGGCGGCCGAAGTAGGCGTCGCTGCGGGCGCGGCAGCCGCCGCAGTAGTTGGCAAAATCGCAGCTTCCGCAGTGGTGCAGCCGCCGCGTGCGGTCGTTGAGCAGTTCATAATAGTCGGCGCGGAAAATCTCCACCAGTTCCTTGTCGCGCAGGTTGCCCATCACGCGGTGTGGCAGGTAGACGCAGGGCGTCACGTCGCCGTTGGGCTGGATGCAGACATAGGTGCGCCCGGCCCCGCAGCCGCCCAGGTACCTGGCCACCACCTTGGCCTTGGCCCCGATGCCCGAGCCGGCGTGGCTGCAGCTTGTCCGCCCGTCCTGGCCGGCGTGCATCAGGCACACCCGCCCCAGTTGCGGGGCGGTGGAGATCACGCCGATTCGCCCCTCCTGCATCACCTGGTTGAGCATCGCCAGCAGTTTTTCTCGCTGGGGGGGAGTAATGTCGCCCGAGACCATCTCCAGCCCCCTGCCGACGGGTATGAAATTGAAGTGGGCAAAGCGACCCGCACCCAGCGAGATGGCCAAGTCGATCATCTGGCGCACCTCGCTGAAGTTGCCCTGGTGGACGCACATGGCGATGCCCAATTGCAGGCCGGGCGTCTTGGCGACGATGCGGGCGGCGCGGACGCTCTTGGCCCACATGCCGGGTACGCCCCGGAAGGCGTCATGCCGCTGGGGATGGACGCTGTCCAGCGAGATCTCCACGTAGCGCACGCCGGCCTGGGCCAGTTGGTCGGCCAGGTCCCCGGTCACGGTCACGCCGTTGGTGGCGATGGTGGTGTGCATCTTGTACTTGGCCGCCCGGTTCAGCACCGCCAGCAGGTCGGGGCAGATGGTCGGCTCGCCTCCGGCGATGGCCAGCATGGGCACGTAGGCCTTGCCCAGCTTGTCCACCACGGCCAGCCGCTCCTGAGTGGAGAGTTCCGGGGCGGGGGCCTGGGCCTGGCTGGACTGGTAGCAGTGCCGGCAGCGCAGGTTGCAGCGGTTGGTGATGTTCCAGACGGCAAACAAGGGGGCGGTGAAGCGCTGCGGCGTGGTCAGGCCAAACTCCGCCACCGACCGGGCCGTAATCACCAGCCCGCGCAGGGTGGGGGCGTGCTCGGACAACTGCTTGCGGAAGACATCCATGCTCACCGAACCGCGCATGCGGTCGATGAACTTGTGCATGGGCCAGTACTTGATCTTCTGCCAGCGCGGGGCGGCGGGGTTGCCGTAGCTGGCGATGATGCGCTCCAGGGGGGTGGAATCGCCCTGCTGGCGGGTCAACCGGCCCAGCAGCCAGCGGAACGGGCGCCGCCCGACGTAGTTCTCCAGCGGGTGGTGGAATTCCGCTTCCAGCGACGGCTGGGGCGGCGGGGGACTTTTGGGGACATCTATGATAGCACTGCTCATTTGCGTCTGTATTTAATCCCCGGCGTAAGCCGGGGGTTCCGGGGTTCCCAGTTGCGGGTTGTGGGTTGCGAGTATCGTTTTGTTCTTTCTTGTAGCCCCCGACGTTAGTCGGGGGTTTTTGCTTCTTCTGTTTTCTTGTTTCTTCTTTTCGCGTGCAACCCGCACTTCGTGCTAAGTTGCACGCCCTACGGTCTGCATGCCCTTCCGCAAAAGACGCGTAAGGGCATGGCACCCTTGTGTCATTTAGGTTGGGTAGCGGCCGGGGCAGGGGCAGCGGGAGCAGCCGGCTGGACTATGATCGTCAGGCCGGCCTGCAGGCCGGGCACGCCGTTCAGCTCGGCCCGCAGGCTAAGCGGTTCCCCGGTGGGCCAATCGGGGCCGATTGTCATTTCCATGCGGAATTCGCGGCTTTTCCCTGCCGGCAGCACCCAGGGCGTCCGCACCTGCAGGGATGACTGGGGATAGCGCTTGAGGGTTTCCGGGCCCAGGCGCGTCTTGCGCACCAGCGCGACGTATGCCAACGCCCCGTCGGGGGCGAGAATCGTCATGTCGCGATGGGTGGTGTTGAGGGCGGTGATGGTCAGCGGGGCCGTCTGGCCGGTGGTGTACGAGCGGGTGGGGGCCTGCACCGACAGCGTCAGGCCGTTGAGGCTGGCGGATTGGCCGCTCACCCCGGAGGGCGTGGGCGGAGGCGGCTGGGCGCAGCCCGACAGCAGCAGGGCGGCCGACAACAGGACCAGGGTGCGATTTTTCATCGGGCGTTCTCCAGGAGAATGGCGGGTTTGGCGGCGCGGGCGGTCTCGGGGCGATACGCGCCTTGCTGGTGGCCGGCCTCGACGAACCGGCGATATTCCGGGCCGCAGTTGTACGTGCAGAAGGGGAAGATGCCTTCGGGCGTGGAATACAGGATGACGCAGCGCTTGGAGCGCTGCACGTCGTAGTTGTAGCGGTCCTGGAAGTGCATGCCCGCGCACAGCAGGGTGCGATAGGTGGCGGCCGAGGGCCCTCGCCCCACGTGCTTGTCCACCAGCCCGCGCAGCGTGCGCATGAAACCCTTGACGTCCAGACCGGGCGGGGCATTGGCCGGCTGGAAGTGCCGCTTGAACATCGCCAGGATCTCCAGCTTGTCCAGCCAGTTGAGCTTGCCTCCCTTGGGCTCGAGTTTGCGGGCCAGGCGGTTCATGTCCGTGAACATGCCCTCCACGTCGATAACGGCCGGGAAGGGGAAGGCCTTGCCCTCGGGGCTGACCAGGAAGTACGTGCCGAAGGCGCAGTCGGTGTGGCAGGAGGGGCGGATCTTGGGCTGGCCGGAGAGGGCCTGGAGGAACTGCCCCAGCGGGGCCACGATGGACAGCGGGTACATGTCGCGCAGCGGCACGGCGCCGGAGGCCTTGCCCAGGTCGATCGCCAGGTCGCCCAGGGTGTAGCGCTTCTGCTGGAGCTCGGCCGGGTCGATCCGCCCCGAGAAACTCACCGGCTGGTAGCTGATGCCGCTGANNGTGGGCACCAGGCAGATCTTCAGCCCCAGGCGGCGGCAGTTCTCGATGCAAGCGAGCTTCTTTTCCCACAGGCCGGGGAAGTTACGGGTGTAAGCATGGGCGGCCTGGCCGACGCCGTCGAACTGCAAGTACAGGGTGTGCACGCCGGCCTGGGCGGCCTTTTCGGCGAACTGGGGGTTGGCCATCATCAGGCCATTGGTGGCGATCTGGATGTGCGAGAAGCCCATCCGCCCGGCCTCCTGCACGATGCGGCAGAAGTCGGGGTGTATCGTGGGTTCGCCGCCGGTGAACTGCACGGCCGTGGCCGGCAATGGATCCAAGGCCCGCAAGGCGCGCAATTGCTCCAGCACCTGCTCGTAGGTTGGCTGGTAGACGTAGCCGGTGACGCCGGCGTTGGCGAAGCATACCGGGCAGCGCATGTTGCAGCGGTTGGTCAGGTCGATCTGGGCCAGGCAAGTGGCCGACTGGTGCTGGCCGCACAGGCCGCAATCGCCCGGGCAGCGCTGGCCGGGCCGGCTGGGGTTGCACTGGCCGGGATGCTCCTCGAAGCTCCACCAGGCGGCCTTGGAGTACAACAGGGCGCTGCGGCTGATGCAGTCGCGGAAGTAGCCGTGCTCGGGGCAGGATTTTTCGATCATCACTGCGCCGTCCTGGACGAAGTAGCGGCCCAGGATGACGGCCGAACAGGCCGGGCAAAGTGTTTCCACGGTCCGGGGCAGGCGGCGGTGCACCGGTTGGATGGGCCTGCCGGTGAGAGTTTGGCTGGCCGAGCCGTCGCGGTCGCCCTGACGGTCCGTCCAGATGGCGTCGGCGTGCACCTGGGTCATTTCGCCGCAGGCGGGGCAGTCCAATCGCAGCACGACTTGCCGACCGGCCCGTTCAAAGCGGCCCGGAACCAGTTTGGCGCAACCGGGGCAGGTGGCGGCAAAAGCGACCGGCAGGTCGCGATATGCGCCCGCGAAACGGCTGATGGAGAGGCGGAACCGGTCAAGCTCGCCCTCAGGCCCGCCGGCGAGCGTATCTTTGGGGCCTTTGTCAGGCTCGGGGTCGTTCAAGGCGGAACGAATCATTTACATTCCTCAGATGCAGCGGCAGTTCGAGGCGGCGGACGCGGCAAGTTTCCCAATTGTAGGCGGGGCGGCGGCCGGCCGAAGCACCCCGCCCGCTACGCGAACCAAGCCGGGTATCGCCTCTGGCGCTTCTTGCGCCGCTGGTACGCCTGGGCCAGTTCCATGAAGATGTCCAGGTCGCGTTCCATGTTGGAACTGGTGGCGTCGAAATAGAAATTCCGGATGGGGATGCCGTCGTAGTCGCGGCCCAGGGCGTGGTAGACGGCCTCCGACACGATGCCGTTCATGCAGGAGAACGGGCTGATGTCGATGATGCCGTCGGCGCCCTTTCCCTGCAGGTAGGCCGCCTTGCCCACCGAGAGCACCATTTCGCCCAGGGCGCCGTCGGCCGGCAGGTACGGCCAGGCCGGCAGCAGCACCTGGTGATGCAGGTCGTGCGGCTCCTCGTATCCGGCAAAGTCCTCGGCGAAGGGGGCCAGCAGCCTGTTTTCGTAGTAGCGCTGGAATCGGTTTTTCACCAGGGCGCCCAGCATCTCCAGGCTGAGGGTCTTGCCGTCCTCTTTCAAATGGGCCAACTGCGACCAGTTGGTGTACCAGACCCATTCGCTGATGTCGGAGAGCCACACCTCGCCGCCGTGGGCCTCGATGCGGCGGACGGCGTCGCGGTTGGAGAACTCGTTGAGGCGGCAGAATATCTCGCCCACCACGCCGATGAGCGGCCGGCCCTTGACGTACCTGGCCGGCACCGAGCGGTACAGGTCGCGCACCTGCGTCACGACCGCCACCAGCGAATTCAGCCTCTGGCGGCCCGGCAGGTCGCGCCGCTGCACCACCTGCTCCAGCAGGGACAGCGATTTCTCGAACACCGCGTCGGCGTCGCCGGCGGAAGTTTCGTACGGCCGGACCTTCAGCAGCATCTTGACCGAGATGTCGCCGCAGACCAGCGCCTGCCAGAGCCGCTTGACCATGTCGCCGGCGTGGTCGGTGACGTCGTCGTAGGCGTTGCGGCTGGTGGGGGAGATGACGGGGACCTGGTCGTAGCCCAACTCCGCCAGCACCTCCCGCAGATACGGGGCGTACTGGCCGAAGCGGCAGGGCCCCTCGGCCAGCGGCATGAAAAAGGCGGTGGCGGCGGGGTCGAAGCCGGGGCTGTGGACGATGCGCAGAAAATCGCCCAGCGTGACCTTCTGGGGGTAGCACTCCTCGCCGCTGGAAAACAGGCCGCCCAGCTCCAGCGTCTGTTCGTCGGAGGGCGGGGTCACTTCGGCGTCGATGCCGACGGAACGGAAGACGGCCGCCGCCATGCGCGCCCCGGCCGGGGTCATCCGCGGAATCCACATCTTCCTGCCCGCCAGAAGGCCGGCGGCGGAGGGCCTGCTAGTTTGCGAAACTGTCATGTCTCTCACGGCAATGAAAGAAATCAAACTCAGGGTTTGTGGCCGTCTCACGTGCTCACGGGGGCCTCCTCGGCGGCGGAGGATTTCTTCCACGGCCGCAGGATGCCCTTGGAATCCAGGTAGGCCTCGCACCGGGTCATCATGCCCGCGTCGTTGCTGTGCCCGTCGAACTGCAGGATCAGGAAGGGCTTTCCGCTGGCCCGGCGGATGAAGTGCTTGACGAAAGAGTCTGGCCCGCACTTGAAATTAGTGATGTAGATGATGTGCAGGTTGGGCTGACGGGCGACGATTCGCCCGGCCCCCAGCAGCTTTCGCCCGTAGTCCCAGTACATGTTGGAATTGATCTGGCGGATGTCCACGCGGCCGGTGTCCAGGCAGTCGATGGGGATGCAGTTGACGCCGTAATTCTCCCGCAGTTTGCGGGCCGTCGAGAGGTTCACGCCGGTGTCGTGCACGTTGTACGGCCGGCCGATGATGACGATGCCCGGCGAGCCGGTGCGGCGCAGCTCCTCCAACGCCTTCCGCCCGGCCTCAAGCAGCCGGTTGCAGAAGTCCTGCTGGGCGGCGTAAGCCGCATCCAAAGCCTTGCCCACGACCGCCGGCTCGACGCCCAGGGTGCGGCAGAATTTCGCCAGGGCGCGATACACGGCTTCTCGCCCGTTGCGGAAGACCACCCGCGGGGCCAGGAATTTCTCTATCTGGGATTCAAAGCCCGGCGCTCGCCGCAGCACGAAGGCCAGCGTCTGGTTCCACGGGCAGAGGTAGCTTTCGTTTTTCATCCAGGCGGTCTCGGCCGCCACCGTGTTGGGGATGAAAACGTAATCCACGCCCTTTTCCAGCAGTTGGGCGACGTGGCCGTGGGCGACGATGACGGGGAAGCAGGGTTCGGCCACCGCGCAGGCCGTGCCGGCGGCGACAATCTTGCGGTTGGTGGGGTCGCTGGTGACGACGTTGAAGCCGCAGTGCCGCCAGAAGGCCCGCCAGAAGGGCAAAAAGTCCATGGCGAACATGGTCCGGGGGATGCCGATGGTCAGGGCGTCGGCCGGCGTGGCGGGGCAGGCCGATTCGTCGTTCAGCAGCGTCTCGCGCAGGGCGAAGAGGTCCTCGATCACCGGGCGGGTGGGGCTGAGCCGCCGCTTGCGATAGCGGTCGGAGCACTTGTCGCCCCAGTAGGTCTTCTCGCCCTCGACCTCGAATTCCTGCATGATGCATTCGTTGGAGCAGCCGCGGCAGATGAACTCGCGCAGGTTGTAGTGGATGCGGTCCACGCGCCAGCCGCGGAAGCGGCTGCGCGAGCGCATGGGCACGTACTGCCCGCCCGCCGGCTGGAGGGCGGGCTGGCAGAGCATCTTGTCCCGGGCCAGCAGGGCCGCCCCGATGGCCCCGATCACCCCGTTGTAGGGCGGGACGATGATCTCCTTGCCCAGCACCATGGAGAAGGCGGCGGCCACGGCGTCGTTGTAGGCCGTGCCGCCCTGGAAGAAGATGGTCTGGCCGATCTTGCGCCCGCGGACCACGCGGTTGATGTAGTTGGTGACCACCGAGTAGGCCAGCCCGGCCACCAGGTCGCTCTTCTGGGCCCCGCGCTGCAGGTAGTCGTTGACGTCCCGCTCCATGAACACGGTGCAGCGCTCGCCCAGGCGGATGGGCGAGCGGCTGGAGAAGGCCAGCTCGGCGAACTCGTTGATGATGCTGATGCCCAACTCCTCGGCCCGCTCCTCCAGGAACGAGCCGGTGCCGGCGGCGCAGGCCTCGTTCATGGTGAAGTCCACCACCACGCCGTCCTGCAGGCTGATGTACTTGGAGTCCTGCCCGCCGATCTCGAAGATGGTGTCGGGCACCCGCCCCTCCAGCATGCGCTGGCCGACGAAGGTGGCGCCGGTCTTGTGGCAGGTGATTTCGTCGTTGACGGTGTCGGCCCCGATGAGCTCGCCGATGAGTTCGCGACCCGAGCCGGTGGTGCCGGCGCCGCGCACCAGTATGCGGTCGCCGAATTCCTCTTCCAGGTCGCGCAGGGCGGCGGAGACAACTTCCACCGGCCGGCCCTGGGTGCGGACGTAGATGTCCTTGATGAGGTTGCCCTCGGTGTCGATCAGCACCACGTTGGTGGAGACCGAGCCGATATCCACCCCCAGGTAGGCCTGGACCTTTTCCTGGCCGAAGGGCATCTGGTAGGCCTCCACGCGGTCGCGCAGCAGCACCACGCGGTCCATGTTCAGGGGCGGGGCGGTGGGGAAGGCCCCGCCGGCGCGGTCGCTGGCCTGGTGGAGCTGGGCCATGCGGGCGGCCATGTCGTAGCCGGCGCCGGCCGCCCGGGCGGCCTCCAGCGCGGCCCCGACGGCCGATACGTGCGTGAAATGTTCCGGCACGCCCAACTGCCCTTCGCCCAGCTCGAAGGCCTCGCGCAGCCCGCGGACCACCGCCGCGTTGGCCGCCAGGCCACCGATCAGCACCACCGGGGCTTCGACCTTGTGGCTGCGCACCACCGCCATGCGGAAGTTGCGGGCCACGGCGTTGCACAATCCGGCCAGCACTTCCGCCGGGCTGTAGCCCTTCTGCTGGGCGTGGATCATGTCGCTCTTGGCGAAGACGCTGCATCGCCCGGCCACCTGGGCCGTCCGGCGCGCCTCTGTCGCCAATCGCCCAACCTCTTCAACGGGGTATTTCAGCCGCCCGGCCTGCTGGTCGATGAACGAGCCCGTGCCGGCGGCGCAGTCGCCGTTGGTGGAGTAGTCGGAGATGCTGTAGTGCAGTGGCACGGGCGTCTCGCCCGTGAGTGTCACGGGCGTTTGGCCCGTGTGTGTCACGGGCGTCTCGCCCGTGTGTGTCACGGGCGTTTGGCCCGTGAGTGTCGCGGGCGTTTGGCCCGTGTGTGTCGCGGGCGTTTGGCCCGTGTGTGTCGCGGGCATCTTGCCCGCGTCTTGCTTACCCTGTTCTTCCAGCAGCAGGTACTTGCTGGACTGGCCGCCGATCTCGAAGACGGTGCGGGCCTTGATGCCCATGCCCGACAGGCCCATGGCCACGGCCTTGAATTCGTTCAGCAGCTTGGCGGATAGCTTCTCGGCCACCAGGGCCCCGGCTGAACCGGTCACGCACACCCCGGCGATGTCGGCCTCGCCCACGGCGGCGATTGCCTGCTCCAGGGCCTTGGTGGCGGTTTCGACCGGCTGGCCGTGGGTGCGTTGGTAGCGGCTGACGTAAAGGGAGTAATTGCCAACCGTTCCGGCGGGGGTGAATTGCCCGGCGGGCGGTGTGGGGGCGCCGCCTTCAATCAGCATCGCCGCCGTCAGGCTGACGGCGCCGATGTCCATCCCCACATAGCATTTCATGCCCTTGCTCCGGTTTCCTGCTGCTACGCCTGGGTCCATAACATCAGACCCGGAAAAGAGATCTCGCTTGGCCGTGACGTTCCGGCAACAACCCTGCCCACGCCGTGGCAATGCCGCAAGTACGGCAAACGGCAAGTCCCAAACAACTTGTGAAAGATAGCAGACTGAGGCGTTTTTATCAAGACCTAACCCGCCCCAACCGCCAGGATGCCGGCCCCAAAAGCAAGGCGGGAAGGGGAATGCCAGGCAAAAAGCCTGGGGCGAAGTGCAGTCAAAAAGCCAGGCCGGCAGGGTGCCGGCCTGGGGGTTCGGGCGGCGACGCCGTGTGACTCTCGCTCTCTTTTGAACACCTAGGCCTTCTCTGGCCTGCTAGGCAGAGTCCGCGTCGCCGTCGTATTGTCAGGGCACGCTGACTACTTCATTGATTTCGGGCACCTGTTCCTTTAAGTGGCGCTCGACGCCCATCTTAAGAGTCATGGCGGCGGAGGGGCAGCCGCGACAGGCGCCCTTGAAGCGAATGGCAACCTTGCCGCTGGACTCCTCGATGCTGACCAGTTCGATATCGCCGCCGTCGGCCTGGATAAAGGGGCGGATCCGGCCGATGACTGCCGTTACGCGTTCATTCAGGTTGTTCTTAACTTGTTCGGACATTTACCTCTCCAAGACGGAACTGTTGATGTCTGCATTATAGCTTACGTCCTGGGGGTCAACAAGTTGGTTGAGGGTTCCTGACAAAATGTCGCCAAGACAACGGGCTTTAGGGGCTCTAACAGAACCTA
>PMYM01000042.1 GCA_003171235.1 Phycisphaerales bacterium | reverse complement strand
CGATCACCGGGTCGAGCTTGCCCCGCCGGGCCATCTCGCACAGATCGCGGCCGTAACGCTCCAGGGCCTGGAACTTGTCCTCGGGGGTCTGGTCGGTGACGCGCTGGCTGCCGCGGATGTCCTTGAGCGCGGTGAGGATCGCCGCGCGGGTCGCGCCGAGCGCCGAGAGCGCCTCGCGTGCCGCGGAGGGCTCCTCCGCCAACGCCAGCAGCATGTGCTCGACGCTGGTGTAGTCGTCCTTCATCTCGCGGGCCTCGCGCTCCGCGCGGTTCAGGACGGCCATCAGCGAGGGGTCCATCGCCATGCCCCCGGCATTCGACTGGCTGGGCATCCGCGACAGCTCCGACTGCACGACCGAGTGGACCCGGTCATAGGGGATGCCGACCTTCTCCAGCAGCGGCCGCGCCAGCCCGCCCTCCTGCTCCAGGAGCACCTTGAGCAGGTGCAGCGGCTCGACCTGTGCGTGGCCGCCCTGCGAGGCGGCCGCCTGCGAGGACATGATGGCTTCCTGCGCCTTGACCGTCAGCTTATCCAGTCGCATAGGGGTCTCACCTTTCTCAGAATACTAGCAACGGGCGTGCCGCGGACACAACTTCTTTAATGTTGGACAGTTACGAGTTTAGAGCAACTGCCAGATTGAACGTCCGGCGCCCAGCCCTTGCCAATACGGCAGGGTCTGGAGGCGGCCGTTTGTAGTGCCACCGTGAGGCGGTCCGCCGCGGAGTGCCCTTATGGGCACACTGAAGACTGCTTGTAGTGACGCCGTAAGGCGTTTCCGAATGCCCTTACGGGCACACTACGAACGGGTCGCCGGCCCCCTTGCCGATGGGGTATAATGCGGTCGGCCGGAGATGCTGCCCGGCCCGCGCGAGGGTGGCGGAATTGGCAGACGCGCCAGGTTTAGGTCCTGGTCCCCAAAAGGGGTGCGGGTTCGAGTCCCGCCTCTCGCAGTGAATCCCCCGCCGATTGACTGATTCACTGATTCACCGATTCACCGATCAACCGATCAACCGATTAGCCACTACTCCTTCAGGTCGGCGTCGGGGTCTTCTTCTTCAATGGGGGCGGTGCCAAGTTTCTTCTCGATGCGGTCCAGGCTGCCCTGGAGGCTGCCCAGGCCCCAGATGATCACCGGTAGGGCCAGGGCCATCAGCAGCAGGGCGAACTGCCCGGTCCGCTCGGCTCCGCCCAACACGTAAGCCACCAGTGCGACCGGCAGGATAATGACCGCTATGAAGGCATAAGCTTTAGACATCGATGTTCTCCTGGTCTGCTTGGCGGCACAGGCGGGACGCCTGTGCTACCAACGGCCTTGCTTTCGCGCCGTTCAAATCTATCATGGGCGCTTTGGGCAACTTACTTTAGAGGAGCTTAGCAGAATATGTCGCAAGCTGATATTGGATTGATCGGCCTGGCGGTCATGGGCCAGAACCTGGTCCTGAACATGGACGAAAAGGGCTTTACCGTGGCGGTCTTCAACCGCACCGTCAGCAAGGTGGACGATTTTCTGGCCGGCCCGGCCAAGGGAACCAAGCTCATCGGCGCCCATTCGCTGGAGGAGCTGGTCAAGCTGCTCAAGCGGCCGCGGCGGGTGATGTTGATGGTCAAGGCCGGTTCGGCCGTGGACGAGTTCATCGAGTCCCTGCTACCGCACCTGGAGGCGGGCGACATCATCATCGACGGCGGCAACAGCAACTTCGAGGACACCATCCGCCGCACCAAGCAGGCCGAGAGCAAGGGCATGCTGTACATCGGCACGGGCGTGTCGGGCGGCGAGGAAGGGGCCCGCCACGGCCCCTCGATCATGCCCGGCGGCAGCCCCGCCGCCTGGGAGCATGTCAAGCCCATCTTCCAGGCCATCGCCGCCAAGATGGCCGACGGCAGCCCCTGCTGCGACTGGGTGGGCGAGAACGGCGCCGGGCATTTCGTCAAGATGGTGCACAACGGCATCGAGTACGGCGACATGCAGCTCATCTGCGAGGCCTACGACCTGATGCGCTCGGCCGGCATGACCGCCACCGAGATGCACGAGGTGTTCAAGGGGTGGAACGAGGGCGAGCTTTCCAGCTACCTCATCGAGATCACGCGCGACATCCTGAGCAAGATCGACCCNNGACACCGCCGGGCAGAAGGGCACCGGCAAGTGGGCGGTGATCACCTCGGCCAACCTGGGAGAGCCGCTGACGCTGATCGGCGAGGCCGTCTACGCCCGCTGCCTCTCGGCCATGAAGGACCAGCGCGTCGCCGCCAGCAAGATTCTCTCGGGCCCCAAGGCCAAGCCCATGGCCGGCGACAAGGCGGCCTTCGTGGAGGACATCCGCCGGGCGCTGTACGCCAGCAAGATCGTCTCCTACGCCCAGGGCTTCGCCCTGATGCGGGCGGCGGCGGCCCAGTACAAGTGGAACCTCAACTACGGCGGCGTGGCCCTGATGTGGCGCGGCGGGTGCATCATCCGCAGCGCCTTTTTGGGCGATATCAAGAAGGCCTTCGACAAGAAGGCCGGCCTGGTGAACCTGATGCTGTATCCGTTCTTCCGCTCGGCCCTGCGCCGCTCGCAGGGCGGGTGGCGGCGGACGGTCAGCCGGGCCGTCAAACTGGGCATTCCCTGCCCGGCCTTCGCCACCGCCCTGGCCTACTACGACGGCTACCGGGCCGAGCGCCTGCCGGCCAACCTGCTACAGGCCCAGCGCGACTACTTCGGCGCCCATACCTACGAGCGCACGGACAAACCTCGCGGCCAGTTCTTCCACACCAACTGGACCGGCGCCGGCGGGGCCACCACGGCCTCGACGTACACGGTTTAACGTCCTGGCCGAAAAAGATAGCCGCGAACAACGCGAACCGCGCGAACAGGAACAAAAGAGATGTAGGGCGTGCGGCTGCTGGGCCGCACGCGCAATCCGGAGGGGGATAGAATTGCTACACCGTTTAGGACTTGCTCGCGAAAAAGAATCGCCGCGAACAACGCGAACCGCGCGAACAGGAGTAATGATGATCGGTGAATCGGTTGATCGGTGAATCAGGAGTTTATTCCGTGATTTACTGATTAACCGATTCGCCGATTAAACAATTGTTTTCCCCGGCCTCTGCGGTGAATGCAGTAATATGGAAGCGCCGGCGCCTGGGATATCATGGAGGACGCCATGAACGCCGCGTTTTTGCTCTGCCTGTTGTTCGTTTCGCCCGACCAGAAACTGGTGGACATCACCGTTTACCAGGGGGCCACCGCGCTGCAGTCCATGCAATTGGAGCGGACGCCAAAAGGCCTGGACATGTACTTCCTCAAGGGCCAGCAGCGCCGCAAGGTCGCCGCCTTCCTGGTCAAGGACGACCCGTTCTTCTTCGTGGCCGACCTGGAGGGAATCGAGGGCGAGCCGGAGCAGTTCGACCTGCGCCAGGCCCGCCAGGGCGTCCGCCCCTGGGACAGCAAGACCGAGAAGCAGGAACTGCAGGCCCTGGGCAAACGGATCGTGGCCGTGCGCCAGGGCCAGACAATCGCCGTGACGTTTGACGGGGCAAGCGAAACCTTCGTCACCCAACTGGCGACCGCTCCCCCGCCGGCCACCGCCACGGCGCCGGCCACCGCTAGCCGCCCGGGGGCGACTTCGCAACCCGCCAGCACGCCCTCTTCCCGACCGGCCGGCAGGACAGGTCGCACTCGCACCCGCCCGGAACCGGCCAGCCGGCCCGCCCGACCCGCTTCGGCCATCGCCCCAGCCTCCAGCCCGGCGACCAGTGCGCCCGCCAGCAGGCCGGCCATTCGCACGCCAGCCGTGGACGCCGCCGCCTCTGCCGATCCCACACGCCAGAAAAACGTTCTCCGGACCATAGCGGAATTCTTCGACGCCCTGGCCGGCGGCGAGGCCTCGGCCATGGGCCCCTGCTACGCCGATTCCGTCACTATCGCCAAGGGCAGCACCCTGCTGGAGGAGCAACTGGGCCTGGATTGCAAGCTCTCCGACAACGGCGACGGCCTGGCCAGGCGCCAGGACCTGCTGGACGCCTACGCCGCCCTGGTCGCAAGCAAGGGCAAGGCCCAGTGGCTCAAGGGCTTCTACTCCGCCGGCGGATACCAGGCGGTGCCGGCCATTTTGCCCGTCGAGAGCGACGGCCAGGCCATCGCCGGCAGCCGCCAGGGCGATATGGCGGTGGAAGTCAAGGCCTTCGGCAAGAAGTCCACCTACCTCTTCCGCCGCCAGGAATCCGGAGCCTGGCTGATCGTCCTGGAACAGAGCAAGTACTGACCGTGTGAGCGGCCTTGGCCTTCGGGCGGGCAGGGAGAAGTCCCGTGAATACAGAAACCATGACCAGCCGGCAGAGGGTCCTGGAAGCGGTTAATTTTCGCAAGCCGGACCGCATCCCCATTGACCTGGGCGCCTGCCGGGCCAGCGGCATAAACGCCTCCATTTATTCCCGGCTCAAGCGCCGGTTGGGCATCGACACCCCCACCAAGGTGCAGGACACGATGCAGATCCTGGCCGAGATCGAGCCGGAGGTGCTTTCGGCCCTGCACGTCGACGTGGTGCCGCTGGATTGCCCGCTGGCGGCCTGGGCGGGGATGCCGGCCGGACAGGGCGTCAAGCGGCCGCTGTTTGACGGCACGGAGGTTTATTTCGCCCCCACTCCCAGGATCGTCGAGGAACCCGGCGGCGACTGGGCGCTGGTCAACGCCGCCGGCCAACATTACGCCCGCATGCCCAGGGGCGGCTACTACTTCGATTACATCACCAAGACCATGTCAGGCCAGACTATCGATCCGGCCAAGTTCCGCCCTTCCCTCACCGTCAGCGACGAAGAGCTCGATGCCGTCGCCCGCCGGGCGCGGGAGCTTCACGACAACACCGACAAGGCCGTCCTTGGCTGGGGGGCGGGCATAAACCTGCTGGGGCTGTCGTTCCTGCTGGCCGACAACATCACCCAGGGCTCGCTGGACGAATGGCTGTGCATGCTGATGACCGAGAAGCAGGCCGCCAACGACATGATGGCCCGGTACGTCGATTCGGCCATCGCCCAGGCCCGGCTGTATCACCAGGCCATAGGCGACCGCGTCTTCGCCTGGGGCGTGGCCAGCGACGACGCCGGCACGCAGCGCGCCCCCCTTATCCGCCCGGAACTGTTCGAGGAGATGATCCAACCCCACTACAAGCGATGGTGCGGCTGGATACACAAGCACACGCCGTGGAAGACGTTTCTGCATTCCTGCGGCTCGATCTACGAGTACATCGGCCACTGGATCGACGCCGGGGTGGACATCTTGAACCCGGTTCAGATCTCCGCCGCCCACATGGAGCCTCGCCGGCTGATGGAGGCCTACGGGGGCAAGATCGTGTTCTGGGGCGGCGGGTGCGAGACGCAGCGCGTGCTGCCGCTGGCCGATCCGCGGGAGGTTCGCCGGCACGTCAAGGAGAACATCGAAATCTTCGGCGGCGGCAAGGGCGGTTTTGTCTTCTGCCAGGTGCATAACATCCAGCAGACGGTGCCGGTGGAGAACGTCGAGGCCATGTTCGCGGCGGCGTACGAGTTCGGGAAACACGAATAAAGATTGAACCTGGATAAAAAGCTAAAAGCTGAAAGCTAAAAGCTGAAATAGAACTAACACAGGCCAGTCCTTGTTTCAGCTTTCAGCTTTCAGCTTTTAGCTTTGTGTTTCCGGGTACTGGCTCCTTCAAATAGGCAGCGCCATGAGATCCTTGCAAGAACTCGAAAAACTTGCCGGCCTGAGCATCTACCCCGCCAGCGTGCAGCAGTCTGTCGGCGGCGTGACTTACGCGATTGGCCGGCGGGACATAGAAAAGTTCATCGTCGCCGTCGGCGAGGATTGCGGAGTGGAAGGGCGGCAGGTTGACCGGTCGCCCCAAGGTTGTGTTTGCATAGGTGAATTGAGCGCGGCCAACGCACGCGCAGTGCGGAATGCCCTGCCCTGGACGGCGCCTCGCTGCCTGGGCCTGCGGGCCTCGGTCGGGCTGGGCGACCGGCTGGGCCTGGCCACCCCCGGCCACATCCGGGCCCTGCGCGGCGCCGGCCTGGCGGGGGTGCTGGCCCAGCAGTCCATCCGCGAAATGACCCGCACCCGGCGCACCCCCCAGCAGGTGCTGGACGCCGCCACCTGGGGCGTGCTGCAGGAGGGTTTTGACGAGGGCTTCGGGGCCGACGCCGACCACCTTCAGCAACCCGAAGACGTCGATTACACCGCCCAGGCCGGTTTCAAACTCTTCACCCTCGACCCGGGTGCCTTGGTCGATAACCTGGCCGACACGCTGGACGATCTGGCGCTGCGCCAGGCATTTGAGCGGCTTGACTTTTCCGGCCTGGACGTGGAAATCGACCGCTACGCCGGGCTCTACGCCGGCAGGAAATTCAAACTGGCCGACGGCCAGAAGCTCCACCTGGACGAGGAAGCCTTCTTCCGCGCCGCCGTCAAGTACGGCAACGCCATCGCCCAGGTCGCCCGCATGGCCCGGCGCGTCGCCCAGGCCGCTGGGGGGGATTCTGAACTGGAGATCTCGGTCGATGAGACCGACAGCCCCACCACCCCGGCTGAGCACTGCTTTTTCGCCGCCGAGCTGAAGCGCCTGGGCGTGAAATGGGTCTCCCTGGCCCCGCGCTTCATAGGCCGGTTTGAAAAGGGAGTGGACTACCTGGGCGACCCGCGCCAGTTCCGGCGAGACTTCGCCCGCCACGTGGCGGTCATGCAGACCCTGGGGCCGTACAAGCTTTCCATCCACAGCGGTTCGGACAAGTTCAGCATCTACCCCATCATCGCCGAGATCGCCGGCCCGTACGTCCACCTCAAGACGGCCGGCACGAGCTACCTGGAGGC
>PMYM01000006.1 GCA_003171235.1 Phycisphaerales bacterium | reverse complement strand
GTGCCACCAACGTTGAAACGTGCGCAAAGTAACGCCGAAGAGGGCGGCAATCTCCGACTGTGCTTTCCCGCCTTGCTGGTACGCCGCCAAGGCCCGTTGTCTTGTATCCGCAGATGCGATTCCCATGAAAGGAACATCGACATCATCCCTCCGATTACGACAGCTTTTATGAAAAACGCTCTAGGATTAAGCCGGTAGGGTCAAGCCGTCCAACCACCTCGACAAGCTCCTGCGCCCGGCGGAAGTGCACCGGCCGGTCTCGCAGACGGCCTCCGTCGTCCAAGACGGCGACGGCCGACCAGTTGCGGCTCTCTGCCGAGCAGGCTAAGTCCACTCCCACGTAATGCATCGGCTTGACGCTCCCGCGGGGCAACCCTTCGCCCCACGGCCATCACAGTGGCCTGACACGTAACTCGTGTCAAGAGAAATAGGTGCCATCATTCCGTCATGACCAAGGCACAGCATTCCCTCGGATACAGGCCATTGCCGCCGTTCCTGCGGAACCTGCGGGAGGAGGCCGGGCTCACCCAACGGCAGTTGGGCCTGGCCCTTCACAAGCCACAGTCCTGGGTGTACAACTGCGAAACAGGGAACCGCCGCGTGGACGTGGCCGAGTTCATCGCCTGGTGCCGGCCCTGCGGCGTCGAACCGCAGAAGGCTTTCAAGCGGTTCCTTGACATCCTCGGATAGGCCTGGCCGGCCGGATCCGCCGGCGAGGAGGCAGACAATGACCGGCAAGAAAGACGCTGTTGAGTGTGCTATGGACGCCGTCGCCGCTCTTCTGAAAAAGAAGCTCGTCCCACGGGGCAAGCTGACCTGCTACGAGAGCGTGGCTGGCCGCCTGGGCATGCACGCTCGGACAGTGGGATGGGCCTGCTGGCGCCTAGGCAAAAAATATAGGCCGTTGGACATGCCATACCATCGCATCATCTGCAAAGACGGCAAGCTCCCGAAGCGGTTCTCGGGACCCGGTGACGTTGAGGGCCTAAGGGAACTCTTGCAGAAAGAAGGTCACAAGGTGAAGAAGAAGCTGAAGGGCGGCTATCGCGTGCTGCACTTCAAGGACTGCCTAGGGGAGCCAGCCAGCCGCCGCAAGAAGTAATCTGGCTCTGCTGTTCTATTCCAGAACATTCCGCCCGCGGGTTCCGGGTGGTTCAATTTCCACCTGGAATGACGGTTCAATCGGAAAGGAACAGCATGAACCAGCGCGTCGCCATCTACGCCCGTGTGAGCACCGACGATCAATCCCTGGAGCCTCAGCTGCACGACCTGCGCGAGTACTGCCGGGCCCGGGGCTGGCAGCCGACGGAATACCTGGACCAGGGGATAACCGGCGCCCGGGACAGCAGGCCAGGCTGGAATGCCTGCTGGGACGCCATTCAGAAGCGGAAGGTGAAAGTCCTGGTGGTGCACGCCCTGGACCGAATCGGCCGCTCGCTGCACCACCTGGTCAGGATCATCCAGCACTTCTCCGATAACCACCTGACGTTGGTCAGCTACCGCGAGAACATTGACCTGTCCACCCCAGCTGGGCGGATGCTGGCAGGGATATTCTCGGTCCTAGCCGAGTACGAGCGGTCCATCATCAGCGAGCGGACCAAGGCAGGCATGCGGGCGGCCCGGGCCCAGGGCAAGCAGATCGGCAACCCTAAGGGTCACTTCGACGCGGAACGGGCCGCGGCGCTGCGGGCCAAGGGCTGGGGGCAGATCAGGATCGCCAGGAAGCTGGGCGTCGGGGTGGGGCGGGTGAACAGGTGGGTGCACGGGCGGCAGGCAATGCACGAGGCACCCTTATGACCTACAGGTCGCAGGTTCAAATCCTGCCCCCGTTAATACACCACACCGAGATGCTTCTCGGCACATCCTTGGCAAGCGTCCGCCGAATGCATATGCTCGGGACCAAATGATTTCTTACAGTACCGACACTTCCGAAAAGTAGCCCGTCTTTGCGCCCGCGCCTCCTCGATCAAAGTGTGGCAGAGCATCCAGGTTCTCGTGACTCCGATCTCACGCCAGTGCACCGTCGCCAGGATTGCTGGCCGCACGAATGGCCTCTCCGGCCCATCCCAACCGGCCTCGTATCGATAAACGGACGCCGTCGTTTGATCCAAGCGGATCACAACCTCGGGCGGATTACCGGCCTCGAACCATTCCGCGCCGTCCATGCCGCGTTCACTTCTGACCGGCTGGCCAAGTTCCTCGACCAGCATCTTGTGAAGACGCTCAGCCTGTGTCCGCCAATCCACATCAGCCTCGTTGATTGGCTTCCGTTTGTTAGACATGGCTCATTCTTTACCGCAGCGCCGTCAGCGGTACCCAATCACCCGGTGCTCGCTCGTAGGTCCAGAACTTCCAGCCGTTGCACGAACGACGACCAACGGCCATCTTCGCGGCCGTCGATGGCGACGTATAGAGCTTGCTGTTGAAGCGAATCCTGCCATCCCTGCGGACCCACGCGCGCACCAGTTTGCCTTTGAACCGGGCACGCAGCTTCCGCACCGTCGATGCGTACTTTAGCAACGCCGGCGTCCGCCCTTCGTCAGGGCTTGGATCATCGTCTTCGGGTGGCGAGATGGGCCCTTTCCTTTTTTCGCCGAACAGATCGTCTTCGATTGCTCTTCTCCGCCGATGGTACTCAGCCTTCACCTCCGGCAACAGATTCGCGCACCTGGCGAACTTGCCCCTCATCTTGTTGCCCGGCGGATTGGCAATCCGGATGAGCAGCGATTCGATCTCCTTCATGAAGCTCGTGCCGACGGTCAGGTAGACGCTGAACCGGTCCCAGGTGTCAGCATGCCTATCTCTAAGGTGGTGCTTCAGTCGCCCCAGAAGGCTGCTCGCCAGGCCGACATAGTATAGTTTGCCCCGCCGGTAGAGGGCATAGACCCCGTTTCGTCCGCGCACAAAATCGCGGATGATGTTCTGGTATTCCTCCAGCATCCGCCGGGAGACATTCTCAAGATGCTGGCAGACGAGCTGCGATTTCTTCCTTGCCATCGGTTGTCCTCATGGAGTCATGCGGCATCGCCCTCGTAAGTGACGCCGAAAATGGTGTCCGAGAGCCACTTCTTGAAGCTCGGGTTATCGCTGAACTGCTTGAACAACTCGGTATGGTCGTGAAGCAGGTCGATGACCGCCTTTTGGAGCGCCCGGTCATGTTCCAGACGAGCGGCCGCCTTGTCCGAGTGCTTCATGGCGTTCTTGTAGGCCTTGTCCGCGGCCACCTTCGGCAGGATGTCTTCCGTAATAGCCCTCTGGATTCGGTCCTTGTCCTGCCATGGGATGTTCCCGAATTGGTCGTTAAACGCTTTGAGGATATTGCTTAGCCGATCCAGTTCCGGCTCGGGCTTCCGGCCGCCGCCGCTGGTGGGCACGGGCCCGACCTCAGCGTCGGCATCGGGCATCGCGAGCTTCATGGCTTCCTTGACCTCGACGCGATAACTGTCCATGTCGATCGATTCAAGGATGCCCTTGGACAGGTCTTCCTCGACCGGCGCGGGCAACTTGGGAATGAGGAAGTTCAAGAAGATCGACAGCTTCTCCCACTGGGCGTTCGTGTAGGGCAGGATCGATGCCAGGAACTGATAGGTCCGCACGAACACCTTGGCCTTGCCCTTAAAATCAACCTGCCCGTCCTCGTCAAGATCGGCGAGATATACGCCCACGCAGGCGTCGAGGATCGGGTCCAGTGTGTCGCGGTCCGCGCCGACCAAGAACAAGCCGACCAGCTCTTCCACCCGCGGCCAGGCGTAGACCTGGCTGCCGTCCAGTGCCGCCTTGAGATCGTGCAGCTTGTTCGGGTCGGTCTCTTCGCTCAGGATCGTCGTGCGGTAGTAATCCGCAAATGCCGCCGTAATCGTGTCGGCGTCGTTCATGAAGTCCAGAACAAACGTGTCGGTCTTCTGTGGATGCGCCCGGTTCAGCCGCGACAGCGTTTGCACCGCCTTGATGCCAGTGAGCTGCTTGTCCACGTACATCGTGTGCAGCAACGGCTCGTCGTAGCCGGTCTGGAATTTGTCCGCGACGATCAGGAACCGGTACGGTTCGGCCTGGAACTTCTTCTCGATTTGGCTGCTCGGGAAGCCGTTCATCGACGCCTCGGTCACCTTCTGCCCACCATATTCGTGCTCGCCGGAAAAGGCGACGATGGCCTTGCACGGGCTTTTTCGCTCCTGAAGGTAGGCGGAAACGGCTTGGTAGTACTGAATCGCCCGCTCGATGCCGCTGCAGACCACCATAGCCCGGGCCTGCCCGCCGATCTTTCGCCGGGCCAGCACGTGCTCGTGGAAGTGGTCCACCATGATCTCGGCCTTCGCCCGGATCGCGTGCTCATGCGACTCGACGTAGCGCCGCAACTTCTTCCTAGCCTTGTTCGTGTCGAACTGCGGGTCGTCTTCCACCTTCTTCATCAGCCGGTAGTAGCTTTCCACGGGCGTGTAGCTCTTGAGCACGTCCAGGATGAACCCCTCCTGGATCGCCTGTTTCATTGTGTAGCTATCGAAGGGTTTGTGCTTGACCTTCTCGCCCTCGGTGTACGGCTCTCCAAATAACTCCAGCGTCTTGCCTTTGGGCGTGGCCGTGAAGGCGAAGTAGCTGGCGTTAGGCAGCATCTTCCGCGATTCCATGATGCGGATGATCTTGTCCTCGGTGCTCTCTTCCTCTTCTTCGCCGCCATGCTCCGATAGCGCCATGTGCATCTTGGCGGCCACTCGCCCGCCTTGACTGGAGTGGGCCTCGTCGATGATGATGGCGAACTTCCGGCCGCGGTGCTCGTTGCCGATCTCGTCCAAGACAAACGGGAACTTCTGCACCGTGGTGATGATGATCTTCTTGCCGCTCTCGATGAACCGCCGCAGGTCGCCCGAGTGCTCGGCATGGCCGACGGTGGCCGACACCTGGGCGAACTGCTTGATCGTGTCCTTGATCTGCTTATCCAGCACCCGCCGGTCGGTCACGACGATCACCGAGTCAAAGATGTCCCCGCCGCCGTTCTCCAGCCCGACAAGCTGATGGGCGACCCAGGCGATGGAGTTGCTCTTGCCGCTGCCGGCCGAGTGCTGGATCAGATACCGCTTGCCGGCGCCGCTGGCCTTGGCGTCGGCCAGCAGCTTCCGCACGACGCGGAGTTGGTGGTAACGCGGGAATATCTGCTTGTACTTCTTGCGGCCCTTGTCGTCGGTCTCTTCGACTACCTGGGCGTAGTTCTCAATGATGTCCGTCAGCCCCGGCTTGGTCAGAACATGCTTCCATAGGTAGTCGGTCTTGAGCCCGGCCGGGTTGGGCGGGTTGCCGGCCCCGTCGTTCCAGCCGATGTTGAACGGCAGGAACCATGAGTCCTTGGCCTTCAGGTGGGTGCACATCCGCACTTCGACATCGTCCACGGCGAAGTGAACCATGCACCGGCCGAACGCGAAAAGCATCTCTTTCGGGTCGCGGTCCCGCTTGTACTGCTGGATGGCGTCATCCACCGTCTGCTTGGTCAGCCGGTTCTTCAACTCGAACGTCGCCACCGGCAGGCCGTTGATGAAGATGCCCAGGTCCAAGGCAAGTTGCGTCTCGTCCTTACTGTACCGAAGCTGCCGTGTAACACTGAAAACGTTGGCAGCGAAGCGTTCGACCGCTTTGACGTTGCCCGGCGTCGGCGTGCCGTAGAACAGATCCACGCCCACCGGCCCGTGCTTGACACCGTGCCGCAGTATGTCGATGACGCCGCGCTTGGTGATCTCGCCCTGGAGACGATGCAGGAACTGCGTCCGATTGGGGCCATCTTCAGCCAGACCCAGCGCCTCGACCGCCTTGGGCTGCGTGGCCGTCAGGAACGGCAGCAGTTTGGCCAGGTCCACGGCGTGGTCGCGGTCGAAGTCCTCGCTGCGGCCTGGCTGATAACCGGCCTCACCCACGAGGGATTCGACGATCAGCGCCTCCAAGCCCTTCTCTGATGTGTCAGTCGTCGGCATGGTTCTAGGTCGCCTAATTGATGGAGTGGGTATAGACTTGTTGGCCATCGCGGCACGTGATCTGACAGTTCACAAACAGGTTTGTCGGAATTGGTCGATGCGGATGCCCATACGAGTTCCCAAGACCGCAGGAAATGACAGCATGTGTCGATGGATAATCCTGGAATAAAGTCTGATCGTATCCCGTGATGCTGCCATGGTGGCTGACTTTGTAGTAGCGCTTCCCAAGCTGGCATGGCATCGAGATGCTGCTCGCTTTGAGGATCTCCTGACAATAGGCGCCCGGCAAGTCCCCTGCAAGCAGAGCTGCTGAGTTGGACGTTTTCAGCAGGATCGCAACTTCATGGTCATTGGGGTTCGTGCTCGCGACTACGGCATTTGCTATGTTGGCAACATCCAGCGACCTTATGATTTGTATATCCAAGGCACCCAATGTGAGGTTAAAGAACCCGATGAGCTTTCTCAGCCTTCCAGCAGCAGCCCGCCAAACGCACCTTGCTGCGGCGGTCGGGTGGAAAAGAGAATCGGGAACGAGTACTTCTGCGGCAGGATTAGCCAGAATCATGTCAGGAATCGACCGGATGTGATCGTAATGAAGATGCGACACAATGATCTTGGTAAACTGGCGGCCTGGAAATCGCTTCTTCATCCAATCCTCGAACTCCAGCTGCCGTTTCTTGAACCAGAAACGTGCGTCCAGAAGCCAGAGTTCGCCGTTTGGCAGTTCCAACACAATCGTGTCGCCTTGTCCAACATGATGCACATGGATGCGTGCCCAAAGAACTCCATTGCCCCCCAGGGGCGAAGCGCCGGGACTGCTTGCCATGGAAAAGACCGGTGCCGCATCGAAAGCCGCGTGTCCGCTGGAGATAAGCTCCCTCTCAACGGCGGTGTTCCGCTTGAAAGCGTTGATCTCGGCAATCCTGAAAAGCTTTCGTTGACGGTTACCTGGGCCATGCCAAAAGTCTCGCACTGTATAAGCGAATCCATGATCGAAATGGTCGAGTACATGTGGGGCAACAGACGTAATACGAACGCCGGGAGGGCGCCGTAGAGCTGGGACATAATGAACAAACCTTAGAATGGCGCCTTCATCTATCTTGGCTATGGCATCCACTGACCAGATACCATCTGTAGCGCTCCGCTCCGTCATGGAAGGTTCTCCTCGATGATCGCTGGCTCGTCACCCTGCATCTCATCGTCGTCAAGACCTTCGGCCGAATCGCCTTCCCCAATTTCGTCGGCCGGTAGCGGCTCGGGCGGCGCGAGGCCGCGCACATCCACCTTGCCCGTCACCACGTCGGCGATCAGCCGCGTAAGGTATTCCCGGACGAGGGTAATCTGTCTGCCGACAACATGAGATATTCCCTGGAGGCGGTCGCCAAACTCCTCGATCGCCAACTGCTCATGAACGCTCGGTACGGGGATCATCTCGCGAAGTAGCGCTCGTGCATTGAGAGGTCGGTTTCTGCCAGCAGCGCCCCTTGAGTTCACATCCATAAGTAGCTGACCCGCGCTGGATTGAAAGAAGGACTCAAGGTAGCCAGTTCTCACCGATGCCGTCGTGCTTACGAAGACAGGGTAGCGGTGCGAAGCGATGCAGCGATGATCTTTGCGTCGAGCTACACTTACCGCACCTTCCCAAGCGAACTGGCCGCTGAAAACCAGATCTCCTTCTTCTAGCCAGAAGAAGACGGAATCTCCGAGATCTTTGCCGCGTCTAGGAGTCTTGTGGAAGATACCTCGTCCCCAGTTGTACAGGCCAACGGGCGTATACTGGTGGTCACCGCAACGCTCCACCTCCCTCTTTGGGTCGGCGACGAGATCGCGGAGACGGTGCAGCGTAGTGCTGGGCGAGGCTATCGCGCGCTGGGTCATTATCTGCTTCTGCTCGTTCAGCACCTCGATCAGCCGCCGTCGATTGCTGACGAAGCGACGGCAACGCTGATCGAAATCGGCTACGAACCGCGCGATAGCCTCCCGCTCCTCTGCCGGAGGCACCGGTATCGGCGACCGGCTTAGTCGCACGTAGTCAATGTTCTGTCCCTGTCGGATTCCGGTCACGTAGAGGCACAGCGCGTCGATGAACGCGCGAGACTTAAACAGCGATGCGAGATAAGGGTGAAGGGAAGGATCGTCTGGATACAGAATAGTGTACGCAGGACTGATGATTCCGCGATGCCGCGCATGTTCTATGCCGCCCTGGAATGATCGGAGGCTGATGACGAAGTCGCCCTCCTCGACCAGCTTTAGCAGATGCAGGTCCTTTAGGGCAAGCACGGTCCGATTCTCGTAGTCCTCCTTTCGAACCACGCCCTTAGTCTGAGTAGCTGCGAGGAACGGTTCATCCGGATATCCACGAACGTTTCGCTCCCTCATCAGGTGCTTCATGCGCACCAGGCCCCAATGCGCCGGTACCCGGCCAAGCCATGGCAGGCCGGAGTCCTTGTACTCTGTATAAGGCTTCATCGCTCCGCCTCCGCCAGATCATCGAAAATACGGAGTGAAAAACGCAGGCTGCGTGCGAAGCCGTCCAGACCGGGGAAGGGCGTGGCTGCGGTAATGTTCATCCGCTGGAGGTCGCGCATTGCATCCAGATGTACATCTCGTGGGAAAACCATCTTCAGAATGGCCAGGTTGCTTTCCGGATTACTAAGCAATTCCTTGATCTCGGTTAGATTGGTCTTCGGCGTCTTGGCGGGCAACTCTTGTCCCGGGACTCCTAGCGCGCCACAAAGGTTGTGCTGAAAGGAAGCGTCCAGTGAAGTCGGGAACAGAAACCATCCCTGCTGGATGATCATTCGCTGATTCAGTCGCCAAGGCTTAACTGCCAGGACGTTTGGAGCTCCGATAACAGGATCGGGTTCCCATTGCTGTGGCCTTTCGGCATTTAACGCATCCCCCAGTTCTTGCATTGCCCTGGGAGTAGAAGGCCGAATACATCTTTCTGCCGCTCTGACAGCTGACGTTCGAACAGTGGGATCGTGGTCGGCCAGTTCGGGCTGATCGGTAAGGTTCATAAGATGGTTATCAAGGTGCTGCCGGTTGATTGCCCACACTACAGCGTTACCGACTGCATCTTCCATGGCAAAGAACGCACCAACGTAGAAGGAGCTTGTGAAATCCAGAAGACGTGTTGGTCCGCCGTGATGCTGAATCAAAGACAGCCACTCTACGTTCTCCTCGCGTCCCGGCGGGCTGGCGATGTGCTGATGGGCCTGTCTCTTGAATTGATTGAGAATTTCCTCCTCTTGCTCTCCAAGAGTGATCTCAGGGCAGTTATACTGTTTAGCCGTGCGTTCCAGCGAAGTGGTCAGTCCCCAGCCTTCGTTGGCATGTCCCCGGTAGAGCCAACCGTGCATATGGCTCGCAAGCTCAACAGCTGCCCGCCAAGAATGAATGCGCCATTGGATAAAGGCTGGTGATGTCCCAGGCTCGACCATGATTATTCGCCCCCCATGATCTGTTCCAGCAGGCCCTCAGATTCCTTTTGGAGAGCCTGAAGGTCGGTTTTGATCTCCTCTAGGGACCGCAGCGGCGTCGGCTTGTAGAAGTGCCGAGTGAAGGAAATCTCGTAGCCGATCTGCGTCTTGTCGTGGTCGATCCAGGCATCGGGCACGTGGGGGAGCACTTCCCGCTGGAAGAACGCCTCGATACCGCCTTCCTCCAGCAGCGGCACTTGTTCGGTGTCGCGCAGGTCCGAGTCAGGCTCGTATTCCACGGCGTCCTTGGTCTTCTTTTTGATGACGGGCTCGGCCGTCTCGTCCTTGGCCGTGAACGCGGCGTAGATGGCCTTTAGGTCGGCAGGCTTGAGCTTCAGGTCCATCTTCTTCAGTGCTGCCTCGAAACGCTGCCGCACGACGTTGAAGTCCTTGTGCGGCTGGGCGCCGCCCGCGATGCCCATGAGCAAGTCGGCCGGCTGATGCAGCTTCTTGTCCGCGGCCTTCTTGAAGGCGGCGACCTTCTCGGCCGGGGCGTGCGTTGCCAAACGCAACGGGCGCTCGACCGTGATCTTCCAGTAGCCGAATACCTCATTGGGGAACACCTTGGACTGTTCGTTTTCCTGGAACGCCAGGAACATCTCCGTGATCTGCTGAACCTGCTGGTCCGAGAACTCGCAATTTTTCTTGCCGAGGTTCTTGCGCAGCGACTGGAAGATGCCCGTGGCATCGACCAACTGCACCTTGCCCTTGCGGGCCTCGGGCTTGCGGTTGGTGAGAACCCAGATATAGGTAGCGATGCCGGTGTTGTAGAACATGTTCAGCGGCAGCGCGATGATGGCTTCCAGCCAATCGTTCTCGATGATCCAACGGCGAATGTTGCTCTCGCCTTGGCCGGCATCGCCGGTGAACAGCGACGAGCCATTGTGGACCTCGGTGATGCGACTGCCCAGCGGTGTGTTGTGTTTCATCTTGGCCAGCTTGTTGGCCAGGAACAGAAGCTGGCCGTCGCTGGAGCGCGTGACGAGGCTCAGTTCGTCGCCACCATGCTGGACGGTGAAGCGAGGGTCGGAGATGCCGTCCTTTCCGCCCATCCGTTCCAGGTCCGACTTCCAGCTCTTGCCGTAAGGTGGGTTGGAGAGCATGAAGTCGAATTCGCGGGCCGGGAAGGCATCGGCGGAGAGCGTCGAGCCGTACTTCATGTTCTCAGCTTCATCGCCTTCGCCTTTGAGCAGCAGGTCGGCCTTCGTGATGGCGTAAGTCTCAGGCTGGCATTCCTGGCCGAAAAGGTGGATGGACACGTCCTTACCGTGTTCGGCGGCCAGGCGGGCTAGGGTTGACTCTGCGAGCGTCAACATGCCGCCTGTACCGCACGCGCCATCGTAGACGAGATACGTGCCCGACTCAATCTGGCCGGCCACCGGCAAGAAGATCAGGTTGGCCATAAGCTTGATTACATCGCGGGGCGTGAAGTGCTCGCCGGCCTCTTCGTTATTCTCTTCGTTGAACCGGCGGATAAGCTCCTCAAAGATCGTGCCCATAGCGTGGTTGTCCAGGCCGGGCAGGCGCTCCTTGCCATCGACGTCGAGCACCGGTTTCGGACTGAGGTTGATGGAGGAATCCAGGTACTTCTCGATCAGACTGCCGAGGATGTCGGCCTCGACGAGGGTCGGAATCTGGTTGCGGAACTTGAACTTCTCCAGGATTTCCTAAACATTGGGCGAGAAGCCGTCCATGAACGCCTCGAAGTCGGCCTTGAGTTGCTGCTGCTTGGCGCGGGCCTTGAGGTCACGGAGCGTGAAGGAGGATGCATTATAGAAGGCTTGGCCAGCGGTCTGACACAGGGCCGCGTGTTTGTTGGCGATCTTGGCCCTGTCGAGCTGCTCGTTCATCTTCAAGACGGCCTGCTTGGTGGGCTCCAGAAGGGCGTCCAGGCGGCGAATGACGGTCATCGGCAGAATCACGTCGCGGTATTTGCCGCGGACGTAGATGTCGCGGAGAACATCATCGGCGATGTTCCAGATGAAGCTGGCGATCCAGTTGAGTTGTCCGTTTTCCATTCTGCGGTCCTACTCCTTGCCGCCGATTGTGAATCGGCCGCCCTTGCGCATCCACTCATCGATGGCCGCCTTGTGGAACCGCCAGTGACGGCCGACCTTGACGCCGGGCACCTTGCCGTTGCGTGCGAAGTGGTAAAGGGTCGATTTCGACAGTTTCATGTACTCGGCTAACTCGCCGATGGTCAACACCGCGTCGGTTGGCTTGGCCATGCGCAATCCTCTCCGCCCGCAAGACTGGCCGCCCCTTTTACCTCAAGGATGGGCGGCGGAGATCATAACCGCAACTGCCAGATGCTGTCAAACGTTGGCATGGCCTGTTCGATTCCAAGTTAGCGCGGGGCTGCGACAGGTGTGGTCGCACCTTTTCGGATTACGCTGCGGCTTGGCTGTGGTAGACTGCAGCCACCTCTTCCGCAAGAAGAAGTTTGACGCCTGCGAGCTGAGTGGGACAATCACTTCTACCTGCCCCTAGGAGACACAAATGCCAAAGTGTTCAGTCTGTGACAGAGAGTTCAAGAACGACCTGGCACTGAAAATCCATTTCGGCAAGCAGCATCGCCGCAAACGAAGGGCCAAGGCGGCCGGCAAGGCCGGTCGCGCCAAGGGTGGATTCACCTGCCCGACCTGCGGGCGGAAGTTCAAGTTCGCCATGCACCTGGCCCGCCATGCCGGCGCTGCCCACAGCAAGAGCGTAAAGGCCTGGAAGGCCGGCAGGACCGCTGGTCAGCCTGGCCGCCCTGCTATCACGTCCGCCGGGCTGGACGTTAGGGCTCTGGGCATCGAGCAGCTCATCGGACTGAAGCATGAGGTCGATGCCAGGCTACGGCACATCGCTAAGCGGCTGCGCCTGGCGAGGGTACGAGCGTAGGCAACCCTTGAAGATGAGTCGCGGAAGTGGGTCGCATCGTCTGTTTCCAGTGGACGCGAGGCGCGGCGCTTGATCATGGCGCTCGGCTCGTCCGCATGATGGACCATGTGGCCAGGAAGGGCGGGCGGTTGTCGGTCAGACCGTGATGGCGGACGGGATGAGACACGTCCCCGAAATAGTCCTGGAATCGTTTGCTCGAAATTGGAGGATTACGATTCAGGTGGCAGTCTGGGGGGCAGTGCAGCACTGCACTACGCGAAAAGGCCCGTCTTTTGGGCCTCTTCTCATTATCCCACGCTGGTTTTGAAATCCAGGGACACCGGGCATCCTGTCGTCAGCACACGTAAGCCAATGCTATGGACCTCGCGGATGGCGTCGTGCAGGTCCGGCCATGCCTGCGACTCGTCTTCGGCCTCGAACAGGTGGCCCATGGCGCGGAGACGGTTCGGCGTGCAAGGAGAGAGGGCCTGCCCAGGGGGAACGGCAGGCCCGCAGATCACCGGATCGACCACCAGCACTGCAAAAGCATAATATTCTCCAGGAACTTGTAACATGCGGGCAGGTTTTCCACCTTAAATAGGTAGAGACTGAAATTGCCGCGGGGAGATATCGGGCTAACTGTGGCGACCAGTGTCTAGCGACAACGATGCGGAACTTGCTGAGGTTTACGGGTCTTCCGTCAGGGAGATTTATGCTTATTGCTTGCGCCGGCTGTTCGTAACGAATTTGGCGGAAGATGCGACTTCGGCCGTCTTCTTGCGGCTGGTGGAGCGGTATCCCTCGCTAAAGGGCAAGAGCCGAAAGGCAATCCGTAACTGGCTCTATGGTACCGCCAGCAACGTCATAGCTGATTTTCTTCGAAACGCCAGGCGACAGAAGCAGATCGGCGAGGCTTTGGCCGGGATTGGACAAGGCAGCTCGGGGCAAGAACCCCCCGGTTTGGAACGCCTGGACTGGCCGGTGCTCTACGCGGCTATCAGGGAATTGTCCGAGCGACAACAAGCTATAATCGTGCTGCGGTACTTTGAGGGATTCGAGACTAAGGCTATTGCAAAGGTACTGGGGATGGCGCACGTCACTGTTCGGGTGGAGCTCCTGCGAACGGTCGCGGCGTTGCGACAAAAGCTCCTAAGACTATAGGGAACGCCATGAACAAGCATGACGAAGAAGCCTTTGGAAAGCTGCTTGGGGCCTCCGGGCCGGACACCAGCCTGCCGCCGGGGTTTGAGGAAAGGCTGTTTTCCCGTATGAAGGCGGCGATGCGGGTACAGGCTGCCAAGCCTGCCGCCAGCCGCTTTTCTCGGCCGATCCGCTGGTGGCTGTGGCGGACGGTGCCGATCGCGGCCCTCGCGGTGGCGATGGTAATCGCCGGATGGTGGATGCTGGGTGGAGGAGTCAGCTCTGCGACGGCCGATTTTGCCGAGGTGCTCCGCCGCGTCCGGCAGGCCAATACGGTTGTCTTCGACCAGATCTTGCTCGCACCTGCCTCCCCGGAAACAAGACTCCATGTCCAGATGTCAAGCCCAGGCAGCACGCGAGTGACCAGGCCCGACGGCAGAATCCAGGTCATGGACCACCGTGTGAACATGGGTTTAACCCTGATTCCGGCCACTAAGACGGCCAGGCTGATCCCGCTGTCCTCCGGCAGCGTGGATGACGATCCTCTTGATCGGTTGAAGAACGCCGACGTCTCGGGCGGCCGTCTGGTTGGCCGAGAGAAACTGGGTTCCCGAGAAACCCTGCTTTACCAGGTCACCCTTCAAGACGGGTCGATGCGGGTCTGGGTCGATCCACAGGATGAATTGCCTGTTCGGATTGAAGTCAAGCGCCAGGGGGCGGAAGAGGGAGAGGTTGTCACCGTCCTGGAGAACTTTTCCTGGAACCTTTCGATTCCGGATTCGGAATTCGCCCTGCAAGCCCCTCCCGGCTACACGTTGGAGGACTATACACGCAGCCCGTCGGAAGAGTCTCTGGTGGGGCTTCTGAGGATCTGCGCCCAATTGGGAGGCAGATCATTCCCCTCAGGCATGGATTCCCAGACAATCCTGAGATTAGTGCTCCATACGGAAGGTACTGCTGTCGTGCCTGAGACCGGGCATGGCGTCGCCATACCAACGGTAACGCACGGGAAGATCGATGACGATCAAGCCAGAAAAACGTATCGCGACTGCCTGCGCGGCCTGGCGTTTATCGAGCAGGTGCGTGCTGCCGGCCAGTGGCAGTATACAGGCGCCGGAGTAAAACTCGGAGACGCCTCCGCCATCGTTTGCTGGTGGCGGCCGACAGGCTCGGCCTCCTGCCGAGCCGTCTACGGTGATTTGCAGATCAGGGACGTGCCGGCCGATAGGTTGCGCCAATCGACGGCAACTCCACCGTGATCGCCGGAGGTGCTCGGTAGAACGTGACAGACGGTTGAATTTAGCTGCCTTTCATGCCCACACGGCTTCCCCCCAGGCAAGCTGATCCGGGTGGATATGGTGCTGTCCGTGAAGGGGAAGAAACCTGAGCTAATCAGCCTGTTTGGAACAACCCGGTGGTTAAGAAGCGCGGGGCGGTTGGGAGGGGGATTCCTAATAGGGATAGAACTGCTGATGAATGAGCGGGTAGCTGATTACGGCAAATTCCGAAGGTGGATTGCTCGTTCCAGTTCGCCCAGGCGAAATGCCGGCAAAAATGCCGCTCCCCGTCGTCGTCCGACGGCAACCCACGACTGCGCAGCCAGCACAGGGTAAGCCCTTCCCATGCGACTGTCACAGCATAACACCCGCTCCCGTAAGAACAGCTAAGGCAGGGTCGAAACGATTCGCGAAGCCCGTTGTTCCCGCGAGAATGCAAAACTCCCCTTGGGCTTGCTGCCGACGAATTCTATCCTGTGGGCATGGAGCCGGCCCAAAGATTGGCGGAGTTCATATTGGCGTTGCCTACCTTGACGGAAGACGATCGGCAGGAGCAGGTGCAAAGACAATCAGTCTGAGGTTGAGTGTCTTCCGTGATGGTCGCGACCTGCCCTTCGCCGAAAAGGGCGTCCTGAATTTCCGGGCCTGCAAGCATAGTACTGACGCTCATGCATACCTCCCTTAGTTAGATGGGATCGATCTCCCCTTAGTCTGCGAGCATTTGGCACTTTTGTCAAGTCTAATCCTGCTGGATTGTCGTGCCACAGCGATTAT
>PMYM01000090.1 GCA_003171235.1 Phycisphaerales bacterium | reverse complement strand
TCTATACACATGCCCGACCTACAGGCTTGGCCTTGGTCTCCGCCCGCCGGCGGGCGGAATCAACTCACCTGGCGTTGGAGGTACTTGCGGATGAAGTCCACCGCCTCGGAGACGGTCTGCACCTGCAGGGCGTCTTCGTGTTCCATCTCGATTCCGAATTCCCGCTCGAAGCCGGTCATCAGGGCGATGGACTCGGTGCTTTCCACCCCCAGGTCGAATATAAAATTACTGCGCCGGGTGACCTTCTCGGGCGGAAGGTTGAGCACCTGGCAGATCACCTTGACAATGCGTTGCTGAATTTCCCGCTCGTCCATAACACCTCTTGGGGACGCTCAATATCAACCGGCAGCCCGTAGTCCGGCAAAGCCGGGGGCTTCACGTTACCGGCGCCTGGCCGGCGGGCTGGGGGCTGGCCGGCTACTTGACGTACTTGCCGACAAAATCCACGGCGTCGCCCACCGTCTGGACCGACAGGGCGGCTTCGCCGTCCAGCTCGATCTTGAACTCCTCTTCAAAGGCCCCGACCAGGGCCACCGACTGGGTGCTCTCGGCCCCCAGGTCGAAGATGAAGTTGCTGTCGGGCTTGACCGTGGCTGGGTCAACCTTCAGCACCTGGCAGACGATCTTGACGACGCGGTCCTGAATTTCTTTCCTGTCCATTGGCACTCCGATTGTACGGCGCACTATTGGTCCTGTCCGGCCAGGCGGATGCGCACGTCGGCGACGGCGTTGCCTTGCTGGGCCGGACCCACGATCAGCGGGTTGACATCCAATTCGGCGATGCGCGGGAAGTCATGCACCAGTTGGCCCAGTCGGCGCAGGGCCTGCTCGATGCCGGCGATGTCGGCCTTGGCCTGGCCGCGGGCGCCGTCGAGGATCTGGAAGGCGCGCACCTCGCGCAACATGCGTGAGGCCGTCCCCGAGGACAGCGGGGCCAGGGCGAAGGTCACGTCCTTGAATATCTCCACGAATATTCCGCCCAGCCCGAACATGAGCGTCGGGCCGAAGACCGCGTCGCGCTTGGCACCCAGGATGACCTCATGCCCCGCCGGGATCATCCGCCGCACCAGCATGCCCATGATCTTGGCCTGGGGCAGGGCGGCCTTCACATTGCCCTGGATGCGGGCGAAGGCCTCGCGCACCGCCTGCGGGCCCTCCAGGTTCAGGGCTATGCCCTTGACCTCGGACTTGTGGATCACTTCCGGGCTGACCACGCGCAGGGTCGCCGGGTAGCCGATGCGGTCGGCGAAGGCCACCGCCTCGTCGGCCGTGGCGCAAAGCTTGAATTCCGGCACCGGCAGGCCATACGCCTGCAGCGCCGCCAGGGCATGGTCCTCGCGCATGTAGCCTTCGGGGCAGGCGGCCAGCAGGGCGGCGGCGGCGGCGGCGTCCACCCGCAGGGGTGGGTCCTGGCCGTTGCCCTGGCTCATCCAGCGGCGGACCTGCTCGACGTTGGCCATGGCCCGGCAGGCCCACTCGGGCAGGATGTAGTGGGGGATGCCCGCCGCCTGCAAGATGTCCACGCCCACATTCACGTCGGAGGCCCCCATGAACGAGGCCGACAGCAGCTTGTCGTGGCAGTGCCCGCGAATGCTGACGACGGCCCGGGCGATGTCCTCGATGTTGGTCATGGACTGGGGGGTGAGGATCACCAGCACCTCGTCCACGCCGGGGTCGGCCAGCACCGCGTCCAGGGCGGCGGTGTAGCGGTCGCTACGGGCGTCGCCGATGACGTCCACGGGGTTCTTGATGTTGGCGGTGGCGGGCAGGCTGTCGCGCAGGCGCCGGGTGGTGCCCTCGTTTAAGCGGGCCAGTTCCAGGCCCACCGAGACGGCGGCGTCGGTGGCCATGACGCCCGGCCCGCCGGCGTTGGTGACGATGGCCAGGCGGCGGCCCTTGGGCATGGGCTGGCCGGTGAGCATGATGGCGGTGTTGAAAAGCTCCTCGATGGAGGGCACGCGGATGATGCCGGCCTCGCGGAAGACGGCCTCGCAGATGTTGTCCTCAGCCGCCAGCGAGCCGGTGTGGCTGGCGGCGGCGTGGGCGCCCTGGGGGGTGCGCCCGGACTTGATGACCAGGATGGGCTTGGCCCCGGCCCCGCGGGTGATGGCACGGGCGGCCTCGATCAGCGCCCGTCCGTTGCGCAGCTCCTCCAGGTACAGCAGGATGACGTCGGTCTGCGGATCCCGGTGGAGGTACTGCATCAGCTCGATCTCGGTCACCCCCGCCTTGTTGCCGAAGCTGACGAACTTGGAAAAGCCGATGCCCTTGCCCCGGGCGTAGTCCAGCACGGCTGTGCACAGGGCGCCCGACTGGCTCAAGAAGGCGATCCGCCCCTGGGCGGGCATCTTGCGGGCGAAGCTGGCGTTGAGCCGGCTGGCCGGGTCGGTGTTGATCAGCCCCAGGCAGTTTGGCCCGATGAGATGGATGTTGTACTGTCGGCAGAGGTCCTTGATCCGCTGCTCGCGCTTGACGCCCTCGGGTCCGACCTCGCGAAAGCCGGCCGAGATGATAATCACGCCCTTGACGCCCTTACGCCCGCACTGCTCGACGGCCTTGTCCACCACGCTGGCGGGGAAGACGATCACGGCCATGTCAACCTGGTCGTCGATGTCGGTGATGTAGCGGTAGGCCCGCACCGAGCAGATGGAGCGCTTGCCCGGGGCCACCGGGTAGATCACCCCCTGGTAGCCGCTGGCCAGGATGTTGTAGAAGATGTCGTAGGGCACGGTGCCGGGGGTCTGGGTGACGCCCAGCACGGCAATGGACTGGGGGTAGAACAGCGCTTCCAGATTGGCTGGATCGTCCTTGGAGGGGGCACTTGTCCTGACGGCGTCGGCATCGACCACTGCTGTCTCCATTTCGCGGCCCTCTACGGACGGGGCGGGCCTGTTCCGCATAAAGGGGTACAACCAGTACCATTCCGGGCCGGTTTATGCAAGCCACAAACGGGTCTATTCTACAAGAATGCCGTGCTTTGCCGCTATGGGGGCGGGTTATCGGTTGTGGGTTAAGAAGGGGGCAACCTTCAACCCGCAACTCACAACCCACAACTCGCAACCAAAAAAGAACCCCCGACTTACGTCGGGGGCTATGAACACGAAAGCCGGTAGGGCCTGCTACTTAGCGGTGTTGAGTAGTTCCGGTATTTCGGAGCAACCTTTCCTTGGCCCCGGCAGGGGCCGCGCCATTCAAGACCGGGATGGAAATCCCGGGAAAGGGATGATCACGCCGAGCCTCCTACGAAGCCATCCGCCGATCTGCGTGGTGAAAGGCGTCCGCTGGCGATGAACCTACTGGCGGGCGGACGTTCGGAGATTCCGACTGATGCCATCAATAACTTGGACAATGTCGGGATCGCCATCACGAACCTGTCGTGTCGGCTCACAAGGGGATGGCTCTTTATCCGCGGCGCCGATCCTGCTGCCGGGGCTGCCGCCCCGGCCTGAAATGGCACGTCCCCAAGGGACTCGACAAGTCCTGCAAAGAAAGTCACAACCGGCAACCGAGAACCCGCAATCAACAACCCACAACCCGCAACTCACAACTCGCAACCAAAAAAGAACCCCCGACTTACGTCGGGGGCTATGAATCCAACCGATGCCGCAAGTCAGGTCCATAAATCAAATCCATGCTCCTCTGCCGGGGCGATTAATCGTCCGACTTGTACCGGGCGTAAACGTCGGGCATCAGTTCCTTGACCTTGGCCTCCAGCTCGTCGTCGCCGATGGCGGTCAGGCGGCCATGGACTTCGTACTGGTCCAGCACCCAGCGGGCCACGGCGTGGCACTTGATCTTGTTGATGCGCTGCTCGCCCTTGAGGCTGAAGAACTCGTTGACCCACATGACCACGCCGTCGGCGCCGGTCTTGTCGGTGATGGCCACCCGGGGCGGGCGGTTGAGCAGGCGGGCGGTGTCGAAGATGTTGTAGATGCGCTCGTCGCTGCGCAGCCCGCCGGCGTGGATGCCGGCCCGGGTGGTGTTGAAACCCTTGCCCACGAAGGGGTAGTTGTCGGGGATGGGCAGGCCGATGGAGCGCATGTAATCGGCCGCCTCGGTGATGGCCGTGGTGTCGATGCCGCACAGCCCGCCCTTCAGGCTGATGTACTCGAACAGCGCCCCTTCCAGCGGCGGGTTGCCCGTCCGCTCGCCAAAGCCGAACAGCGTGGTGTTGGCGGCGTTGCAGCCGTACAGCCAGGCGGTGGCGGCGTTGACGTGCACGCGGTGGAAGTCGTTGTGCCCGTGCCACTCCAGCCGGTCGCTGGGCACGCCGCACTCGACGTTGAGCTTGTAGATCAGCTTGGGCACGCTGCGCGGCAGCTCGGCCCCGGGGTAGGACAGGCCAAAACCCATGGTGTCGCACAGGCGGATCTTGGGCGTCAGGTGCTCAGGCACCTGGGCGGCCCGCTCCATGAGCTTGTCCACGAAGGGCAGCACGAAGCCGTCGATGTCGGCCCGGGTGATGTCCTCCAGGTGGCAACGGGGGCGGATGCCGTTTTCCAGGGCCGCGTCCACCACCTCCAGGTAGGTCTCCATGATGCGCTTGCGGTCGCTCTTCAACTTATAGAAGATGTGGTAGTCCGAGCAACTGGTCAACATGCCGGTCTCTTTCAGGCCGGCTTCCTTGACCAGGCGGAAGTCGCCCTTGACGGCGCGGATCCAGCCGGTGCACTCGGGGTACTTGTAGCCCAGGGCGCGGCAGCGGTCGAGGGCCTCGCGGTCGTTCTTGGTATAGAGGAAGAATTCCGTCTGGCGGATGACGCCGTTCTGGCCGCCCATCCGCCCCAGCAGGGCGTAGATGCGCTCCATTTGCTCTGGGGTGTAGGGCGGGCGGGCCTGCTGGCCGTCGCGGAAGGTGGTGTCGGTGATGACGATGTCGCGCGTCTTGAGCGCCTGGGGGTCGAAGCGCACCTCCTGGCCGTCGATGACCTCGATCACCGGGCCGTCGAAGTGGACCATCGGCGGCAGGTCGTAATCGAAGGTGCGCTCCAGCAGGTTGGGCTCTGGAATCTCCACCAGCGGATGCGGTTTTTTGGGTTTCATCGGGGGCTCCTTGGGCTGGCCGACCGGCAATCGGCCTGGTCGTCGCGGGCGGCCGGGGGACAAAAAGGGGCGCCGCCGCCGGCGACGCGAATCGCCGGCTGCTTAGATCGCCACGCCTTGCTGCTTGCAGACCTGGGTGATGAATTCGATGGCCGCCCCCACGCTGTCCACCGACAGCGCCTGCTCCTCGTCCATCTCGATGCCGAACTCGCGCTCGAAATTGGCGACCAGCTCGATGGACTGGACGCTCTCGGCGCCCAGGTCGGCGGAGAAGGAGTCGGTAAGCTTGATCCGGCCGGGCTCCAGGCCCAGCACCTTGGCCGTCACGTTCACGACGCGCTGTTCAACTGTGGCCACTGCACTTGTTCCTTTCTTTGGGCGGCCCGTCCTGCCTGATGGGTGCGGGCTCGCCGCGAGAGCCCGGTATTGTGCCGCCCCGGCGGAGAAAAAACAAGAGGCGCGAAGGGGGCTAAAACAAAATGGGTGCACCAATTTGCCGCGGAGGTGTGCGCTGGGTTCCGGGCAAATCAAGAAACGCTGTTCCCGCGGATTATCCAGTCCACGTGCGACAGTAAGAATCCTGCGAAGGCTAACTGGTCAAGGCCTCGGAAAATCAAGGCCCGGATGGGCCGGCAAGAATTTAGCCGGGGGCGAAGCGAGCAACGGCAAGTCCCGAGCGCAGTCGAGGGGCGCAGCCGGGCGCAGCGCGGCCCCCGGTAAAGGCCGCCAACAACGCCAGAGGCAGTGGCTTGATCGCCCAAGGGGCAGATTCTTCCCTGCCGATGGCGTGATTGGCCGGGGAGGCGCGGCTTGGCCACGGCATCGCGAGTCAGGCCAGCCCCCAGGTGCGACCACGTCACTCGCTTTGCCTTCCTGAGCGGGCCACGACCGGGGGTTCCGCGGCGACAAGAGAGAAAACGTCGCCGCTCCACCCCCGGCTAAAGCAGTTTGCAGAAGCCTGTAGC
>PMYM01000197.1 GCA_003171235.1 Phycisphaerales bacterium | reverse complement strand
TTATTAGGATAGGCTCTTAGTATAAATGCGCAATTTCCGTAATGCGATGACGGCTTCTATCTCTGCTTGCGGCAACGGCGAAGGATGCGCCAGACAATTGTGGCGGTGTGAGTCCGGCTCTGGACAAATCGGAGAGAGTTATTCTAACTGATAGTCCAATTCATAGGCGACGACACGAATCCAGCCGGGTGCGGAGAGGCCAACACATCGCAACATCAAGGCCCGGATGGGCCGACAAGAAGTTAGCCGGGGGCGGAGCGAGCAACGGCGCAGCCGGGCGCAGCGCAGCCCCCGGTACGAGATGCCGATAAAGCCAGAGGCAGTGGCGTGACCACCCACGCGAACGGTTCCTTCCTGCCGATGGCGTGATCGGCGGGGGAGGCGCGGCTAGACCACGGCAACGCGAGTCAGGCCAGTTCCCAGGTGCGACCACGGCACTCGCTCTGTCCTGTTGCGTGCCGGTGACCGGGGGTTGCGCGGCGACAAAAAAGGAAACATGTCGCCGCTCCACCCCCGGCTAAGCTCTTGCCGGCCACTTCGGGCCTGGTCGTGCCTTCGCCCGCGCTACGCCAGTTTCATCGGGGGATATTAGTCGTGGAACCGAAAGAACCGGATACAGCTAGAACAACTATACTGCCTCCAGATAGGATATGGTTCCAGAGGTACCAATGGAGTAAGCATGAAAACTGCTCTAAAGGAGAAGCACATGGCCCTGGGCGAAAACGCAGTCTGTCAGGTGGCTATCGTGGTGCGGGACATCGAAGCGGCCATTAAGAAATGGGCCGGGGTGCTGGGCGCGCCGCCCCCGGCCTGGCACATGACAGGGCCCAAGGAGGAGTCGCACATCAACTACCGCGGCCAGAGCACCGACGCCCGGGCCAAGCTGGCTTTTTTCGAGTTGGGCCAGGTGAGCCTGGAGCTGATCGAGCCGGTGGGCGGGCCCAGCGTCTGGCAGGAGGTGCTGGACCGCAGCGGCCCGTGCGTGCATCACATCGCCTTCCGCATCAAGGGCATGGACGCCGCGCTGGCAGGCCTCAGCAAGCAGGGGCTGCCCACGCTGCAGCGCAGCGACTTCACCAACGGGTGCAGCGGCTACGTCGACAGCGCCAAGGATCTGGGCGTGATAGTGGAGCTGTTGGAGCATTTTAAGTAACCGCCAAAGGCCCCCTCGCCGCCGCCCAATGCCCGAAGGCGGGTATGATGAAAACGGCCAGCCGGGGCGGGAAAACTTCTGTTGCCCGCGGCGGGCAAGGCTGTATAATGCCCGGCCCGTCCGTCAGGGCGGGGAAGGTTGTGTTTTAGGAAGGCTTAAGGAGATTCCAGTTGGCACATTCGAGTTCGGCCAAGAAGCGCATTCGCCAGAACATCAAGAGCCGCCTGCGGAACCGGCGGCGCAAAGAGGCGATTAAGGACATCATCCGCGACTTTCATTCCGCCCTGTCGGGCGGGCAGAAGGATAAGGCCGCCGAGCAGCTCAAGAAGGTCTATAAGATTGTTGACCGCACGGCCGCCCATGGCACGGTGCACAAGAACACCGCCGCCCGCAGGAAGAGCCGGCTGGCCAAGAAGCTCAACAAGCTCTCTGCCGCCCCGGCGGCTGAGCCCAAGTAGCCCTCATCCGCGACACCCGCCGCTCGCCCTGTGCGAGCGGTTTCTTTGCGCGGGCGTAAATGGTGTCGCGGGCGTCCCGCCCGCGCCAGTCGAAAACGCGGGCAAGATGCCCGCGACACCCAGGAAGGTCGGCCATGGCCAAGTTTACTGACGGCCCGTTCGTCTCCCGCGGCGGGGACAAGCTCTACGCCGCCCTGACGGAATTGCAGGTGGACGTCACAGGCTTGGTCTGCGCCGACTTCGGAGCCAACGTCGGGGGGTTCACCGATTGCCTGCTGCGGCTGGGGGCGGCCAAGGTCTATGCCCTGGACACCGGGTATGGCGAACTGGCCTGGAAGCTCCGCAAGGATCCCCGCGTCGTGGTCATGGAGCGGACCAACGCCTTGTATGAGCCGCCGCCCGAGCCGGTGAGCTTGGTGGTCATCGACGTGGCCTTCACACCCCAGCGGCTGAGCGTGCCGGCCGCCTGGAAGTGGCTCAGGCCCCTCGGGCGGATCGTCTCGCTGCTCAAGCCCCACTACGAGCTGGAAAAACTCCAGCGCAAGGCCCAGACCCAGCCCCTGGACCTGCCGGCGGCCCAGGCCGTCGGCCAGCGCGTGCGAACCGAACTGGAGCAGATGGGCTACCCCGTGCGGCAGGTGGTCCAGAGCCCGCTCAAGGGCAAGGGCGGCAACTACGAGTTCTTCCTGCTGCTGGAGCGGCCAAGCTAGGCGTGAAACTCTTGCTTTTTGGTCGGCTTTCGCCTTCAAAATACGAAATCCGAAGCACGAAATCCGAAACAATAAGCAAGAAGAGAAATCCCGAACCAATACACGGGGACGGTCCACTTTAACCAGAGACGTTCGTTTTGCCGGTTTTGAATTTGTAGTTTGCTGTTTGTTTCGGATTTCGAGCTTCGTGCTTCGGGTTTTTGTCAGGGTATGATTTCCGCAAGTGGTGTTTCTTGCTATTGGCAGAATCGCCGCCGGCAGGTAGAATATACCATTCATGCAGCATCGCTCGCACAACTGGTCATGGCTTTGGCCGGGGAGTCCCGCCCGGGATTTTCCGGCCTGATTGGCGTGGACCGGCCGGCAGGCCGGCCTGGCGGCCCGGCCATTTCCGCGGGCCTGAACATGACCTGAGAATGGCACGTGCTACAATGCGTGCCGATAGCGAGCGAAATCCATGAAACACTACTATCCCAACTTCACCGATTTTTGCGCCCTGGCTGAAAAGGGCAACACCATCCCCGTGTACCGCCAACTGCTGGCCGACGCCCTGACGCCGGTGACGGCCTACCAGCGGCTGGCCTTCCCCCCGGGCTTCGCCCCGGCCGCAAACGCCTTCCTGCTGGAGAGCGTGGTGGGCGGCGAGCGCATCGCACGCTACAGCTTCGTAGCCGCCGATCCCCAGTCCACCTTCACCGCCACGCGCGACCAGGTCGTCATCCGCCCACGCGGCGGCAAGCCGGTCCAGAAGCAGTCCCACGACCCGCTGGGCGAGCTGGAGGCGCTGATGAAGCCCTACCGCGCCGTGGGCCTGGAAAACCTGCCGCGCTTCACCGGCGGGGTGGTCGGCTACGCCGGCTACGACATGGTGCGGTACTACGAGCGGCTGGGCGAGGGGCCCACCGACGACCTGCACCTGCCGGACCTGTCCTTCGGCCTGTACCGCACGATGGTCATCTTCGACCACGTCTCCAAGACCATCAAGATCGTCTGCAACGCCCACGTCACCGGCGACTGCGGCCAGGCCTACAAGGAGGCCACCGAGTCCATCGAGCGGACCATCGACCGCCTGCGCGGCGGCAACGGCCAGGCGGTGGGCGAAATCCAACTGGAGCACCTGCCCCAGGCACCCTTCGAGAGCAACTTCACCCGCGCCGGCTACGAGGCCGCGGTGGAAACCTGCCGCGAGTACATCCGCGCCGGCGACATCTTCCAGGTGGTGCTCTCCCAGCGGCTGGGGATATCGACCAAGGCCCGGCCCTTCGACATTTACCGCGCCCTGCGCGTGGTCAACCCCTCGCCCTTCATGTTCCTNNTGGTGACCAACCGCCCGCTGGCCGGCACGCGCCCGCGCGGCAAGACGCCCGAGCAGGACGCCGCCCTGGAGAAGGAACTGCTCGCCGACGAGAAGGAACGGGCAGAGCACGTCATGCTGGTTGACCTGGCCCGCAACGACGTGGGGCGTGTGGCCCAGCCGGGCACGGTGAAACTGGGCGAGGTGATGAGCGTGGAACGCTACAGCCACGTCATGCACATCGTCTCCAACGTGCAGGGCCAGTTGCAGCCGGGCAAGACGGCCTTCGACGCCCTGCGGGCGGCCCTGCCCGTGGGCACCGTCAGCGGCGCCCCTAAGGTGCGGGCCATGGAGATCAT
>PMYM01000213.1 GCA_003171235.1 Phycisphaerales bacterium | reverse complement strand
CTTAATGTCCTTATATAATTGTCCGTTTCCACTAATGTTACATATTGCTCTGGCTGGGTGTCTTAGTTATGAACACGCCCTATACCTACTACGGCTATGTCCTTATCCTTACAAAAAACCCTAGTCGCTCTTCTTTCTTGAGAGCTGCCCCTTCGTCTTTGAATCACCTGTAACGAAGTGCCGCCAGACGGTAGAACGGCTTGCCGCCGGCGGAATACTTTCGTTCAAAGTTGGTCCCCACCAATTGGCCATCCTGGGTTTGTGAGTGGAAGGGGACCGGGACCAGGCCACGCACAGCCGAGAGGGCGGAGGAAATCTGGCGGAAGTAGTCGGCATGGTCGGTGACGATGCCCAGCCAGCCGCCCAGCTTGAGCACTCGGCGCACGTGGCGCAGGAACTCCGGCTGGATGAGCCGCCGGCGGTGGTGTTTTTTCTTGGGCCAGGGGTCGGGAAAGTAGATGTGGACGCGCCAGAGGCTGCGGTCGGGCAGGGAGGTTTTGAAGAGGCCGGCCGCGTCGGCGCAGACAAGTTTGACATTGCCCAGTCCCGCCCGGCGGGCCCGATCGGCCCCGTAGAGGGCGTACTTCTGCACCCATTCGACGCCTAGCAGGTTAATCTCCGGCCGCTGGCTGGCCCGGCGGAGCAGAAAGGAGCCCTTGCCCGAGCCGATCTCCAGTTCCACCGGCAGCGCGTTGCCAAAGATGGCCGGGAAGTCCAAGGGCTTTTCGATAAGGGAAGAGTCCAGCAGGAACCTGCTCTGTAGAAGTTCCTGCGGCGTGACCCCAAGGCGGCGGACTTTACCCGATCGGCTGCGCATGAGCGCTATTTCTTGAGTTGCTCGGCCAGGGCGGCGTTGACCGGTTTGGCCAGCAGGTTTTGGAACTCCTGTTCGCTCAGGGGCTTGGGCAGGGGCTGGCCGCGGGTGGCGTCGTCCAGCAGGACCATTCGGACGTCGCCATGGCCATGGAAGGGCTGGCGGTCGCATAGCAGGATGCGGGTTTCATCCTTATCGTTGCCGGCCGAGGGGGCGTAGACATATTCATTGCCGTCCACCGGCCCCGCGGGGCAGAGTGTTTTCTTGGCTTCTATTAATTGCTTGGATACCAGTTCCGCAACGGAGATCGTCTGATCGGGATGGCTGCGCTTGTAGGACTGGAGAGCGTCATATACAAAGGCCATTTGGTTGCGGCAATCATCCTGGGCCTTCTCGCGCTGGCGCATGCTGTTGGCGGGAATCCCCGCCCCAGCCGCGCAGGCCGCCATAAGCACGCATACAGCCAGCCCGTTAACCGCTGTCAGCTTCAGCACACCGCCGGCGGGCACGTCCTTCAGCAGCACCATGCCCACCACCCAGTTCAGCAGCACCAGCGTCGGAATCCCAAGGGCTATCGACAAGGCGCCCACCAGGTACCGGCCGATGAACTCCCTTTGGTTGAGGGCATAGGCCAGGAAGAACATGACGCCAAAGCCCGCCAGCCCGACGAAAATGCCCAGGAAATTCATCTTCGCCGCCAGCAGGCCGACCTTGGTGCGGGATATGAGGGCGGCTTTGACCAGCCGCCAGCGCTGCAGGTAATAACCGCCCACCAGCCAGACCAGAAGGAAAGCCGCGAGGATCGGTAACTGCCACGCGTGCGTGTATGAAGTTATGCCTGCCAGGACCGCGCTTGCCACGGTGCCGTTCCTTTCCCAAGGATAGCGGACATTGTACCACAGGCCCCGCGCCGGCGCAGCGAACCAATCCGCCGCGCTGCCCTTGTAAGGGCCGAGCGGCCGGCCTATTGTTGCGGCGCTTATCGGCTAGATGCCCCGCGAGGCTTTAGGGAGTCGGGCAGGGACGATTTCTTTTGAGAGGTGCCGGCCAGGCGCAAGGCCTCGCTCATCGCCCGGCGCAGCAGGGCCAGGTTGTCAGCCAGGCGGCTGGGGCGGTTGCGGGCGTGCCAGAGGGCGGTGAATTCCTCCATGATTTGCGACATGTCCGAGGCCTGCTCCAGCAGGACCCGCCGAGAGAGGTTTTTGCCCGCACGGTAGTCCAGCCCAGCCAGTGCCCGCCGGCAGGCAAGCTCCTCCGTCCGCCGGGCAAGGTCGAATTCCTCCAGGGCCAGGCGCTCGAAATCGGCCAGGGCGGATGGCGCCTTGCCGGCAGCGCCGGCGAGCGTTCCCAATTTGCCCGCTGGTGGCAGTCGAAGATGGCGCATCTGTTCCGCGCGATTGGCCAATAGGGCCGGATCGGCCTGGGCGATGCCCCGCCGTGGGCGCGGCCCCTGCCAGGGCGATAGCGTCTCGCCCAGGCAGTGGTAGAGGCAGTAGGTGGGGCAGTCACCCAGGGTTTGAATGGCCCGCGCCAACTGTCCGTCGCGATCGCCAAAGACAGCCCGGGCGAAGCGGCGGGTGAAGCTGGCTTCCTCCACGTTCCGGCCGCACCAGGCGTGGGCGGCGCCGTGGGCGAAGCCGTGCAGGCTTACACCCAGGAAATTGCGATGGCCGAAGTCGCCCCAGTCGGTGTTGAGCAGGCCCTCGCAGCCGCAGCTCCGGCCATGGGCGGCGAACTGCGCGACGTTGCCCATGGCGGTCTGCAGCCGCGTGCCGTGGCTCTGCCAGCCGTGGGTGCCGGGGCAGGCCACCTGTGGCAGGCCGGCGGCGGCGATCTCGCCCGTGCGGGTCATTCGCGGGCCGCCGGGCTCGTAATCCCAGTTGAGCATGACGATGTCGCGCGGCAGCAGGGGCAAAATCTCCGGGTGCTGCAGGGCGATGTCGGCCCACATGTTCATTCGCTTGCCGTACCGCTGGCAGAGGCGGTGGAGCTTGAGGATCCACTCCAGGTACAGCCGGCCGACGCCGATGCGATTGGCCCGAGCCTGGGAGCGGCCCTTGCCCAGGTCCCAGGTTTCATCGCCGCAGATGTTGAAATCCACCGCGTCAAAGAGCGGCACGAAGTCGGCGTACAGGGCGCGGATCAGCGCCAGACTGGCCGGGTCGGTCGGGCAGATAGTGCCCAAATGCCCCATCTGGCCCTTGCCGGGCAGTTCGGCCAGGTGGCTGTAGGCCGGCAACATCAGCATCCGCTCCAGGTGGCCAAAACTCGCCAGCGAGCCCACCAGCCGGATGTGGTGCTGCCGGCAAGTTTCCTGCACTAGGCGGATGTCATCGGCCGTCAGCGGGCTGTAGCCGGCGCCGATGTCGGGATGGCTGGGAAAGTGGAAGACGTTTTCGATGTAAAGCTGGAATTCGTTGATCTTCCAGCGGGCCAGGCGGGGGATCAACTCCTGCAGGGTGCGGAGGGAGGGCACCTTGTCGCGGCTGATGTCGTGATAGACGCCGCGGCGGGCGAAGTCGGGCTCGTCCTCGATGGCCAGGCAGGGCAGGCGCCGCCCGTAGTGTTCCACCAGGTCGCGCAGGGTCGCAAAGGCGTAGTAAATCCCGGCGGCGGTCGATGCCCGCAGCTCGACGCCCCCCGGCTTGACCATTAGCCGATAGCCCTCTGGCGAGGCGATGGATTTGTCGCGCAGGGCGCGGACGGTCGCCCCGCCGGCCAGGCCGGTCCACTCGGCGTGAATGCCCAGCCCCGCCAGCTGGGCCTGGAGAGCCCGGGCGGGCAGGGCGTCCTCATCCTGGCGAAAGACGGTGGTCCAGCCCGGCCAGGCCAACCGCCCCGGCAGCAGGCGATGTTTACGCACGGGGATCAGTAGGGGCAGGCTCACGCATCGGCTCCTTTGGGGGGATTGTCAATTGGGTGTCGGCAAATGTCAATTGAAGGGATCAGGGGCGGCTTTCGTCCTTGTTCTTTGTTGCCGCCAGACGGGGCAGGGCGTAGAATCGTGCAGGCGTGGAACCTTTCTATCTGCGGGATTGGACGGTGGTATGTCGGGCCTGGCCTCAACCAATTTGCGGGAAGAGCAACTGCGGCGCTTCATGCGCACCGCCGTCGGATCGCCCACAGAGACAGTCCTGCGGATCGACTGGGCCGGTTTGCGCGATCGGGCCGCACGGCTTTCTCAGGAACGGCAGATCGGGTTTGCCCGTGAATACGTGCATCAGGCGGCCAGGGAATTCTGGCGGAAGTTGCATCCGCATCGCCCCGTGCGGGTCTGCCCGAGCGTGGATTTCCGGCTTGACGAGGATATACGGCAACTGGCCCAGGCCACGGGCAAAGCCGCCGCGAGCATGGACGAAGCCCAGGCGGCTTACCAACTGGCCACGCTCTACGCCCATCTCTTGCCGGAAACCACACGCAGCCAGAACGGCATCTACTTTACACCCCCGGTGCTCGTTGACCGGTTGATATCGCTGGCCTGCGAGAATGGCTTTGACTGGGAAACCGGTTCGGCCATCGACCCGGCCTGTGGCGGCGGGGCTTTCGTTGCCCCCCTGGCCAGGCAAATGGCGGACCACCTGCAGAGGCGAAAATGGCAGGCTGACAAGATCATGGAGCACATAGCCGGCAATCTGGCCGGCGTTGAGAAGGACGGTTTTTTGGCTTGGCTGACCCAGGTGTGGGTTGATTCGGCGCTGGCCCAGTATGTTCCGAGCTACCAGGAAATCCCGACCATCGTTCACGCGGGCGACGCCCTTGAACTTTCTCGAACTCTTGGCCGGCAGTTCAGCCTCGTCATCGGTAACCCGCCTTACGGGCGGGTCAGCCTGCCCGACGCTCTGCGGGAGAGATTCGGTCAGACGCTCTATGGACACGCCAATTTGTACGGAGTTTTCGTGCACCTGGCCACGGAATTGACGGGCGACCAGGGACTCTTGGCCTTTGTCACGCCCACGTCTTTTCTGGGGGGGCTGTACTACAAGAACCTGCGCGGTTTCCTGCGCCGCAGTTGCCCCCTGCGGGCGATTGATTTTGTCACGGACCGCTCCGGCGTGTTCAAGGACGTTCTACAGGAGACGTGCCTGTCCGTTTTCCGCAAGTCGAGCCGCGACGGGAGGATCAGCGTCAGCGGCATAAGCCCTGGCCGCGGCGGGGATTCCTGCCAGGTTGTGCCTATCGGGCAGGTCAAGCTGGGCGAGGGGCTGGTCTCGCCCTGGATACTGCCCCGGGAGAAGAAGGAACTGCCGTTGTGCCGGCTGTTTGCCCACATGCCGACGCGGTTGCGTGACCTGGGATTCGAGGTCAAGACCGGGCCTTTGGTCTGGAACAGGCACAAGGATCAACTGCGGCAACACCCCAGCAAGAAATGCTATCCCCTGATCTGGGCGGAATCCGTGCAGCGGGATGGGGCCTTCTTGTTTTCCTGCCAAAGACACCATCGCGCGACGTATGTCAAATTGCGGGAAGGGCAGGGTTTTCTCGTCACCCGGCAGCCCTGCATCCTGGTCCAGCGGACGACGGCCAAGGAACAGTCGCGGCGACTGGTGGCCGCCGTTTTGGGAGCGGCTTTCCTGGGCCAATACGGCGGGGCAATAGTAGAAAACCACCTGAACGTCATAGTGCCTTCAGGCCGGCCGGAAATCTCGTTGCGGGCACTGGCGGCATTGCTCAATTCAAGCGTTTTGGACCGCCTCTTCCGCTGCGTCAACGGAAGCGTGGCCGTCTCTGCCTATGAACTGGAACAACTCCCCTTGCCGCCCGTGGAAAGCATGCGCGAACTTAGCGGGCTGCTTGACCAGCGGGCCGGCCCGGGCGAGGTGGAGTCCTTCCTGGCTACCCGGTACGGGGTTTCGCTTGAGTGACCTGAACTTGGAATCACTGCCGTCTGTGCAGACAATCCACCGGCGATTGCCCGTGATTTTCCCGGAGGGAACGGACAACCGCAATTATCTGGTGCGGGAAATCGCGGCCAAGACCGTTTTTGTCATGCTCTATGCTGGCGCGATTGAAGGGGAGGATAAGTGGATTCGCCCCAATCAGGTGACACGCATGAGCGATGTCCAGGCGGGCAAGACCGACCGGAAGACCCGCCAGACTTGGTGCCATCAATCGCTTCGCTCCACCCGCAAGGCTATCAAGGGCCGGTGGTACGCCGACAACACCCGTGAGCCTATCCGCGATGAGACTATCCGTTACGGGCTCTTGGAAGTCGGGGCGGCGGTGGAAAGGCAGGATTTGCCCGTCACTTCCAGCACGCCAAGATATGCGCTGGCCAGGAGCTTTGCCCAATTGCTGCTCTGCGCGGACAAGGACTTTCCCGAAAAAGCTCTGCTCTGGCAGGAAGACAATCTCAAGCGAGAACATCTGGCCCGGATTCACCTGCTTCGGGAGGGAGCAACCGGCGCCAGCAATCAGCGGGTGGTCGTACGCTTCCCCAACGGGGAATCACGGCTCATGTCGCCTGGCCCGAGTTCCTTGATTTCCAAGGCGGTCATTGAGGAATTCACCGCGCGATTTCTGCATAAACCGGCCGTGGTGTTTCTCAGCGAATCGCGGCGCAAGGTCGTGGAACGGGACGAAAGGTTGGCCCGCCGGCTGCACCTGGACATATCGGCGGAGGAATTGCTGCCGGATATCGTCCTGGCAGACCTGGGTCCGAGGACTATGCTGGTGTTCGTCGAGGCAGTGGCCTCGGACGGCCCGGTGGATCAGAAGCGCAAGCGTGAATTGACGGCCTGGGCGGTCAAGGGCGGCTTCTCGGAGAGGAATCTCGCCTTCGTGACGGCCATGCGGGCCAAGACCGACGACGTCTTCCGCAAGACGGCCTCGGCAATTGCCTGGGGCTCTTTTGTCTGGTTCTTGTCCGAACCTGACTATCTAATCTATTATCGCCGGGATGGAAATCGGCAACGATTGTCTGAAATACTGGGCGTAGAGGACTAATCAACGGCAGATTGCCATCTTGGCTGGAAAGGGACGTATAGGTGTCCCAGCACACCAACAAGTGGATAATAGCGGCGGTCTTTGCAGGCCTTCTTGCCCTTGGGGCGATGGCTTCAGCCAGCGGGTCGGATTCGCAAGATCGCCAGCGTGTAACCACCACATCGGCCTCCTCCCTGTCGGGGCTGGAAGCCCTGCTGGCCCAGCGGAAGATCGAGGAGGACCGCATAGTCACGCTCGAAGGCTGGTTCGCCCTGCCCCAGGTGAAGCGCCCACCCATGCCGGCCAAGATCGAAAAGGCCTTTGTCATTCCCATCCACGGCCCGATCACGGGCACGACCTTCAAGAGCATTGAGCGGAAAGTGCTGCGCTGCCTTGCCTCCGGGGCCCAGATCGTCATCTTCGATATCGACACCCCCGGCGGCGAAGGCCAGGCGATGCTGAGTATCGTTGCCCTGATCAACAACAATCTCAAGAATATCCGCACCGTGGCCTTTGTGAACAGCGAGGCTATAAGCGCCGGCGCCATCATCAGTCTGGCCTGCAGCGAAATCGCCATGACCCCCCGCGGCAAACTGGGCGACTCCATGCCGGTGATGGTCGGCCCGGAAGGTTACGTCCCCATCCCGCCGGCTGAACGCGGCAAGATCGAATCCTATATCCGGGCCCAGATCCGCGACCTGGCCGAAGCCGGCGGCTATAGCGTGCCGCTGTGCGAGGCCATGGTCAGCCTGCCGCTGGAGGTATGGCTGGTGCGCAACCGCCAGACCCGCGAACTGCGTTACGTGGACAAGGAAAACCTACCCGGCCCGGTGCTCAACATCCCGGCCGCGAGCCAGCCGACGACCTGGCCGGCGGAGCAACAGCCCTGGGAATTCCTCAGGGTGGCCGACGGACCCAACACGCTGGTGACCATGACCGCCCGCCAGGCCGTCGAATTCAATTTCACCCGGATCATCGCCGACGACCTGGACCAGTTGGCCGGTCACTACAATGTGATCCGGGCGGCCACGGTGCTGGAAGACAACTGGTCTGAGACGCTGGTGGGCTTGATGACCAGCCCGGTGCTGGTGGGGTTTTTGGTCTTCGTGGCCATCATGGCCCTGTACACCGAGAGCCACCTGCCCCACGGCCTGGGGTTGATCATCGCCGTCTGCTGCTTTGTCATCATCTTCGGCAGCCGCTACCTGATCGGCATGGCCGAGTGGTGGCAGATCGCGGTGCTGCTGCTGGGGCTGGTGCTGCTGGGCATCGAGATTTTCGTCACGCCGGGCATGCTGGTGCTGGGGGTGATCGGCCTGGTGTGCATACTGGTGGGCATGCTGGGCATGCTGGCGCCGGCCTCGCCGGGCAAGATCCTGCCCGACACGCCGTTGCAATGGAGCAGCTTCACCGACAGCATTTTTGCCCTGCTGGTGGCCTTCCTGGCGGCGACGGCCTGCCTGCCGCTGCTGGGCAAGTACCTCCATCGCCTGCCGGTGGCGGGCAAGCTGGTGCTGCCGCCGGTGCAGGTGGGGTCGGCTCCGCAACTGCCGGCGGAAAGCCCGCTGCGCCGCATCCAGCCGGGGGATGTCGGGGTGGTGGAGAGCCGCTGCCGCCCGGCCGGCAAGGTGCGTTTCGGCGACCAGTTGCTGGACGTCGAAAGCGAGGGCGGCATCATCGAGGCCGGCAGCCAGGTGCGCGTGCTCCGCCTGGAAGGCGCCACGGTTTTTGTGGAGCAGATATAGAGACAGGTGAATCGGTGAATCGGTGAATCAGTGAATCGGTTAATCAGCAGTCGTTCCGAAATGCGGATTTAATCACCGATTAACCGATCAACTGATTAACCGATTCACCTACGATCTGTCCGTAGGGAACTTAGGAAGTTCGGACTTACATTCAGGGCGTTGTGACCATGGCTTGGACAATCGTCGAGATCATACTGCTGGTGGCGGCGGGGCTGATGATATTCCTGCTGGAGACGGTGATACCGTCTTTCGGGCTATTGGCGGTGATGGGCACAGCCGCCCTGGTGGGGGCGGTGGTGCTGTCGTTTTCGATATCCAACGTGCTGGGCATAGCGATGATCGTGGCCCTGCTGGTGGGCGTGCCGCTGTACCTGATAGGGGTTTTCCGCGTGCTGCCTAACACCTTTATCGGGCGGAGGCTGTTTCTGGCGAAGATGCCGGAATTGACGGCCACGGGCACGCCCCAGGCCCAGCATTACGAAAGCCTCATCGGCCAGACGGGCCAGGCCGAGTCGGCCCTGCGCCCGGTGGGCATAGTCCGCATCCAGGGCCAGCGCCTGCCCGCCCTGGCCGAAAGCGGCGTCATCGCCATGGGGGCGACGGTCAAGGTCATCGCCACCGACGGCATGAACCTGGTGGTCCGGGCCGTGGCGCAGGAGGCCTGAGGCACCAATCGCGGCCGCGATTTGAATAACTGAAGAAAGAGGAAAAACAACCAAGAGGTTTGTATGCTTGCCCCCGGGCGGCGAACTTGAAAGGAACACCATGTTTGGAATAGCGACGATCCTGGCCCAGATAAACCAGCCCTCTTCACAGGGCATCCATCCGGCCTGGTGGGCCGTGATAATCATCGGCGGCCTGATAGCCCTGTTTTTCGCCTTCCTGGTCTTCCAGGTTCTCGGGCTGTGGATCCAGGGCCTTTTTGCCGGGGCCAAGATCACGATAGGGGAGCTGATCGGCCAGCGGTTCAGGAAGGTCGATACCCGCACCATCGTGGTCTCCAAGATCCAGGCGGTGCGCGCCGGGCTTAACGACATTTCCACCAACGACCTGGAGAGCCACTACCTGGCCGGCGGGCGGGTGCGGAACGTGGTCATCGCCCTGATCGCGGCCAACCGGGCCAACATCCCGCTGACCTGGAAGACCGCCACCGCCATCGACCTGGCCGGGCGCGACATCCTGGACGCCGTGCAGACCTCCGTCAACCCCAAGATCATCGACTGCCCCAACCCCGCCAGCGGCAAGACCACCATCGACGCCGTGGCCAAGGACGGCATCCAGCTCAAGGCCAGGGCCCGCGTGACCGTGCGCACGAACATCGAAAGCCTGGTCGGCGGGGCCACCGAGGAGACCATCATCGCCCGCGTGGGCGAGGGCATCGTCACCACCATCGGCTCGGCCGAATCGTACAAGCATGTATTGAGCAACCCGGACATGATCTCCAAGACGGTGCTGAACAAGGGCCTCGACAGCGGCACGGCCTTCAAGATCCTTTCCATCGACATCGCCGACGTGGACGTGGGCGAGAACGTGGGGGCCAATCTCCAGGCCGCCCAGGCCGAGGCCGACAAGCGCCGCTTCCAGGCCGAGGCCGAGAAGCGCCGGGCGATGGCCATGGCCCGCGAGCAGGAGATGCAGGCCCTGGTCCGCGAGAACCGGGCCAAGGTGGTGCTGGCCGAGGCGGAGATCCCCAAGGCCATGGCCGATTCCTTCCGCAAGGGCAACCTGGGCATCATGGATTACTACCGCATGCGGAACATCCAGGCCGACACCTCTATGCGCGAGATAATCGGCGGCCAGCCCGGCGGAGAGGGCAGTGCCAAGTCGTAAGAAGTGAACGGAAAACATGTTGAGCATGCTGCACATATTGGCTGCGGACGACAGTGGCGACGGCATGTACCGCCTGCTGGGGCTGGTGGTCTTGCTGGTGATCGGGGCGATTGCCAAGGCCGTCAAGGCCAGCCGGGAGGCCTCCGCCGGCAGGAAGCGCCCCCCTGACAGGGCCGCCTCGCCGCCGCCGAGCGAACCCGCCAGGCAGGGGTCAGCGGCGCCGCCGCCCATGTCCGGCGGCCCGGCGCGGCGGCGGGTAATCCTGACTGCGCCGTCCAGGCCCATCCCTTCGGCGCCTCCGTCGCGGCAGCCTTTCCCGCCGCGGCCCCCCAGGGTCAAGCCCACACCCGCACCAACCGACCAGGCCCGTCCCGAGGCGATGGCTCCCACGCGCCGCCGGGCCGTTCAACCAACGTCCCAGCAAGTCCAGGCGGAGGAAATGCATTACGCCACCCCCGAGGTGGCCGAACGTACCGTTGACCAGGTAGGCCAGGGCCTGGGCACCGGCGTGCTCCAGAACGTGCAGCGGATGGACCAGGAGGTTCGGGCCGAGCTTGCCAGCGAGCACCGCGGGGTTTTGCGTAACACCGGCTTGATGGCGCAGCAGGCCGTCCGGGCGCAGCAAACCGCGTTGCAGGCCCTTAACCTGGGCGAGCGTTCGCAACTGATCCGGGCGGTCATCTATTACGAAATCCTGGGCTTGCCCAAGAGCCTGCGGCAGGAAAAGTCATCCTGGGAAACCTAGGATAAGACAGGCGGGCCGCACGCCCGCCGGATCGTAAAGGCGCGGGCCGGCTCCCCCCGCGAAAGGCCATGATCCAGATCAAACGCATCCTGTACGGCACGGACTTCTCGGAACTTTCCCGCTACGCCCTGCAATACGCCGCCTACCTGGCCCGGCAGTGCCAGGCCCAACTGCACTGCATCCACGTGGTGGACGACAGCTACCAGTACTGGGTGGCCTTCGACCTGACCACGGTGCCGGCCGGGCCGCCGGTGGAGGAACTGCTCTCGGCCGCCCAGAAGCAGTTGCGGACATTTCTGGCCAAGGATGATCTGCAGGGCCTGGAGGTCACCACGGCCGTGATGCACGGCAAGGCCTTCGTGGAGATCATCCGCTATGCCCGGGAGAACGACATCAACCTGATCGTGATGGGCACCCACGGGCGGACGGCCCTGCGCCAGGTGCTCATGGGCAACGTGGCCGACAAGGTCGTGCGCAAAAGCCTCTGCCCGGTGCTGACCATCCGCCACCCCGACCACCCCTTCGAGATGCCGTAGCCGTAGGGCACGCGGGTTCGTTCGCGCAGCGAGCGGTTCCGCGTGCGGGGGCCACGGGTTCGCCAAAACTGGCCGCAGAGACGCCGAGGCGCAGAGAGAAGCATCGGAATATAGTGGGAAGAACAGTAGGGTGGGAGGAACCGCCCGCAGGGCGGTCTCCCACCATGTTCATATGCCTGACATGATTGCCGACTTGCCGTACGAAATCCTGTTGGCCGATGTGGGCAGGGGCACGCTGCTGGTCATCAGCGGCGTGTTTGTTGTCTGGGTGCTCGTGGGAATCTTCCTCATTCCAAGTGGCAGGAAGCGTGCCAGGCGGCAGCACCTGCAAGACCATCCTGAGATTTCCCAGGAGCAGTTCTTACGGGAAGTGGGCGTGGAGCCACACAAAGCGTTCATTGTTCTGGGGGTGCGAGAGGCCTTCGCACGGACGATGAAAGTGCCAGCCCCCAGCGTGTATCCGACCGACACGTTAGATTACGTTGGTAAGTTTCAATTCACAGGCGGGCTGGACTGGTTGGAGCTGATACTCTATTTGTGCGAGACGCTGAGAATCGAGCGGAAGAGTATAGACGAGCAGTTGAAGAAGCAGCCACCAGCACCTCCGGAGACGGTGGCTGACACCGCCCGTTGGTTTGTGAGCAACTGGGACAAGTTCTCTCCTGCCCGCGAATTGTAAGCTTTCGGGCGGCTTGCGCCGCCGGCTACCATCCGACGACCCTTCGGGTCTAGGCCTGTCTTTCTCCGCACTTTCGCACTCCTCAACTATCGCACTTGGGCAACTACCGAACCAGGTGCCTGCGGGCGGCGAATCTACTATAATTGCCGCCTGCGGTTGCCGATGTTTAATGGTACTGGTGGCACAGCCTTTCCAGGCTGTGCATGAACAGGCTGGAAAGCCTGTTCCACCGCTTGGTGGTACTGCGCCCGAACAGTCTGGAAAGCTTGTTCCACCTGATGCCGGCCTTTGGTGGCACAGGTTTTCAACCTGTGCCGGAACAGGTTACAAACCTGTTCCACCCGGCGCGGGCGTTATTGCGCCCTGGTAAGGACGATCCTTGAAACAGGTCTTGCAGAATCTTCGCAGCGGTCAGACCGAGGTGGCCGAGCTGCCCGCTCCCGGCCTGGGCCGGGGCCAATTGCTTATCCAGACCCGCGCCAGCCTGATCTCCGCCGGCACGGAGCGCATGCTGGTGGAATTCGGCAAGGCCAGCCTGCTGGCCAAGGCCCGCAGCCAGCCCGACAAGGTCCGCCAGGTGCTGGACAAGATACGCTCCGACGGCCTGCTGCCGACGCTGGAGGCGGTCTTCAATCGCCTGGACGAGCCGCTGCCCTTGGGTTACTGCAACGCCGGGGTGGTGCTGGCGGTCGCGCCCGGCGTGAGCGAATTCGCCCCCGGCGACCGGGTCGTCTCCAACGGCCCTCACGCCGAGCTGGTGGCCGTGCCCAAAAACCTCTGCGCCAAGATTCCCGAGGGCGTCAGCGACGAGCAGGCGGCTTTTACCGTGCTCTCCGCCGTGGGGTTGCAGGGCATTCGACTGGCCGGGCCGAACCTGGGCGAAACCTTCGTGGTCTTTGGCCTGGGGCTGATCGGCCTGGTGACTGTGCAGTTGCTGCGGGCCAGCGGCTGCAACGTGCTTGGCGTGGACATCAACCCTCATCGCCTCAAACTGGCCGAGAAGTTCGGCGCCCGCACGATAAACGCCGCCGCCGGCGGGGATGTCGTCGCCGCCGCCGCGGCCGCCACCGCCGGCAGGGGCGCCGACGGCGTAATCATCACCGCTTCGGCCAAGACAGACGAGATCGTCCACCAGGCCGCTCAGTGCTGCCGCAAACGCGGGCGGATAGTGCTGGTCGGGGTGGTCGGGCTGAACCTCCGCCGGACCGACTTCTACGAAAAAGAAATATCCTTCCAGGTTTCCTGCTCCTACGGCCCGGGGCGCTACGACGATGCGTACGAGCAGGGCGGGCAGGACTATCCCGCCGGCTTTGTCCGCTGGACCGAAGGCCGCAACTTCCAGGCCGTGCTGGACGCCCTGGCCAGAGGGCAACTGGCGGTGGACGAGCTTATCACCCACCGCTACGAGCTATCCGAGGCCACGCAGGCATACCAGACCGTGGGCAGCGATGCCTCCGCCCTGGGGGTGATACTGAAATACCCCGCCCAGGTTGAGGTCAAATCGGCCCTGTCGCTTTCGAGCGGCGCAGCCGGCGCGCCGGCCAAGGCGGGGCAGGACCGGCCCGTCGTCGGCGTCATCGGGGCGGGAAACTTCTCCAAGATGACGCTCATGCCCGCACTGGCCAAGACTCCCGCCCGCATCGCCTACGTGGCGGACCTCAACGCCGCGGCGGCCGGCCACCTGGGGCGAAAGTTCGGCGCCCAGCAGGTCGTCAGCGATTACCAGTTGATCCTGCAGGATCCGGCGGTGCAGGCCGTGCTCATCGCTGTGGGGCACAACCTGCATGCCCGGATGGTCTGCGAGGTCCTGCGGGCGGGCAAACATGCCTTCGTGGAAAAGCCGCTGGCCATGAACGTCGCGGAGGTCGAGCAGATCCTCTCGGCGCTCAAGGCCAACCCTGGCCCGACAGTGATGGTGGGCTTCAACCGCCGCTTCAGCCCGCACATTCAGCGGGCCAAACGCCTGCTGGCTTCACGCAGCGAGCCTCTGGCCATGACCTTCACCGCCAATGCCGGGGCCATTCCCCCCGGCCACTGGGTGCACGACCCGGTGCGCGGCGGCGGGCGGATCATCGGCGAGGCCTGCCACTACATCGACCTTATGGTTTACCTCTCCGGCAGCGGCGTGAGGACGGTGTCGGCTGTGCGCATGGGCGAGGGCCCGGCCGTGCGCGACGACAAAATGGCCATCGTCCTGGGCCTTGCCGACGGCTCGGTGGGCACGGTGAACTACTTCGCCAACGGCTCGCGCAGCTACCCCAAGGAAATGATGGAAATCTTCAGCCAGGGCCGGGTGCTGCGGCTGGAGAACTTCCGCCGCCTGACCGGCTGGGGGTTTGAGGGCTTCCGCAAGCTGCGGACCTGGCGGCAGGACAAGGGCCACGCCGCCGAATTCGCCGCCTACGTCGAGGGCCTGCGCACCGGCCGCCCAGCCTTGATCGCCCTGGACGATCTGGTCAACGTGACCCTGGCCAGTTTTGCCGCCCAGACCGCCGCCATCGAGCAGCGAACGGTGCACCTGCTGAGCGAGTACTCCGCCATCCTCACCCCGCCCGGTGAAGCCAGATGAAGATCCTGCTCGTTCACCAGTACTTCCTGGGCAAGGACGACGCGGGCGGCAGCCGGTGGAACCAGTTCGCCAAGTACTTCTCCCGCGCCGGGCACGAAGTCACCATCCTGGCCGGCATGGTGCACTACGCCAAGGGCACCAAGGCCCCCCAGTACAAGGGCAAGTTCATCGTCGAGGAGGAAGACCCCCAGCTCCCCGGCGTGAAAATCATCCGCTGCCACGTCAGCGAGGCCTACAACCGCAGCTTCCTGGGGCGGTTCTGGGCCTATCTGAGCTTCTTCTTCTCCAGCATGTGCGGGGGGCTGCTGAAAATAACCCGCCCCGACGTCATCATCGCCACCAGCCCGCCGCTGACGGTGGCCCCGACCATGTGGCTGCTCAGCCGCTGCTACGGCTGCGCGTCGGTCTTCGAGGTGCGCGACCTGTGGCCCGAGTCGGCCATCGATACCGGCGTGCTCAAGAGCAAGCCCATCATCTGGCTGTCATACCAACTGGAAAAGTTGGCCTACCGCACCGCCGACTGGGTCAACGTGCTGACCCCGGCCTTCGAGGAAGCGCTGGTGAGTCGCAAGGGCGTAGCCGCAACCCGGGTGAGCATGATCCCCAACGGGGCCGACCTGGATATTATGAAACCCGGGCCCAAGGACAACCAGGTCCGCCGCCGTCTGGGGCTGGCGGGCAAATTCGTCGTCAGCTACTTCGGCGCCCATGGGCGGGCCAACCGCGTGGGGCAACTGCTGGACGTGGCCGAGCAGGCCAAGAGCGCCCTGCCTGAGCTGCGCATCCTGCTGGTGGGCGACGGCATGGAAAAGCCCGCCCTGGTGGAAGACGCCCGCCGCCGCGGCCTGGACAACGTGATCTTCGTCGACGCGGTGCCCAAGGACCAGGTCTGCCACTACATCAACGCCTCCGACGCCTGCACCGCCGTGCTCATGAAGAACGACACCTTCAAGACCGTCTATCCCAACAAGGTCTTCGACTACATGTCCTGCCGCCGGCCGGTGATCATCGCCATCGACGGCGTAGCCCGCAAACTGGTCCAGGACGCCGGCGCAGGCCTGTACGTCGAGCCGGAGAACCCCGCCCAGTTCATCGCCGCCGTGAAGCAGCTCCAGGCCGATCCGGCCCTGTGCCAAAAAATGGGCGACCAGGGCTACCTCCACGCCGCCACCTACTACAGCCGCGAAGGCATGGCCAAAAAGTACCTCGCCGTGCTGGAAAAACTAACGGGGTAGAGCGGCAAAGGTCGGACACTTGAACATACGGAACATCCTGGTGACCGGCGCGTCGGGCAAGCTGGGGCGGCGTCTTGTGCCGGCTTTGCTGGCGGCAGGATATCGCGTGCGGGCTATACAGCACAAGGCCTCGGTGAGCTTCGCCGGAGCAGAAGTGGTCGCAGGCGACATCGGCGATGAAGCCTTTGTCCGCTCGGCCATGGAGGACATGCACGCCGTCTGCCACCTGGCCAGCAGCAAGGAGGACCGGCGATTCCTGGATGTCTCCACCCGCGGCACGTTTAACCTGCTGGAGGCTGCCCGCCAGTGCAAGGGCCTGCGGCAGGTCATCCTGGCCGGGGGCGATTGCGCGCTGGGAATCTTCTACTACCCCAATCCCAAGCCGCTGGACGAGTGCGCCCCGCTACGGGCCTACCCCGGCTACTACGCCTTCTCCAAGGTGCTGGAAGAGGTCATGTGCCGGCAATACGCCATCCAGTACGGCCTGGGGGTGACGATCCTGCGCTGCTCGTGGATCCATGCCCAGGACGACCTGCTGTCGCACATGACGCTGCGCGAGCCGGACTTCGGCTCGCCCTGGAAATCGCTGGCCAAGACGCCACGGCAAAAGGAGTTCTTCGAGAAGGGGCAGGGCGGCGTGGGCTGCCTGGTGCATCCGGGCGGCAAGGCTTTCCTGCGGCACATCGTCTCCATCCACGACGTGGTGGACGCCTTCCTGCGGGCGTTGGAGGGCGGCCGCGCCATCGGGGAGACATTCAACATCGCCGCGCCGGCCCCGTTCACCTACGACGCGCTGGCGGGCTACATCGGCCGGAAACTCGACCTGCCCGTGGTGGAGTTTGAACTGGACGGCTGCCACGACTTCTCGATAGACGTGACCAAGGCCCGAAGGGTGCTGGGCTGCCCGCTCGGCCATGACGTTTTCGCCATGGCCGACGAGGCCATCGAATTCCGCCGCGGACAAAAGTTCCACTGGGGAGCAGGGGATTTTGAACTGTGCTGAGTCTGTAGGGTGGGAGGAACCGCCCGCAGGGCGGTCTCCCACCGCCCATCCGATATTGGTGGGACATCGGCCTGCGGCCGATTCGTCCCACCCTACCAACTGGCTGCAGGCCGACCACCTTGTTTCCAGGGTGTGAGCATGCCCTTCCGCAAAAAAACGCGTAAGGGCATGGCACCCAACGGATCACCCCGCGCGAATTCATTTGTGCGGAAAAATGCTTTCGGGCGGATGGATGACGCGGAAGAAGAGGGGCTTGCCGGGGCGCGGGCGCTCAGCCAGGATGCCCCAGCGCTGGCCCTTGTGGCAGGGCGTTGCGTCGTAGACGATCAGCCGCCCGGGCAGGCCGGGAATCGGGATGCCCTCGGGGTCATAAATGTACGGGGTTCGGCTGGTGGGGCAGGCCAGGGCCAGCGAAGGGCCCGGGCCGGCCCGGTGGAGGTCTTCCAGGCTGTCGGGCAGCGAGCCGTGGGCGGTGTAGTACATCAGGAGGTCGCCGATAAGGTCGTGAAGTTGGTCCGCGCAGGCGTCGTCTACATCGGGCGGAGCGGCCTTGTGGGGATTAGCCGTGGCGGCCGGGGCCGGGCCGGGCGCCGCCGGTCCCTGGCAGCCGGCGCCCAGCAACAGGCAAGCCAAAACCGCCGCGGGCAAGACGGCCGCCGGCGCGCCAAACCGGCGATCCCCCGGCTTACGCCGGGGGCTGGATGGACCAAGTAGAGCCAGCCGCAGTCTATTCGCCAAGGTCCATTCTTTCATTGGGTTCTCCGGGTTCTCCCTGGTTTGACGGCTTGGGAGAGGGCGTCGCCGGTTCGATGGTGCGATAGTCGCCCTGGTCGTCAGCCGGGCGGGTGGAGGCGCCGCGCTCCATGCCGCGCATGTGCTCATCAAAGGCGCCGGGTTCGACGGCCTTGTCGATGATCTTGGCCCCGGCGGTTTCGTCCTTGGACATGCCGGTGAGCTCCTCCGGCTGCAAGGCCACGTGCGGGGTAATGAAGATCAGCAGCTCAGTCTTGGTCTTGTCCTCGATGCGCCGCTGGAAAATCGCCCCCAAGCCGGGGATGTCGCCCAGCACGGGCACTTTTGAAATGGAGGAGGTGTTGCGGTCCTCCATCAGGCCGCCGATGACGATGGTCTGGCCGTCGCGAATGGCCACGCGGCTCTGGGCGGCCCGCATGGCGTATACCGGGGCCGACAGCGTATCGGAAATGGGCACCGTCTGGCCCGTCAACGTGGAGATTTGAGGATAGACGTCCATGGTCACCAGCCCCGTCGGGTTGATGTGCGGGGTGACGTTGAGGATGATGCCGATGCTGTCGTACTCGATGGTATTGATGGTCTCGCCGGTGTCGGTGGTGCGGGTGTTGGTCACGAACGGCACTTCCTGCCCGACCATGATGGAGGCCTGCTGGTTGTCGCTGGTGAGGATGTAGGGCCGGCTGAGCACGTCCAGCTTATCCACGCCGGCGATGGCGCGGATGGCGGCGGTGACGTTCTCCTCGTTGAGCTTGAAGGTAAAGCCCAGGGCCTGGGCGGCAACGTTGAAGTCGGTGCCGGTCTTCCAGCCCTGGCCCGCCGAGTTCAGGTTCATGCCCGAGAATTCCACACCCAGGTCCAGCGATTTATCGTGGGAGACCTCGGCGATGAGCACCTTGATCAGCACCTGGGGCACGGCCCGGTCCAG
>PMYM01000119.1 GCA_003171235.1 Phycisphaerales bacterium | reverse complement strand
CGTTCCTTCTTGCCCTTGCCGCGCACCTTGATCATTTCGCCGAGCGGGTCGTAGTCGGGCAGGTCGAGCTGGCAGAGTTCGCTGACACGGACGCCGGTGGAATAGAGGGTTTCGAGGATGGCCCGGTCGCGGAGGGTCAGGATGTCGTCGCCCTGGGGGGCGTTGAGCAGACGTTCGATCTCGGAGGGATCGAGGAACTTCGGCAACCGCCGTTCCTGCTTGGGCGTGCGGATGACCGCCACCGGGCTGGCTTGCAATTTGCCCGCCCGGACCAGGTGCTTGTACAGGCTGCGAAGGGCAGCCAGCTTGCGGGCCAGGGTGCTCTTGGAGTAGCCCTGCCCGCCCAGCCAGGCCAGGTATGCCCGCACCGTCGTGGGCGTCAGCGCCAGCAGGCGGGCGGAAAGCTCCCTGCCGCCATCGCCCTGCCTGGCCGGCGCAGCGGTATCGTGGCCCGGCCCGGCGGGTTCTCCCAGCAGGAAGCCGCAGAACTGTTCCAGGTCGCCCCGGTAGGCGCGCAGCGTGTGGGCAGAGAAGTTGCGGTTGCGCTCCAGGTGGGCCAAAAAGCCGGCCAGTTCAGCCGAGCCGGCGGATACAGAGACAGAAGTAGACTCCATGAGAAGAACATCGGCCGCCAGGCAGTCAGTTCTGTAGTGGCGGCCGTGCCACAATCAAGATAAGCACGAAATCCGAAACAAACAGCAAACGACAATTCTCAAAAGGTCATTCCGCGCAGACAGATACCTGGGATTGCGGTAAGATGCCTGCCGTAACCACCCAGAACACACAGGAAAGGAGCTTTCCATGAAGATCCAGGTCGTCTTCTACAGCATGTACGGCCATGTCTACCAAATGGCCGAGGCTATAGCCGCCGGGGCACGAGAAGTTCCCGGAGCCCAAGTCGCTCTCTACCAGGTGCCCGAACTGGTGCCGGAAGAAGCTCTCATTAAATCCGGGGCCAAGAAGGCCCGCGACGCCTTTGCCCACATTCCGTTGGCTGAAGTCGACAGGTTGATCGAGGCCGACGCGATCATCTTTGGCACTCCCACGCGGTTCGGCAACATGTGCGCCCAGATGCGGAACTTCATGGACCATCTGACCAGGCTGTGGCTGGCCGGGTCGCTGGTCGGCAAGGTCGGAAGCGTGTTCGCGTCCACGGCCTCTCAGCATGGCGGGCAGGAAACCACGATCACCAGCTTCCACAGCACGCTGCTGCACCTGGGGATGGTCATCGTCGGCGTGCCTTACTCGGAGGTGCGCCTGCTGAACATGAAGGAGATCACCGGCGGCACGCCCTATGGCGCCACGACGCTCGCCGGCGCCGACGGTTCCCGGCAGCCCAGTGAGAACGAACTGGCCATTGCGCGGTTCCAGGGGCGACACGTCGCCCAGATCGCCGCCAAACTGACGGGAAAATGACGGAAGGCGCGGCCGCGAGATGTCAGTGGAACGCCCACATGCCACGGCGATTCCACCTGCATGTCGCCGATCTATTTGCCCAGGCCGATCTCCTTCATGAACTCCTGATTAGAGCACTTCACGTTTGTTTGGGTCGTGGCATGGCCGTCCCGGCCATGCGTCCCACGGGCGTCCCGCCCGTGGTCCGGCAAACTGGGAGGGGCGAGACGCCCCTGCGACGCATGGGCAAGATGCCCATGCCACGAATACACCCGACCGTGAAGTGCTCTATGCTAGGCCCTTTTGGCTCGTCAGCACTTCCTGCATGGCGATGAGGTTTTCCGGGGGCACGTCGCGCGGCACGGCGTGGGAGGGCGAAAAGACAAAGCCGCCTTCTGCCCCCGCCTCCAGCAGCGCCCGGGCGGCCTGGCGAACCTCCGCCTGACTGCCGAAGGGCAGCACCTTCTGCACGCTCATGCCGCCGTGGAAGGCCAGCCGCCCGCGGTAGCGCCGCATCAGGTCGAATACGTCCATCACCTCCGGCTGGAAGGGGTTGAACAGCCGCAGGCCGATCTCCACCAGGTCGTCGAAAACCTCCTGCACGTGGCCGCAGGAGTGCAGCGAGACGTACCGCCCTGCCTGGCGGGCAGCCCCGAACATCTTCGCCAGCCGCGGCTTGAAGAACCGCCGCCAGTGGGGCCCGCCCATGATCAGCCCCAGTTGGCTGCCGTAGTCGTCGCCGAAGTGCACGCAGTCGAAGGGGAAGGCCAGGGCGTTGCGCAGTTGGGCCAGATTGTGCTCGACGATGGCGTCGAGCAGGTCCTCGACGAAGGCGGGGTTCTCCACCATGTCGATCAGCAGGTTCTCCATGCCGCGGAGGGTCCAGGCCCGCTCGAAGAGCGAAAAGCCCAGGACGAATCGCGTGAACAGGTGACGGCTGGCCGGCACGCCCCGCTCCATGCCGGCATACCAGGAGGGGTTGTTGGCGTCGGGGAAGCGGTAGCGGGCCAGGTCGGCCGTCGAGGCGATGGGGCACTGGCTGGGCGTGCCGATGTCCTTGTCCACGGTGCGGTCCCAGACCACGCCGTAGACGTCGCCGACGAAGTCGCCGCGCGCCCATTCCACGCGCAGCTCGCCCGCCCCAAAGTCGGCGAAGTGCGGCTGGATGAAACCCTCCAGCTCCGCGCCGCCCAGCTTCTCCCGCAGCCGCAGGGCGCAGTCACGGGTGGGCGCCCAGTTCCAGGGCACGTAGGCGGGGCGGCGAAATTCAATGGCGTCGATAACCACCTGCCTCTTGTCCATGTCCTGAATGATACTGCCGCTGCGGGCAAAGGAATACGGTCGTTTTGCCATCCCTTGCTCACCCGCCGGGGCGGCCGCCTGGACGGCCAAGGGCCCGTCATTTCCTCTATAAGCGCTTGCGATTTGCGGCCAGTGGGGTAATATGGGCCTGTTCCGGCCGGGTCATTCGTCATATCTTTGCGGCCGGCGGCCATTTCTTGTCCATGGGTTGAGCGGGTATCGGCTGGTCGAACGGCAGTCCATAGACATGTTCTGTCGTGCCGGCATCTTGAGCGGGTGAACCATGGCGACCATCGCGGTGAAATGCCCGACCTGCGGCGCTGCCCTGCATGCCTCCACCGACAGCCTGGGTCAGAACGGGCGTTGCCCGGGGTGCGGGGCGGTCTTCTGCCTGGGCGAGCAGGCTGCCCAGGAAAACGACGTGATGGGTTGGCTCAACGAAGACGGACCCGCTCCCGCTCCCCCGGTCGATAAACCCGCCCGCCGGCGCCCCGACCCGCCGCAGGAGCCGGAGAAGCTATCCGCCCACCTGCCGGTCCGACTGGGGCACCTGGACGAAATGGGCGTATTCCTGCTTTTTGAGCCCTCGCTGCTCTACCAGGAAGAGTTTCGCGTGGCTTTTCCCCAGCGATGCATCATCTGCAACGGCCAGGAGCACCTGCTGGTCCACCGGGTGGTCTGGTCGAACAAGTTGCCCGCGCGCGGCAAGTTCGGCATGCGGGAAAGCTACGCCTCGACCGTTCACAGCCTCAGCCGGCTTGGCCGCCCTGCCGGCAGGCAACTGCTGGCCAAACTGGAGCCGATCGAGTCCATGCCCGAGCCCTTTTGCCTGCCCTTCCCGTACTATGTCTGCCGGAACTGCTCAGCCGTCGGGGCGGTGGTGACCGACGTGCGGCGCAGCGGCAAACAAGAAGAGTGCGAACTGGGCATATTCTCCCTGCGCGTGGCCCAGGATCTGGTGCGCATCTGGTGCGGCGAGGACTGTCCGGCCTATGGCCAGATCCACCAGGCCCTGCGCGAAAGCCGGGGCGACGCCTGGCGGGCCATGCCCCTGGCCGTGCGCAGCCGGATTCGCCAGTGGTACCGCCCGCTGGAGGGCGAGCATTTCCTGGGTTATGTTCCCGACGGCGATTTTGCCAAGACCGAGGCCGGCCTGGCCGGACTGGTGCTGACCGACCAGCGGCTGGTCTGTCGAAAATACGCCTCGCTGGTGGAACTGCCGCTGTCGGAACAACTGGTGGTGCATTTGCACACCAAGGACGGCCAGATGCAACTCAACATCAGCGGCAAGAGCGGCAAGACCGCCAACCTGGCCACCAGCGACGCCACCTCCGGGCGGCTTCGCACTCTCCTGCAAGGGCACAAGGTCAAGTGGGTCGAGTAACGCCGGCCAACCTCGCATAAACCTCGACCGCCCCGGTCTGCCTGCGCCATCCGCCCCGAAAGCACTTGCCGCGCCACGGCGTATTTCTGATATGTTGAAGGCCGTGAAAGTCTACCTTGAGACAATGGGCTGCCAGATGAACGCCCTGGACAGCGAGCTGGTCGGCTCGCTGCTGCGGCAGTCGGGCATGGAGTTGACGGCCGATCCCAAGGCCGCCGACGTGCTGCTGTACAACACCTGCTCGGTGCGCCAGCACGCCGAGGAGAAGGTCCACAGCCGCCTGGGCTGGGCCTGCCAGCGCAAGGCCGACGGCAAGGCCATCGTCATCGGGGTGCTGGGGTGCATGGCCCAGCGGCTGGGAAAGGACCTGCTGAGTCGCTACGCCGGGGTGGACCTGGTGTGCGGGCCGGGGCAGTTGGCGCGGCTGCCCGAACTTTTGGCCACCGCCCGCGACCAAAAGCAACTGGCGGTGGACGAGGTGTCGCGGGCGTCCCGCCCGCGCGCGGGCAAGATGCCCGCGACACATCGTTCTGCCGCTGTCCGGCAGGGCGAGCAAGAAGATGATATCGCTGCTGGCCCCGCCCTGGACCGCCTGTACGACGGCCGGGACGTGCTTTCCACCCACCTGCCCGGCCAGGCCTACGTCCGCATCATGCACGGCTGCGACCACTTCTGCAGCTTCTGCATCGTGCCCTTCGTCCGCGGCAGGCAGGAGAGCCGCTCGCCCCAGAGCATCTACCAGGAGTGCCGCCGTCTGGCCGACGCCGGCGTCACCCAGGTCACGCTGCTTGGCCAGACGGTCAACTCCTACAGTCACCGGCCCGAGGGCGGAAGCGAAACCCGCCTGGCCGACCTGTTGGAGCGGCTGAGCGATATTGCCGGCCTGCGCCGGCTGAGGTTCGTCACCGGCTACCCCACCGACTTTGACGACCGTCTGCTCCAGGCCATGCGCGACCTGCCCAAGGTCTGCGAGTTCCTGCACGTGCCGGCCCAGTCGGGCAGCGACCGCATGCTGCGGGCCATGAACCGCCACTATACCCGGGACGAGTACGACCAACTGATCGACCGCGCCCGCTCCATCGTGCCGGGCATTTGCATCGCCGGCGACTTCATCGTGGGTTTCCCCGGCGAGAGCGAGGAGGACCACCAGGCTTCCGCCGATCTGATTCGCCGCACGCGCTACCGCAACAGCTACATCTTCAAGTATTCCCCCCGGCCGGGCACGCTCAGCGCCAAGCGGCTGGGCGACGACGTGCCCGAGGCCCAGAAGAAACGTCGCAACGGCGAGCTGCTGGCCGTGCAGGCCCAGGTGTCGCTGGCGGGCAACGCCGCCCTGATCGGATCGAACCTGGAAGTGCTGGTGGAGGGAGTTTCCCGCCGTAGCGGCAAGCAGCCCAAGGGCCCGGCGGCAGGACAGGTACAGCTCATCGGGCGGAGCCGCGGCGATCACATCGTTGTCTTCGACGGGCCCAAGGATCTGGCGGGCCAGTACGTCAACGTCCGAATCGAATCCGCCACCGCCCTGACACTGGCCGGCAAAAGAGAAGCTTGAACCACAAAGCAGGCCAAAGACTTGAACCACAAAGCTCACAAAGAGCACAAAGCTTTCTTCTAAGAGGAAAGACTTCGTAATTTTTTTGGCTTCTTTTGCTCTTTGTGTGCTTTGTGGTTCAGGTTTCTTATAACCCAAGCGCACGGGAAATTGGGTCGAAGCCCGCCGGGATGCGGGCGAATATCAGCCAGGCGATGTTGATGGCCGTCACCAGGTCGTATTGCCAGCTCATGCGGGGGAATCGCCACAGGCGGAACTTGTCCCACCCGGAGTGGCTGTGCCCGGGGTCGTCGGCCACGGGCTTGCCGGAGGCGACCCGCTGGGTGTAAACGATGCGGGCGTACACCGTCAGCAGCGGCAGCAGCGCCTGCTGCCAGAGCATGGCCGGCAGGTTGTGGGCGAAGACCCCGATCAGCACCGCCGCCATTCGCTCGCCCCTCTGCCAGTAGCCCACGGTGCAGAACTTGATCAGGTCCTCCGCCCGGGCGCGGGTGTAGGAGATCATCAGGGACGCGAACAGCGCCACCATCGGCAGCAGGGTGTAGGTGACGTTGCGATGAACGGCGAAGTAAAAGGCGATGCCGGCGAAGACGGCGAAGTCGCTGAAGCGGTCCAGCGTGCTGTCCAAAAAGGCGCCGAAGGTGGTGGCCGTCTTGCCCAGGCGGGCCACCGCCCCGTCGAGCATGTCGCCGGCGCTGCATAACACCAGCATGATCCCCGCCAGCAGGCAGTAGGCGCTGCCCCCGGGGCCCCCTGAAAGGCTGGGGCGGAGATTCCAGGCGAAGCGGTCGCCCCCGCCCGCGGCCAGGCAGGCGCCGGCGGCCAGGGTCCAATAAAAACCCGCAACCGTCAGCCGGTTGGGGCTGACGCCCAGCTTGACCAGCATCCGCGCGATGGCGTCGCGCCACCCGCTGAACGCCGCACCCACTGCCCTGCCAATACCCATGGCGGCTATGTTAGGCCCGCCGCCGAGCATAGGCAACAGGACAAGGGCGCAGCACGCGCGATGATGCCAGGCCACAAGCGATGTACGGGGTAGTCTGCGGCGGTAGTCAGCGGATATGATCTGCTCTGTGCAAAGGCGCTACTGGAAGAACCTCCTGGGAAGGTCCGCACATGAAAATCGCCGCCCTGTTCATCGTCGTGACATTCCTTTCGCCCGCGGCCCTGTCGGCCGCCGATGATTCCTGGCAGCAGGCCCTGCCCGAAGGGGCCACCGCTTTTGTCTTTGGCCGGGCGCTGGCGCCCTTCACAACCGTCACCGACAAAAGCGCCTACGACGACCAGGCCGGCTTTGGCTTTGCCTCCACCGAGGGCCTCTCCGCCGGCGGGGCCCAGTGGCCCGACTCGCTTAGCGGTTCTTACATCCAGCGCGCCGACGGCAAGGAATTCGAGTTCAAGCTCAAGCTCCCAAGCGGTGAGTACCTGGTCTGGCTGTCGGCCGGCAAGCTCATCAAGCCCGACGGCGGGCGGCATTACATGCTCCAGGTGGGCGATGACAAGGTGCTGGACGAAACCGTGGATGACGTTCGCCTTTCGGGCATCAACTACCTGGGGCGGTTCCTGCTGACCCCCAGCCCGGTGCGAGCCGAGCGCATCTGGGAGTCCTACGTCAACGTGATGCACCCGGCCACCACGCACGCGGTCAAGGTGACCGACGGCGTGCTGAGCGTCAAGGCCGCCAACTATTTCCTGGCCGCCATGGTCATTCTTCCCGCCCAGCGCAAGGCGGATTTTGAAAAGATGGCCCAGGCCATCCGCCAGCAGCGTATCGCCGCCTTCGCCAAGGACATCCAGCCGCCCAAGGGGCTGGCCGAGGTTCCCGGCGGCGGCGACTACGCCCTCTGGGTTCCCTCCGACCTTGAGCGGCTGGGGCCCGCCAGCGTTCCAGGCGAAGGCGACCGCCAGCCGGCGGCAATCAAGTCCGCCGCCGCACAGGGGCAGAAGCTGATCCTGAATCTGGCCGTTACCCCAAACGTCGATCTGGGCGCCTGCACTCTGGAACTTGCCGACCTGAAGGGCCCGGGCACAATTCCGGTGTCCAACATCCGGGGCTTCTTCGAGAATTTCTTCTACAACGGCCGGAACTGGAGCGGCTCGGTCCTGGCCCCGACGCTGACGCTGGAGATGGACAAGGGCGTCACCCGCCCGCTGTGGCTGTGGCTGTCGGTGCCGGCCGACGCCAAGGCCGGCCTGTACAAGGCCACCTTCGTCTTCAAGCCCGCCAAAGGCAAGCCTGCCGAGGTGCCGGTGGAAATCGAGGTCTATCCCTTCGGGCTGGTGGAGGAGCTGCCGCTGTCGTGCGGTTTCTGGGGCGGCGCCGGGCTGCTGCCGGCGTACATGTCCGCCCAGACCCGCCAGCAGGTGCTTGCCGACCGGCTGGCGTGGATGCGCGACATCGGCCTGACCAGCATCACCGTCAGCGGGGCCAGCGCCCTGGCCCTCAACGGCGACGGCACGGTCCGCATGGGTTTCGACCCGACCATCCTCCTGGCCGCCAAGAAGGCGGGCATGGCCCGCAACGTCCAGCAGGCCCTGATGCTGGAGAACTGGATGGCCGGGGTGGGCCGGAGCATCGCCAAGATGATGCCCGACGGGGCCGGCGTTTATGACCAGCCCGGGTTGGAATTCAAGCTGCCGGGGTTTCGCGACTATTGTCTGGACGCCGCCCGGCAATACAAGCAGTTCATCGATAAGCTGGGCGTGCCGGTGGTGATCACGGCGGTGGACGAGCCGCGCGAAGCCGAGATCAACTCCTGGAACCGCAACTTCGACGACACGGTCGAGTACATCAAGATCCTCCACCAGGCCGGCCTGCTGACCAGCGTCGATCCCATGGCCGACAAGCACGGCGCCACCAACAAGGACTACAGCCCCTTCGTGGACTACGTTGACGTGCTCAGCACCCACGCTTGGGAGGGTTCGGCGCGCATGATGCGCCTGACGGTGGCGCGCAAGAAGACCCTCTGGCTGTACAACGTGGGTGACGACCGCTACTCCTGGGGTTTTTACAACTGGCGGGTGGGTTCCACCGGCCGGTGGGAGTGGGAACTGCACAGCGGCCAAAGCGGCGGGGAAGGCTTCAACCCCCTGCGCCGGGCGGGCGGCCTGACGCAGGAAGCGCCCATCGACCTGTGCAAGGGCGGCTTTGCCCTGGAACGGCGGATGATGCAGGTCTCCCAGGGCATCACCGACTACGCCTATCTCTGCACGCTGGAGGAGGCGCTGCGGGCCAACTACACCGGCGAGCGCGCCCAGGCAGCCCAGGAGGCTCGGGATTTCCTGGAGAGCCTGCGCCGGGCCATGCCGGAATTCCCGCAGGTCAAGGGACTGGCCTCGGCCACCGACGCTGCCAGGGTGGGCATGGGCATACAGGACCAGGCCCGGCTGCACTGCGACGGCTGGCGGGCCAAGATCGGCGAGTACCTCACGCGCCTGGGGTACAAGGCCCCGGGCGATCCGCCGCCCGTGGCCGTCAGCGAAGCACCCGCCCGCCGGCGGGCCCAGCTTGTCGAGGCGATCATCCGCGGCACGCACCTCTACCAGGCCGGCCTGGCCGGCAAGAGCGGCAAGGGCGACGCCAAGGCCTACGGCCTGCAGGGGCTTTCCCAGTCCGACACAGACCGCCTGCTGAAGGCCTATGACGCCATCCTGGCCGCCGCGCCGGCCGACGTGGCCAAGTGGATCGCCGGCGACGACCAGGCCTTCGACGGCGGCAAGGCGGTGGCCGAATTGAATGCCGCCAAAATCGAACTGGCTGACAATCTGCCGGTCTCGCTGATCGCCCGGTTTATCGCTCTCCGCGTGGGCAAGGTCGAGCCCGCGGCCGTCCGCGCCATCGCCAGCCTCTACCAGATGGTGCTGGAGGTGGACCGCGACGGCGAGGTCGTGCCCAAGGTGATACGCATCTACCTCGCCGCCGGCCTGCCGGTCTACATGGGCCAGTTGGCCATCGACTACGACACGCCGCAGTTTGAACTGCTGGCCAAGGAGCTCTCGCCGCAGTGCTGCCCCTCGCCGGTGGGCACCGGCGTAAGCGAGTGGCACATCGCCAGCCGGAAGGTCCAAAACTGGGGCGAGCACTACACCGGCAAGGTCACTGCCGCCACCTACGCCAAGCAACTGCTGGAAACCAGCGCCCTCAAGGACTGCGCCGCCGCCATCGCCGCCATGCCGGCCCGGAAGATTTGCGTCATCGGGCATTCGTTCACCATGAGCACCCATTGGTCCAGCCAGGGCAGCTTCACCGACATAGCGATTGAGGCCATCCGGTCCATCAACCCCAAGGTCGAGTTCGTCACCTTCCAGGCCGGCGGGCTGACGGCCTCGCGGGCGCTGAAGGATTACGCCGACAAGGCCATCGCCCAGAAGCCAGGCGCGGTGCTGCTGGTGCTGTCCTACGGTTCGCCTCAGGAGACCCAGAGCCTGCAGCAACTGGTTGCCAAGCTGGTCGGGGCCGGCGCCAAGGTCTATCTCTTCGACGCCTTGCGGGCCCGGGACGACAATCCCATCAACCCCGAGGCCGACGTGGTGAAGGCCGCCGCCCAGGCCGGGGCCACCGTCATCGAGGTCCGCCAGGTGCTCCAGCGCCACCCGCTGCGCGGCGAGTTCGTCTGCCTGGACGGCATTCACATGAACCCCCCTTACCACAAGGTCATGGCCGGCGAGTTGGTCAAGTTCCTCTGCGGCAAGCGCCAGGCCCAGGCGGGCGAGGTTATCGACCCGGCGGCTGAGCCGGCCGTCAAGAGCGTCAAGGACGGGCCGGTGCCCCTGCTGGCCGCCCTGCCGGAACTGAAGGAGGCCGACTGGACGGCCGCGGCGGCAGGCCTGGCCGAGTTCGACGCCGGCACCATCGACATCGGCGGCGGGCTGCGGCGAATCGCCACCCGCGTCTTCGTCGGCAGGACCGACAAAGACCTGTACGTCCTGTTCTACAGTTGCGAACCCGACACCGCCGCCATCGCTGCCAAGTTCACCAACCCCCAAGCCGACCACGACAAGGCCATCTGGGACGATGACTCGGTGGAGATGTTCCTCTGCACCGACCCAGCCAAGGCGCCGGGCAAGTACCACCAGGTCATCATCAACCCCGCCGGGGTCGTCTGGGACGGCGACAACAAGGACGCCGCCGCCTGGGATTCGCAGGCCCGCGTGAGCACCAAGATTATCCCCTCCGAGTTTGGCAGCCCCGGGGCATGGATCGCCCAGGCCGTCATCCCGCTGGATAAACTCGGCGCTGCCCCCCAGGCCGGCACAACCTGGAAGGCCAACTTCACCCGCTCGCGCCGGCAGCTCAACGCCAAGGACTGGATCTTCTCCTGGGCCGAGATGTCCGGCGGAAACTTCCACCAGCCGGAGAAGTTCAAGGCCATCACGTTCAAGTAGCCAGTGGTCAGTAGCCGGTAAAGGGACCGGTAATCAGGGTTTTGGGTGCCATGCCCTTACGCGTCTTGTGCGGAAGGGCATGCCGCAAAAACTGAAATACAGAAGCCCACTGCTGGCCAGCCGTGGGCTTTTGTTGTCGGGTAGCCGTCACGAAATAGGGCGGCATGGCCACAAATTGGGTGGCATGGTCACGCTTCTTTTCGCGTGACCATGTTTTGCATCTGAATGAAGCCGAACCTTAAGTCTGAGTAGTTTCCCCTTGGAGAAAACGTGGTTGCTCCGCTGCGCTTCGCAAACCACGGCACCCTGCTTCCCGCGTGCAGAGCGCGGCTGGCGCCGCTAACCTGCACGCCCTACGCCTGTTCTCCCGCCGGGAGTTTTTCCCGTATCGCCCGTGCCGCGGCGGCGGGATCTTCGGCGGCGATGACGGCGGACGAAACCGCCACCGCCTTGGCCCCGGCGGCGACGAGCTGATCAATGTTGTCGGCGGTGATGCCGCCGATGGCGACGGCCGGCAGGCTCACCTCTTGCAGCACCGCTCGCAGGCACGCCGGACCGGCCAGGGGGCCGGCGTCCTTGGTGGCGGTGGGGAACATGGGGCCCACGCCGATGTAGTCTGCCCCAGCCCCGGCGGCGGCCTTGGCTTGTTCCAGCGTGTGCGTGCTAAGACCGATCAAAGCCCGCGGCGGTAGCAGCGGGCGGATGGCTGAGGGCGGCAGGTCGTCCTGACCCAGGTGCACCCCGTCAGCCCCCGCGGCGGCGGCGATGTCCGCCCGGTCGTTCACGATAAACAGCACCCCCGCCCGCGCCGTCAGTTCCCGCAGCCGCCGGGCCAGTTCCAGCCGCTGGCGGTCGGGCATGTCCTTCTCTCGCATCTGAATGGCGTCGGCGCCGCCCTCGATGGCCAGGCCGGCAGTCTCCAGCACGTCGCGCCGGCACAGGCGACTTGTGAGCAAGACATACAGCCGCAGGTTGGCCAGGCGCTCGCCGGCAGATAATCGCCGCCCCAGCCGCTGCTCCAACTGATAGGCTTGGTATCGCATCGCCTCCAGTTTTGGAGCCTCCTCCGCCAGGGCCAATTTTGCGTATTCCTCCAGCGTCCGGAGGGCCTCGGTCAGACGCTTACAGGCGGCGACGGCCACCGAGGCCGCATCGGCCCGCCGCATTTCAGTCGGGCTGGTGATGGCCGTGCCCACGTCGCCGCCGGTGTCGCGGGCCGCCAGCAACGCCGGTGCGGGAAACCGCTGGTAGCATTCCTGAAGCATACTGCGCAGGTTCTTGAACCCGCCGGCCAGGTCAGCGTCGCTCAGGGCGAAGCGCGCGAAATCCTCCGCCACCCGCACGGCCTCGCGGGCGCGATTGAAATTGGCGTCCAGGATTCGGTAAACCTCTCGCATGGTTCAGCCGCAAGAATTAGCCGCGAACATCGCGAACAACGCGAACAGGAAAGACAAGACTTCTAATTGGTTTTCTCTTCTATCTGAAATTGTCCATTTGATGCCACAGCCTTTGCGACATTAGAGATCATCTTCCAAGGCTTGGCCTTTTGTGAAGATGATTCTCTTGAAATCAAAGAACGGTTTTCCAAAATTGACAAGGAATCCAAGTGGTCGGCCTGAGGCTTTCAGGTAGTTTATTACTTGGGCCCGGTAAGCTGGATTGTCCTTTTCACTCGTTTTGATTTCGATAATGAAGGTGTCGTTGACCAGGATGTCCACCGCGTACTCACCCATCAGCAAACCATCGTAGAAGACGCTCAATGGCGCTTGCTGGCGGACTTTGAACCCCCTCTTGGTTAACTCATGGGCCAGAGCATTCTCGTATATCTTCTCCAGAAAGCCGCACCCCAGGGCCTTGTGAACCTCTATGCACGCTGCTTTTATTTCGTAGCTTTCTTGCGGATACAGGATATCCGCCATCCTGGCCCTCGGCGCGGTCTTCTCCTTGTCAGGGTTCCCCACGATTAATCTCCTGCCCGGACTTTCCAAAACTATTTCCTGTTTCTGTGCGTCGTTTTCCTTCTGCGTTCTTCTTCCTGCAAATCCTCTTTTTCCTGTTCGCGTTGTTCGTGTTGTTCGCGGCGATCCTTTATTGTCGGGCCTCGTTGGGAACCGGGAAGGCGTCGCACAGTTGGGTGACCTGGGCGCGGACGGCGGCGAGGGTTTTCTCCTCGCCCTTGGAGATGAGCACGCGGTCGATCCAGGCGGCGATCTGGCGCATGTGCGGCTCCTTGAGCCCGCGCGTGGTGACGGCCGGGGTGCCGAACCGCAGCCCCGAGGGATGGGTTGGCGGACGCGGGTCGAACGGCACCTTGTTCATGTTGCTTATCAGCCCGGCGGTTGCCAGCCAGCCGGAGGC
>PMYM01000265.1 GCA_003171235.1 Phycisphaerales bacterium | reverse complement strand
CCGGCCCTGCGGGCCTGGATGAGCCTCTCCCGGCGTCGCTCTGCATTTGCCCGGATCCCCCCATGGCCCTGTAGGAGCCATTCAATCCTCGCCAGGTGTATTTCCATTTGTGCGTACAGGGCGGAACAGCTTTCCACTCATGATGTTGCCACCCATTTTTAAACCGCTCTAGGCCGAGAGCTTCCTGCGGCGGCGGCGCCCTATACTGTCGCGGGTGAGCAATCTGTCCTACCGGAACAACGCGCGGTTGTTGACGCCGGTGCAGATCGTGGTGTAACGAAGGTGGTTTGTCGCATTCGCGGCCTTGGCTGAAAAGAGGAGAATTGAACCATGTTGATGGGAACGAAATGAGCACGGATAGGCACAATGTGGAGAGCGAAGGGGCCAAGCCACGGGATCACGCTCACCCGCCCGGCCACTTCTGGAAGCATGCGCATCGAGATTGGCGAGTGTGGATCGTGGTCATGCTGATGCTCGCCCTTATCCTTGTCTACGTCATGACGGACAACCTGTCCTTGAGACCGGGCAAACGCGCGATGCCACCAACACCCGCGGCGAATGTGCCTTAGATCCGCCCGGAAGAAGAAACCAATGCGAGCCGTGGTGGCCGACGGGGTGCTCATCTCGAATTCGACGATCACCTGGCCGGACGCGGCTATGCTCGTATAGCCGGTGTCCAGCCGGCGGATCGCCTACCTGCACATCGACGGCGCCTGGCTGGAACTGACGACGGCGGCGCCCTCTACGTCGGTTATTCCGAATTGACGGCACATGTGGAAAAAACTTGCAACAAGGCCAAAACGCGCTAGAATACAAAGACAGTGGTCCGTGGAGCTTACGCGTAAAGTTGACCTGGCGAGCCTCCTGTCGCCAGTCAACGAGCAACGCCTGCCGCGTGCTTCGCGGATCACGTGAGAGATGGGGATTGACATGGGCCGCACCGTCGGGCATCAGGCCGGCAAGCAGCGCCCCATCGCCCAGGACGTTGTCGCGATAGTGAACGACGTCCTGGCCCAAGCCATAGCCGCCGGCGCCAGCGACGTGCACTTTGAACCCACCGCGGGCGACCTGACGGTCAAATTCCGCCTGGACGGCTTGTTGGACGAGATGGAGCGCCTGCCCAAGATCCTGGCTGAGAAGGTCATAACCCGGCTGAAGGTCATGGGCGGCCTTCTGACCTATCGCAATGACATCCCGCAGGAAGGGCGAATCGCGACAGCCGCCTCCACCGGCGCTGGCAGGGTGCTGGACCTCCGGCTGGCGGTCTTTCCCACTATCCATGGCCAACGGGCGGTGGTGCGGGTGTTCTACGAGGAACCGGCCCTGGCCGAGCTGGACAAGCTGGGCCTGCCGCCGGGCATCCTGGCCAGACTCAAACAGATCGCCGCCGGCTGCCAGGGCGTGCTGCTGTTGACCGGGCCTGCCGGCAGCGGCAAGAGCACGACGCTGGCGGCCTTGCTGCGCTACATGGTGGCAAGCCAGGGCGGGCGCAGCATCGTCGCCCTGGAAGATCCCGTCGAGCGGCACATCCAAGGCGTCACCCAGGTTCAAATCCCCCCTCAAGGCGAGATGGACTTTCCCCGGGCGCTGCGGTCGCTGCTAAGGCAGGACCCCGAGGTGCTGATGATCGGCGAGATCCGGGATGCCGAAACGGCCCGCATCGTGGTCGAGGCCGGCCTTACCGGCCACCTGCTGCTGAGCACGCTGCACAGCGGCACGCCGGCTGGGGCGCTGCTCCGCCTGCTGGAGATGGGGGTCGAACCCTACCAGGTGACCTCGGCCATCGGGGCGGTGGTCAGCCAGCGATTGCCCAGGATGCTCTGCCAGCGATGCCGCACGCGAGATAGCGCGGGCGCCTGGCGGGCGGCCGGGTGCGGCGAGTGCTTCAACAGCGGCTACCGCGGCCGGACGCTGCTGGCCGAGATGGTCCAGCTCGACGCCGATTTGCGCAAGGCCGTACTGGCCAAGACGGATCTGGAGGAAATGGAAGCCATGCTTGGCCGCCGCGGCCACATGACTCTGGCTCACAATGGCCGGCGACTGCTGGCCGAGGGCGTCACCACGCAGGCCGAATTGGACCGGGTCTGCGGGACAGGTTCTTCGTAGGGGTAGCAATTATGGCCATGTTTGATTTCGAGGCGTTGACGGCCGACGGGCGGTTGGTGAAGGGTCAGATAGAGGCCGAAGCGCCGGCTGACGCCCAGGCGATGGTTCTGGGCATGGGCCTGACGGTGCAGGCCGTGACGAAGGCGCCGCGGCCCCCTCGGGTGGCAACAGCCCTGGGCAAGACCGAATTCCTGCTCTTCAACGAGCAGTTGGCCTCCCTGGCCCGCTCGGGCGTGCCGCTGGATCGCGGGCTGCGGGAGGTGGCTTCCGACGTGGCCTCCCCCAGGCTGCGCCGGATCATCGGCGAAATTGCCGCCGACCTGGAAGGCGGCGCCAGCATCGAACAAGCCTTTGCCTCGCGGCAGGGGCATTTCCCGCCCCTGTACGGGGAGATACTGCGGGCCGGCGTCCGTTCCGGAAGGCTGGCGGACATGCTCACCAGCCTAAACCGCCACCTGGAAATGGCCGGCCAGACCCGTCGCATCCTGATCGAATCGCTGGCCTACCCCGTCACCGTGCTGCTGCTGGCGTCGGTCATAATCACCGCCATGCTCACCTTCATTGTGCCGCAGTTCAAGCAGATGTGGGAGGGTTGGGGCGCTTACCTGCCGACTCTCACGCGCATGCTCTTTGCCATGGCCGACGCCGTGCCGACGTTCTGGATAACCACGGGGGTAGTGGTCGTTGTCTTGGCCGGACTGCACCTGGCGTTGTCGAGGTCCCCGCAGGGACGGCGGGCGCAAGAGTCCCTCGGCCTGCGTCTGCCCATGCTGGGGCGGGTGTACCGCTACGGGACGCTGGCCAGGTTGGCCGACGCCCTGGCCCTGCTGGTCGGGGCGGGCTGCGACATGCCGGCCTCGCTACGGATGGCCGGGGCGGCCAGCGGCAACGAACTGGCCGTCCAGGAATGCAATCGGCTGGCCCAGCAGGTCGAGCAAGGGCAAGGGCTGGACCCGCAGGCGCAGGCCGGCAGGCTCATTTCCGGTTTCTTCCTGTATTCCATGCAGTCAGGAATCCGGCGCAATGAACTGTCGGACAACCTGTACAACCTCAGCGAGATGTACGCCGCCCAGGCCAGGGCGGGCCAGACAGGCCTGCAGGCAATGCTCCTGCCGCTGGCGACGGTCTTCATCGGCCTGATCATCGGGTTCTTTATCGTGGCGTGCTTCATGCCCCTGCCAGCCATGATCCAGTCGATGCAACGCTAAACAAGGATTGGCATTCATGCTATACATACCAAGCCCAATCGTTTTGATCGTGCTGGCCGTCCTGCTGATCGGCTTTTTGCTAAATCGGCGGCATGCGATCGCGACGCACGTTGTATCCACGATTGCGGCCAGCATTCGGCTGAACCTGCCTCTGGCCGACGCCCTGGAGCAGGCCGGCGGCGGGCAAAATGACCGTCGGTCAGTTCTCCTGCGGAGGATAGCTTCCCGGCTGCGCCAGGGCCAACCTTTGAGCGACGCCATGCGCTCGGCCTATCCAGGCCTGCCCGGTTGGATCGGGGGCATGGTGGTCGCGGGCGAGCGAATTGACCAGTTGCCCGCGGTGTTGCAGGCCGTTCAGGGCGAACTGATCCGGCAAGGGCGCCTTCGCTTTCGCCCCAAGCCGGTGCACCCTTTCTATGCCCTGCTGCTGATCTTTTTCACAATGTTCATTCTGAGCGGCATGTCGGTTTTCATCTTTCCGAAATTCAGGACGATATTCGAATCATTCCGCGCCGATGTGCCCCAGATCACACTGACGGTGATGGGTATATTGGGTGCGATGTCCCCGTTCTTCTGGGCGTTCATGGTCTCACTGCCCATTACTGTGCCTGTCGGCATATACCTGATTTTCCGGCCGCGCCGGCCGCAGGCCCCCCGACTGCTCTCCTGGGTTGGGGATTTCATCAAGTGGCACCTGCCCGGGATCGGCTGGTACGAGATGATGCGGGGTGAGTCCCAGGCGGCGGGCATGCTCCAACTGTCGCTCTCGGCAGGCCAGACGGTGGACGCGGCCCTGGCCAATCTCTCGGCAATTGATCTCAACCTGTTTTACGGCCGCCGCCTTCGCCGGTGGCATCGCCTGGTCGTGGGGGGGAGACCCCCTTCCAGGCCGCCCGCAGGTGCAAAGTTGGCGGGATGCTGACGATGGCCTTCGAGCAATCAAACGGCCCCAGCGTGCCGGAGGTTCTGGGCATGGCGCAGCGCCTCTGCCGCAGCCATGCCGACTACGCGGCCACCCTCTGGTGGCGCATCACCTCGCCGCTCATCGTGTTGCTGCTGGCATGCATGGTGGGCACTGTGGCGTATGCGGTCTTAATAGCGCCGATGAACCAACTCTACCTGGGCGTGATGAAAGGGATCATGCCCTAAGGAAGCTACTATGCGAGCAAGGTCAACAAAGGGTTACCTGATAGCGGAGCTGCTGGTGTCGATGGCGCTATTGGCCCTGCTGACGGGGGCGATGACGGTGGCCGCCTCAACCTTCTCCCAGCTAAATGACTACCAGTTTACGCGGCAAAAGTGCCTGGCGGCGGCCCAGGCGCAGCTCGAAAGCCTGGCCACGACGCGCCAGGAGCTTTCGGCCGAGGACATCCAGCGGCTTTGGCCAACAGTCGCCCTGGCCGTCCAGCGCCAACCCGGAGCGGGGCAATGGGCGGGGTTGACGCGGCTATCAGCCACCGCCAGCGCCCCCTGTCGCGGCCAGGAAGTGCGCGTGACATTGGTCCGGTACGTCCAGCCCGCGGGGCGGGGGACATAGCCATGCGAAAGGCGTTCAGTCTGATTGAGATGCTGTTGGCCACCGCGATCTTTGTGACCATGCTGGTCTTGACACAAGGATTGTTTCTGTCAATCATGCGCGATGCCCCCTCGGCCTACCGCGCAGCCGACACTTCCACGCCGCTGAACATGGCCCTGGAGCGATTGGGCAAAGACGTGGATGCCGGCCTTGCCTTGCCACGCCAGTACGGTGCAGCATCGGCCGGGCCGGGGCTTCTACTTATCCAGCAGAAAGGCGGGGTAATCGCTTACGCCTGGGCCGACGGGCGACTCACAAGGTTTAGCCTGGGGTTTCTTGGCACGCGGACCGATGTTCAGTCCTGGGCTCTGGCCGATGCCGTTATCCAGTGGCAGCTTCGGGGCGATGCCGGCGGGGCAAATGCGGTCGAGATTCAGACGGCCGCAAGGATGCGTGAAGCGGGGCAAGAGGTCCATCGCCTGCGCAATTCGCGGGTCTTCTTCCTGCCCGCGCCGAGCACGCGGGAGAACGCGCCATGAAGACCAAAAAAGGCGGATACATCCTGCTGTTTGTGTTGTTTGCCCTCTCCATGGTCGGAACTGCCGTGCTGCTGCTGGCCCGCGGCAGCAACAGCCTGACCTTCGAATCCAACCGGACATACCGGCAGCTCTGCGTGCGCAACCTTCTGGCCAGCGGGCGGGCGTGGGCCCAGGCGGAGTCGGCAAAGGGCGCCTTGACGGCGGGACAGGTCGCGCAGCTTGAGACGGATTCGTCTGCCGTCGCCGGGGGGCAGTTGACGGTGACCGTCTTGGCGGCCGGCCAGGTTCGCATCGAGGCGGCGGCCATGCGCGGCGGGCAGACCCTGCGCAGCCAGGAAGTCTATGCCATCGGCGCTTCGGGCCAATCGCCGTAACGGCCGTTTCGAGAACATGCGCGGGTAATCCCATGCCCCTCCCGAATATTCGGTCCGCAAGGACTTACGGTTCTCGCCCGGCAACGGCCCTGGGTGTAGAATCGCCGCTCGTGGAGAAAGTCCGGAACCCGATTTGTCGCACGTGCCAGGAGAATCCGACCTGGGGCGCCCCTTACCCTCAAATCGCGGATGTCTTGCGCGAAACCTCAGGCCAGATAAATTGTTCTGGAGAAGAAGGCCATGCGACACGTGCCGGCCCCGGCCCAACCCTCAAAGGAGCAGACCGCGATGACGCGAAGAAAGTTCCCCCCCGGCGTGATTGCACGCCCTAACAGCCTGGCCGCCTGGGCGGTCGTATTGTTTGCCGGCCTGGGGACTGCGGCCACGCCGGCGGCGGCGCAGGATGCCGCCAAGCCCGGAGCCGTGCTGAACAGCACCTCCAGCTATTGGAGGGTCTTCTACGTCGTCAGCCCACCGGTCGTCCGCAACGGCTCGGCATTGAAGAAACTCTCGACATTGACTGAACCGACCCCTCCGCCCCCCAAGGAATGGACGCAGGTTAGCTTTGACGACAACCTGTGGTCGCGGGTCGTCGGCAGGCCTTTCCCCGCCAAGCTGGAGTACGCCGATCCCAAGGAAACGGCCGACGCGGGCATCACGGGAAAGGAAGGCGACTCACCCGCCCTGGCGATGATCTGCATGCGCGGCAAGTTCGGCGTGACCGACCCCGCGGCTGTTGGGGGCCTGAAGCTCTCGATAGGGTATCGCGGCGGGGTGATCGTGTACGTCAACGGCAAGGAGGTCGGCCGGGCGAGCATGGCCAAGGACGCCTCCGGGCTCGACGCCGTGGCAGAGGACTATCCCAAGGAAGCCTTCGTGACAGGCGAGGGCAATTTTGAGATCAGAGTCGCCCGCGGACAAGCGGGGGCCCCCCCGGCGTTCGCGGCCCGCGCCCGCACGGCCGAGATCGCCATTCCAGCCACGGCCCTGCAAAAGGGCGCCAACGTCCTGGCCGTCGAAATCCATCGCGCGGCCTACATGTCAGGCTTCGATGAACTGGTCCTGAGCAAGAAACTGACTTACCAGCTTTACGATGTCATGTGGGCCACCTGCGGGCTGAACTCCCTGACCTTGCAAGGCGCCTCCCCGGCCGGCCTGGCCGCCAACGTGTCCCGGCCCAAGGGATTCCAGGTCTGGAACAGCCAGCCCATGCAGGCCGACCTTGACCTGGACTACGGCGACCCGTTCGAGCCGCTTGGCCCCATTAACATGGTTGGGACGCGCAACGCGGTGTGCTCCGGCAAGGTCGTGGTCGGCAGCGACCAGGCGATCAAGGGCCTCAAGGCCCGCATCAGCGACCTGGCGGGCAAGAGCGGCGGGACGATTCCCGCCTCGGCCGTCCAGGTCCGCTACACCCTGCCCACGGGCGAGGAACCCATCCTGGAAGAACACTATTCCGCCCTGCCGGACCTGCTCGACGGCCTGAGCGAGACCGCGCCGGATATGGTCGATGTTCGCACCAAGAAGAAAGGTACCTGGCCGTTCGGGGCAGTCTGTTCGGTCTGGGTGACCGTGGCCGTCGGCGACAAGGCCGCCCCCGGCGAATACACGGGGAAGCTGACGATCTCGGCCGACGGGCAGAAGGCCCTCGACGTGCCGGTGGCGCTGAAGGTCTGCAACTGGTTGGCGCCCAACCCCAGCGAGTTCCGCACCGTCCTGGACATCATGCAATCGCCCGAGACGGTCGCCCTGCAATACAACGTGCCGATCTACAGCGACAAGCATTTCAAGCTGCTGGAAAAGTCGCTGGAGCGGGCCGGCTACGTGGGCGCCTGGACGCTGCACATCCCGCTCATCTGCCGCTCCAACCTGGGCAACGAGGAAACCATGGTCCGCTGGATCAAGCAGTCCGGCGGCGGCTACAAGTACGATTTCACGCCCCTGGAGAAGTACCTGGACCTGGCCCAGAAGCACATGGGCAAGCCCAAGGCCGTGGACCTGGTCGTGTGGGACCTGTTTCTGGGGTTCCAGGGCCTGGAGGACGCGCCCAGTTTCATTACTCATAACACTAACCTGCCCCCGGGTTTTAAGTCGACGGACATCCCGGTCAGCCTGTTGGACGAGGCCACAGGCAAGGTGACGATGGGCACGGTCGGCCGGTACGACGAGGCGGGCAAGGCCAATTGGAAGGCCCTGGTTGAGGGGCTGATGGACCGCCTGCGCAAGCGCGGGCTGGACAAGTCGCTTCACCTTGGACACTCCTACGACCTGTGCCCCTACGATAGCCTCGTGCAATTCTGGAGCGATCTGCTGCCGGGCGTACAGTACTTCCGCTACGGCCACTACGACTACCGGACCTTCGGCAAGTTGCCGGCGGGCAAAAGCGATTTCATCGTTCACGAAGTGGCCTTCGACTGGCACAACAAGCCCAACTACGGCTGGAAGAACCCGGCCATCGCAATTCCCTGGCTGCGCCTGCGGAGCGAGCGGGGCGGGGACAGCTACTGGAAGAGCGACCCCTACGTCACCGTGCCGGTCGAGATGTTCCGCCTGTTTGGCGAAATCTGCATCCAGGGCCCGTATCGCGGCTTCGGCCGCATGGGGCTGGACTTCTGGCCGGTGCTAGAGAACGAAAAGGGCCGGAAGAATGCCCTGGCCATCCAGGGGCGATACCCCACCAGTTCCTGGAGGCAGAGCGACGAGATGATCCAGTGCATCGTGCCTCCCGGGCCCGACGGCGCCCTCTCCAGCACCAAGCTGGAGATCATGCGCGAGGGCCTGCAGGAGACCGAGGCCCGCATCTTCCTGGAGAGCACCCTGCTGACCAGGAATGGGGCGCTGTCGGCCTCCCTGGCGGCCAAGGCCCAGGCGGTGCTGGACGGCCGCGTCAAGGCCCTGCAGATGACGCTTGAGCCCCAGCCCATCGCCGGTTTCAACAGCCAACTGAGGCCTTTCCTGGACGGCTATTCCTTTAACGGCTTACTGGCGGTGCGGCATTCAGCCATTTTCCAGCAATGGTTCATGGAAAGCGGCTGGCAGGCGCGCACGGAGGAACTGTTTAACGTGGCTGGCGAAGTCGCAGCGGCCACTGGGGCAAGATGACGATTCCAGGGACAGCTCCTGCCTCAAGCCCATGAGCTGATCCAGCAGGCGGCAACGTTCTTCGATTCTGGCAGGGATAGCTGCCAGGACTGGGCCTCTGCTGATTTCAGGCCGGTCTTAATGCTGCCCGGCGAGAAAATCGTGCCGAATTGGCGGAGCAGATCCTTTAGAGCGGTTTAAGATTGGGTGGCAACATCATGAGTGGAAAGTTGTTCCGCCCTGTACGCACAAATGGAAATACACCTGGCGAGGCTTGAGCGGTTCCTACAGGGCCAGCAGCCCGTTGAAAGAGGATTCTCCCCGTAGCATGGGCGTCTCGCCCGTGTCCAGAGGCCTTCCTTTTCGATGGTCGCCGGTCATGGGCGAGACGCCCATGCTACATTTTCAACGGGCTGCCACGGGAGGATCTGGGCAAGTGCAGAACGACGCGGGGAGGGGCTCATCCAGGCCCGATAGGGTCGGCTAGAATTTAGCCGGGGGTGGAGCGGCCGTTGTGGCACAGCTTCTTAAGCTGTGCAGCACAGGTTGAAAACCTGTGCCACCGGAGGGACGCGCAGCCCCCGGTAACGGCCCGGGCAATGGGCCAGAGGCAACGGCCTGACCGGCCAAGGCATTGATTCTTCCTGCCGATGCTGTGATTACCCTGGAGGAATCGCGTGCAAAAAGTTTCACGCCCTACATTTGGCTCAATTCCCAGAAGCTTATCCCACCATCGCGAGCAGGCCCAACTTCGCGTGCAGGTCCAGCCGTTCGCTCTGCCTTGTGCGGCGGCCCTTTCCGGGGGCTGCGCTGCGTACGGCTGAGCCGTGCTTGCTGATACCACTTTCGACGTTATCAACAAGCTTGCGGAGTGGCCCGGCAGGAGCCGGCGCAGCAAGCTTGTTGATAACTCGGCGGCGACGGATTTGAAGCCTGTTGATAATATTGTCGCCTGCGGTCCCAACGCCACGGCCAGGTCACGGTCACGTGCTTGCGATCTCTTGAGGATCCAGCGAAGATCACCGGCCCCGGCCGCGGCGCCTGTGCAGAGCTCTAAGAGAACACCGCCCTACGAGGGCTCCGTATCAGGTCGATCGGACACAGGTCGGCGTCGGGCCGCTCATGGAGACCCTTACATGCCATCCCATGCCAACCAAAAGGAGGTGCCATTCCAGGAACGATTCCTCGCTTTTGCCGGTTTTGACTGGGCCAGCGATCATCACGACCTCGTCCTGCTCAACGGGACGGGCAAGCTTCTCATGGAGCTAACCTTTGCCGATGACGCTGAGGGCTGGCGAGACTTGAGCCAACGCTTGAGTCGGGGCTTGGGCCTTGACCCGGGCCGTCTGGGCGTGGCCGTCGAGACCAATAACGGGCCGGCGGTGGAGCGATTGCTGGCCTTGGGCTGTGTTGTTTATCCCCTCAATCCCAAGGCTGCCCAACGCTATCGAGAACGCAAGAGCAACGCCGGCTGCAAGGACGACCGCCTGGATGCCCTGAGCTTTGCCGACGCCCTGCGTACGGACGGCCACGCTTGGCGCCCCCTCACCCCAGACGATCCCCTTACCCAGGAACTGCGCCTGCTCTGCCGCGACGAGATCCAACTCATCGGCCATCGCACCGCCTTGGTCAACCAGCTCCGCGCTGCACTGCGTGAGTACTACCCGGCTGCCCTGGAAGCCTTTGATAACTGGGTGAGTGAGGCTGCCTGGGCCTTCGTGCAGAGCTTCCCGACGCCGCAGGACCTGGTTGCCGCGGGCAAGCGCAAGTGGGAGAGGTTCCTGCACGCCCACAAGCTGTATCGTCCGGAGACTTACGCCAAGCGGCTGGAGATCTTCGCCCGTGCCGACCAATTCTGCGGGAGGGCCCCGGTCACGAGGGCCAAAAGCCGATTGGCCTTGACCCTGGCCGGACAACTGCGGCTGCTGGAAAAGCAACTGACACAGTACCGCCAGAGTATCGAGGCGCTGTTCGCCCAACACCCCGACCATGACATCTTCGGCTCTTTGCCGGGTGCCGGACCCAAGATCGGGCCACGGCTCCTGGGAGAATTGGGCAATGATCCTGCTCGCTTCCAGACGCACCAGAGCCTGCAGTGCTATGGCGGATCGGCGCCGGTTACAAAACAATTGGGCAAGAACCGCTACGTCAGCTTCCGACGCGCCTGCAATAAGACCTTACGAGCCACTCTGCACTATTGGGCCGACAAGAGCCGCGAACAATGCGCCTGGGCCCAGGCCTACTACCAGCACAAGCGCCAACACGGTCAATCTCACGCCGCCGCCCTGCGGTGCTTGGCCCAACGCTGGGTCAAAATCCTTTGGAAAATGTGGCAAACCCATACCTGCTATGACGAGGCTCTCCACACCCGCAACCAAGTCAAGCACGGTTCATGGGTGACCAAGCCTGCTGAAGGAGCTATCTGTTGAAAACTCCCTCCAAAAAACCCTTGCAGAACAAGAGAACATCTTCGCCCCCGGCTAATTTCTTCTCGGCCCCGCGGGCCTGGTTGTGTCCTGCCTCGGATCCCGCTAGGAGATTCATCGAGCTTGTCTGGTGTAGCGCGTAGCCTATAGCCTGTGGACTGAAGTCTTCAGTCCGCTTCTTATGGTTCTTCAGTGGGGTTTCGGTCTTCGCAGGGCACGGCGGTCTGGCAGAGCCCGCAGCCGTAGGTCCCGGCGAAACCGTATTCCTTCAGTCCCAGTTGGGCGATGCGCTGATAACTGTGCACCCGGCAGGCCCCCTTGTTGCGATCGGCCAACGTGGGGCCGATGGCGCCAACCGGGCATCGCCGCATGCAGGCCCCGCACAGGCCGCGCGATAGATTCAGGCACCAGGCGGTGTGGTCCTCGCCGTAGGGGCGGGGGGTAGCCGGCAGGTCGGCGTCGGTCACCACGCTGCCCAAACGGTGGGCTATGCCGCGCCGGGTGATAAGCCCGCCCGACAGTCCGAAGGTGCCCAGCCCGGCCACAAAGGCGGTGTGCCGCTCCGACCAACTGGAAGACAGCCCCACGCCCGGGCGGTCTTCCACCAGGTTCTGGGGGGCGACGGCCGGGGCGATGGCGGCGTAGCCGGCCATACGCAGCCGAGCTACCAGGCCGTGACGCAGGCGGGTGTTGAACTCCTCGCCGAAGCTGCGCATGTACGCCCAAAGCCGCCCGGGCCGGTCCTTCTGCCGGCGGTTCTGCCGCCGGGCCTGCTCGGCCACGGGCAGCACCCAGCAGATCACGCTGCGGGAGCGGGCCCGCGGCGCCGCCAGGGCCAGCGCTTCCTGCGGCGTCCAATAGAATTCGCCCAGCATCTCCTTGATGCGCGCAAAGAGCGGGTCGTCCGCCCGGGCCACGCCCACCAACGGCGGGTCGAACACAGCCACCTGCGCCGGATGGTCGAAGAAGCGGTCCTGGTCGGCCTGATAAAGCTCATCGAGAACGGCTTGCGGAACGAAACCCATGGGTTACCTATCGAAGTGCTTCGTATTATACCCGATTTCCAGTCGTCGCGGAAGATGCGCAAACCCCGGCCTTCCGTTCGCAAAAGAGCTTCCCCTTCAGCCTTCCAGGGCGTATGATATGGAGACTGGCCAGGCGGGTCCGGCCCGCCGGCCGCTGGCTGCTTTGCCGGACAGGAAAATGATGCGTATGCGGTCGCCGTCACAACAATTCTGGCCCTCCAGTTGGCCTGGGCGGAGGGTTTTCGCCCAAGGCGCATTCCGCCGGGCTGCGCACGCCCGTGCCGGCGCTACCGGCCCGGCGCGGTAGCCGTGTGATTTTCTAGCCGCGCCGGGATTTAACCCAACATTTTTCCACCGGTTGCTGCCGATTCTAATTTAATCACAAGGGTTAAGCATATGCGCAGAAACATCGTACACCCGGGCGCCAAGTCGCTCAGCTACGCCATTCGCGAGATCGTCCAGGTCGGCTACAAGATGCGCCAACTGGGCGTGGACATCACCTGGGAGAACATCGGCGATCCCATCCAGAAGGGCGAGAAGGTGGCCCCCTGGATCCGCCAGATCCTCCACGAGATCGTGGACCAGGAGGTCTCCTGGGCCTACTGCGATACCGCCGGGGTGCCCCAGACGCGGGAGTTCCTGGCCAGCCAGGTCAATTCCCGCGGCGGCGTGCAGATCACCCCCGACGACATCATCTTCTTCAACGGCATCGGCGACGCCGTGGCCAAGGTGTACGGCTTCCTCCGGCGCGAGGCCCGCGTCATCGGCGCCACCCCCGCCTACAGCACCCACAGCTCGGCCGAGGCCGCCCACTCCGGCTACGAGCACCTGACCTACGACCTGGACCCCCGCAACAACTGGATGCCCGACTTGGACGACCTACGCCTGAAGGTCAAGTACAACGACTCCATCGCCGCCATCCTGATGATCAACCCCGACAACCCCACCGGCACGGTTTACCCGATGGAGGTGCTCCAGGAAGTGGTCAAGATCGCCCGCGACCACAACCTTTTCCTGATCTTCGACGAGATCTACACCCACATCGTTTACAACGGGTGCAAGACCACCCACCTGTCGGAGTTCATCGGCGACGTGTGCGGCATCGCCATGCGCGGCATCAGCAAGGAGTACCCCTGGCCGGGCAGCCGCTGCGGCTGGATCGAGGTGCTCAATCGCGGCAAAGACCAGATGTTCGACACCTACGTCGACAGCCTGCTGGCCAGCAAGCGCCTGGAGGTCTGCTCGACCACCATGCCGCAGTTGACCATCCCGCGCGTGATGGGCGACTCTCGCTACGCCCCGCATCTCAAGCAGCGCGCCGCCACCTTCCAGGCCCGCGCCAACGAGGCCCACGCCGCACTGTCGGGCATTCCCGGCGTGCTGGTCAACAAACCCAGCGGGGCTTTCTACGTCACGGTCATGTTCGAGCCGGGCGTGCTCAGCAACCGCCAGACGTTGCCCATCGCCAACCCGAAGGCCAAGGCCATGGTCGAGCAGATCACCCAGGGCGTGGCCAACGACTTCCGCTTCGTGTATTACCTCTTGGGCGCGACGGGCATCTGCGTGGTGCCGCTGACGGGCTTCTGCTGCCGGCACGACGGCTTCCGCATCACCCTCTTGGAATGCGACGACGCCCGCCGCCGCTGGACCTTCGACACCCTGGCCCAGGCCATGCGCGAATACCTGGCGTCGGCGTAGGGAGAGAGAAGGAAGGCTTCAGGCCACAGATTGCAGTCCTCCGTCAGGAATAAGAAAAGCTGAAAGCTAAAAGCTGAAAACACAATGGCCGGATTCTTGTTTTTGGCTTTTACTTTCAGCTTTCAGCTTTTAGCTTTGGTTCGTGTGGTTCGCGGTGTTCGCGCTGTTCGCGGCTAATTCTTTGATCGAATCCGGAGCTGGAAATGTTGGACTTTGCCATCGTGGGCGGGGGGGGCTATGCCCTCGAGCACTACAAGAACATAAAGACCTGGGGGCTGGAGCTTGGCTGCCGGGTGGTGGCAGTGGCGGTGCGGCCACAGGACCGCAAGTTCTCCGCCATGGACACTTTCGCCACCGATGGCGTGCGCGTTTTTGACGACGCCGGCGAAATGATGGCGGCCCTGGCCGGCGGCATCGACGGGGTCATCATCCCCACCAGCATCGACACCCACAGCGAGTTGGCCTGCCGGGCCCTGGACCTGGGCCACAACGTTTACCTGGAGAAGCCGCCGGCCGGCACCATCCAGGAAGTGGATGCCATCCTGCGCTCAGCCCGCGCAGCCTACCGGAAAAACCAGGTCTTGCTGCTGGGCTTCCAGGCGATCTACAGCCAGTCGGTCAACTTCATCAAGGGCCGGGTCTGCTCCGGCCGCCTGGGCCAGGTGAAGCGCCTGCGCTGCTGGGCCCTCTGGTCGCGCAACGACGCGTACTACTCGCGCAACGAGTGGGCCGGGAGGCTCACCAGCAACGGCAAGTGGATACTGGACGGGCCGGTCAACAACGCCCTGGCCCACCAGACGGCTAACCTCTTGTACCTGGCCAGTTCCCACCCGCGCGAATTCGCCGTGCCCAAGTCGGTGCGGGCGGAGTTCTACCACGCCCGGCCGATTGAGTCCGAGGACACCGCCTCCATCGAGATCGCCACCGCCGATGGCCCCCTGGCGTACTTTGTCGCCTCGCACGCCACAGCCGGCGTCTTCGAGGGCCCGTTCATCGAGATGGATTGCCAACTCGGCCAGGTGCACTGGCAGTTCGACGGCCATTCGCACATCCGCTACTCCGACGGAAAAATCGAAACCGCCGCCGACCTTTGCACCCCGCCCAAAGCCGCACTGGCCAACTTCGTCGAGGCCGTCCGCGCCCGTGACCAGGGGTTGGTCAAGTGCACCGTCGAGATGGGGCGGAATTTCACCCTGGCCGTCAACGGCGCCTTTGAATCCGCCCGCCAGACGCGCCCCATCCCGCCGGAGCTGATTTCCCAGGATGGCCAAGCCGGCCAGCGGCGATTGATCGTCGCGGGGCTCGACCAGGCCATCGTCCGTTGCGGCCAGGAAGGCAAGCTCTTCAGCGACGCCGGCGCGAGCTGGGCCGTGCCCACCGAGAGCTTCGACCTGTCGGGCTACGAAAAGTTCCCGACTCAGTTCGGCAAGGAAGGTTGATCGGTGAATCGGTAGATCGGTTAATCGGAAGCACTCGCGCAGAGCCCATTTCGCTGCTGATTAACCGATTAACCGATTCACCGATTCACCTTCTTGGAATACCCTCTCATCCTGTCGCGCGAACATTTTTTTTCGTATTCGACTGGTTTAACGTCCTCCCTGAAGCGAACAATATGACGTAGGGAGATCTGAGAGATAGTTCATGTCGGGTAGTTCAGCAGGCAGTCGTCCCGGAAGGGACGCGTAGATACGTCCGCGGCGTGCGGGCGAAGGCTGCCGGGCAAAAGTGGAATCGGCAGGCGCGGCGGGAAACATCGCTATATTTCATACCTATTGCCCTCTCGCCTGATCGGCTCCACGCAGCACCCCAGCTTCAGCCAGGCACCGCAGACCGGATGCACGCTCGGCCTGCGCGCCTAGTTGGGCGGGGCGCGAAAGGAGTCTGTCATGAAACGGTGCATTGTGCTGAGGGTGCGCGCGGGCGTGGGGAGCGGACCGGAGCCCCCGACTCGCGTCGGGGGCTACAAGGGGGGTAAAGGAGGTTCTGGCGGGTTCACGCTGATCGAACTGTTGGNNTGGTGGTGATTTCGATCATCGCCTTGCTGGTGAGCATCCTGGTGCCGTCGGTGCAGCAGGCGCGGGAGATGGCCAACCGCGTCAAGTGCGCCACCAACCTGGCCGGCATCGGCAGGGCCCTGGCCATTTACGCCCACGACCAGAACAGCTATCCGTACCTGCCGCTTAGCGGGGCCGGCTGGGGCGTGCCCGTGGGCAACGCCCGCGACATCGACCCCTTCGCCGGCGCCCGCAACAACCGAAACCCCAGCGCCACGCTGTACCTGCTGGTGCGGCGCAATCTGCCCGTGACGGGCCTGTTCGTCTGCCCCTCCTGCCCGCAGGAGAAGGCCGCCTCCGAAAGCGGCTCGTTCTGGGACTTTGCCGACGGCGCCCGGTTTTCCTACGCCGTGCAAAACCCCTACGGCCCGGCCCGGAGGTTTGCCCCGGAGATCATCGGCCCGGTCCTGGCCGACGCCAGCCCGTATTTTGACCCGGCCACCGGGCTGCGAAATTCCGCGGCCGTGGTGGACCTGACCTCTGCCACGGGCGACCAGGCCCGCGCCGGCAACAGCCTCAACCACCGCCAGGAGGGCCAGAACGTCATGGTCTTCGGCGGCTCGACCAGTTGGTACACCCGCGCCGACGTCGGCTACAACGCCGACAACATCTACACTCGCGCAGCCCGCGCCGACGGCGCCGATCCCGGAGGGGCCATACCCGCGGCGGGGACCGACGGCCTGGCCGACGACCAGGGCC
>PMYM01000085.1:6372-30292 GCA_003171235.1 Phycisphaerales bacterium | reverse complement strand
ATGATCTTGCCGTAGCGGCACTTGGCCAGTTCCACCTCGTCGTTGCCGATGCCGCAGTCCAAGGCGCAGACCATGTGCTGGATTTCCTCGTGGGAGAGGATCTTGTCGATGCGGCTCTTCTCGACGTTGAGGATTTTGCCCCGCAGGGGCAGGATGGCCTGGATGGCCGAGTCGCGGCCCTGCTTGGCCGGGCCGCCGGCCGAATCGCCCTCCACCAGGAACAACTCGGTGGAAAAGATGTCCTTGCTGCGGCAGTCGGCCAGTTTGCCCGGCAGGCTGCCGCTGCTGAGGGCGCCCTTGCGGCGGGTGAGGTCGCGGGCCTTGCGGGCGGCTTCGCGGGCCTGCTGGGCCTGCATGCCCTTGTTAATGATAACGCGGGCGTCGCCGGGGTGCTCCTCCAGCCAGGTGCCCAGCATCTCGTTGACCGCCTGGGTGACGAAGCTCTCCACCTCGCTGTTGCCCAGCTTGGTCTTGGTCTGGCCCTCGAACTGCGGGTCGGGCACCTTCACCGAGACGATGGCCGTCAGGCCCTCGCGCAGGTCGTCGCCCTGGGGCGGCTCGTCCTTTTCCTTGACCAGCTTGGCGTTGCGGGCATAGGTGTTGAGCGTGCGCGTCAGGGCCGAACGGAAACCCGACAGGTGCGCCCCGCCCTCGATGGTGTTGATGTTGTTGGCGAAGGTGAAGACCGTCTCGTTGTAGCCGTCGTGGTACTGCAGGGCCAGTTCCAGCGACAGGCGCGAAGTCTCGTCTTCCTTGCTCAGGTAGACGGGGCGGTGCAGGGTGTTCTTGCCCTCGTTGAGGTGCTGCACGAAGTTGATCAGGCCCTTGTTGAACTGGTAGGTCTCCTCCTTGTTGACGCGCTCGTCAATCAGGCGGATGCGCAAACCCTCGTTCAGGTAGGCCAGCTCGCGCAGCCGGCTGACCAGGGTCTCGTACTTCACGCTGGTGTCGGGGAAGATTTCCGCATCGGGCATGAAAGTCACCTTGGTGCCGGACTTCTTCCGCGTGCCGATGACCTTCAGCTCGCCCACCCGCTTGCCGCGGCGGAATTCCATGAGATAGACTTTCTCGTCGCGGCAGACCTCCACTTCCATGTTCGAGGAGAGGGCGTTGACCACCGAGGCCCCCACCCCGTGCAGCCCGCCGGAAACCTTGTACGCGTCGTGATCGAACTTGCCGCCGGCGTGCAGCTTGCACATGACCACTTCCAGGGTGGAGATCTTGAGTTGCGGGTGTGGCCCGACGGGAATGCCGTCGCCGTCGTCGATGACCGTGCAGGAGCTGTCGGCATTCACGCGGACGGTGATGTTCTGGCACCGGCCGGCCATGGCTTCGTCGATGGCGTTATCCACCAACTCCCAGACCAGGTGGTGCAGCCCGCGCACGGTGGTGTCGCCGATGTACATGCCCGGACGCTTGCGCACCGCGTCCAGCCCATCCAGCACCTTTATTTTGCTCTCGTCGTAAACGGTAGTTTTATCGGCCTGCTCCTTGGCCACGGCTTCTCCTTATCCTCGAGAAGTCTTCCCTTCTCGATACAAACCAGCACACTTAAAACTCGCGGCCGCCATGCTCCGGGCCGTCGGGAAACGCCCCCAAAACAACGCCCGTGTATTATGACAGCCACAAGGGATTTTCTCCACAAGAAAGGGCAATTTATGGCCACGGCAGATTTTGCATAACTAGCGTATGCACAAATAATTATGCGTCAGGTAATGGGTTTTGCCGGGCGGCGGAAAGTTTATCTTCCAGCCAGGCCTTCGAGTTGCTGGGCCAGGTAGTCGCGAGTGTGGTTTTGGCCCTTGGCGGCGGCCAGGTCCAACCCTCGCTGGAACATCCGTCGGGCCTGGTCGATCTGCCCGCCGGCCCGCAGGAGTTTGCCCGCCTCGGCGTAGGCCGGCAGGTACTCCGCGTCCAGCGCCAGCACCCGCTCCAACTGCTCCAGGGCAAGGGGCGTCTGCCCGGCCGAGGCGTATTCCATGGCCAGCGAGTAGCTCAGGAAAACGTCGTTGGGCTCTTTCTCCAGCAGGCGGCGGATCATCTCAATTCGGTCGGCCATGGTAATTCCCAAAAGATTAGCCACGAACAACGCGAACTGCGCGAACAAGCCTCTTTTCATTTCAGCTTTTAGCTTTTAGCTTTCAGCTTTTCATATAATCTTACAGCCCATTACACCTCAACACAGGATTATGGCCATGAAACTTTACACCCGAACCGGCGACGAAGGCTACACGGTCATGTGCGCGGTCAACGGCAAGAGCCGGCGCATCGCCAAGGACTCGCCCCTGCTGGCCGCCCTGGGCGACCTGGACGAATTGAACAGTTGCATCGGACTGTGCCTGGCCGAGGCGACGCGCATCAACCACATCAACGTGCACGACGCCCTGGCCGGGCGGCAGAACGACCTGTTCACCGTCGGGGCGATGCTGGGGGCCATGGCCGTGGAAAGCCGCCCGCCCGTGCGCCTCAAGGACCAGGCCGTCGCCGACGTCGAGCGGCAGATCGACGCCCTCTGCCAGGACCTGCCCAAACTGAAGAACTTCATCCTGCCCGGCGGCGGGGAACTGGCCTGCCGGCTGCACCTGGCCAGGACGGTCTGTCGCCGGGCCGAGCGGGCCGTGCTCAGGGCCCTCTGGGTGATGAGCCGCGAAGGGCTGGACGTCGCCGGCGCCACCTGGGGCGAGCAGGCCCCCCCGGCGCCGGCCGAGGCCTGCATCCGGCAGTTCATCAACCGCCTGAGCGACCTCTTGTTTGCCCTGGCCCGCCTGGCCAACCGCGACGCCAGCGAAGCCGATGTCGCCTGGCAAGCCTAGCAGGGAGATTTCAAATTTGGGAATTTCAAATTGCAGATTGACGGAGCCATGGCAACGGGTCAGCCGTTCCTGCAATTCCCAGATTTGAAATTCCCAAATCTGCAATCTCCCCGGTAGTCTGTAGCCTGTGGCCTGCAGCCTTTCTTTTGGTGAGACATGAGTGATGCGCTGCAAAAATGGGTGTTGGTGATTATCACGGCCGTGGCGGCGGTAGTGGGCACACTGGCGGTTCAGAACTACGTCCGCAAGCACTGGCCCGGCGTCGAATCGCCCGCGGAATCACCTTACGACCGGCAGGAGGTCGAAGATTCCCCCACGCTTTCGCTGGTGCTGGTTGTGTCCAAGCCGCCGACGGCGGACCGAGCGGCCTTGGCCAAGGCAATAGGCCAGGCCTTTGGCCGGCCGCTGGGCAGCGATGAGGAAGCCGCCGAGTATCTGGCCGGCACGGGGCCGGTCTACATGTTGAAAATCGAGGGCTTCCTGCTGGAGCTGCACCTGATGGAGGGGGACGATCCGGCCAAGATCGCCGATCCACAACTGCGCCAGCAGGCCGTTGGGCAGCAGGGCTGGATCGCGGTCTACTTCATCGGCGTGCCGGCCGACAAGGCCCAGGCCTACCGCGTGATGGGCAAGGCGCTGAGCGCCCTGGCCGACGAGAACACGCTGGCCGTCATCGCCGAGGATGAAGGCCTGGAGACGGCCTGGCTGGCGAGCATGAAGGAGAAACTGCGGTCCGACGACCCGCTGTCGATCTTCGCCCACCCCGCGGAGACCCTTACCCTCGATCCGGACGACCCGGACATGCAGGCGGCCATCGCCCAGGCCCGGCGGAGCTGGAATGAGTTCGCCCAGGCCTTCCTCCAGAACAAGCCGGGCAGATACCTGGCCAAATTCCGTTTTAGCGAGGGCGACCACAGCGAATACCTGTGGGTGGAAGCCCGCCAACTCACCCCCACCCACCTGACCGGCAAACTGGACAGCGCCCCGCGCCAACTGTCCAGCCTGCGCCAGGGAGACACCATCGTGCGGCCCACCGCCAACGCGCTGGACTGGCTGATCCTGCTGCCCGGCGGCAAGCAGAGCGGCGGCTTCACGGAGAGGGTTCTGGCCATCAAGGGCCGCCCCTCCAGCGCCCCGGCCAGTTCACCACACGACTGATTCTGGGCCATTTCTCCCCCCTGCGTGCTTCATCCAGCCCCCGCCGGCTGTAGAATGCCGCCATGAAGGTATTTCTGGCCGGCATCATGCAGGGCTCGCTGGTGGAGGCGAGCATTCACAGCCAGGACTGGCGAGGGCCCCTCCAAGACCTGCTGTGCAAACACCTGCCCCAGGCCCGGGTGTATTGCCACTACAGCCGCCATCGCGGCTCGATCGAGTACCAGCAGCAGGACATCATCCGCACGATGGAGGAAGGCATCCGCCTGGCCGGCCAGTCGGACCTGCTGGTGGCCTATCTGCCCTCGGCCAGCATGGGCACGGCCATCGAGATGTACGAGGCCTTCCGCCACGGCTCGGCGGTGCTGACCATCTCGCCCCTGGCGGCCAACTGGGTGGTGCGCTGCTACAGCGACCGGGTGTTTGCGGACCTGGCGAGCTTCGAAGCGTTCCTGGCCACGGACGAACTCGGCCGCTTGCTGGAAGACAAGAAGAAACAAAGATTGAGCCACAGAGAGCACAAAGAACACGAAGAGAAGTAATTAATAAGAGGTTCTTTGTGATCTCTGTGTGCTTTGTGGTTCAATCTTTATTCCTATGAAACATTTGCTGGACATGACCGCCGAGGAGTTCGCCGCCGAGATGGCCCGGCTGGAGCAGCCGAAGTTCCGTGCCCGGCAGATCGGCGACTGGGTTTGGCATCGCGGAGTTTTTGATTTCGCCAAGATGACCAACCTGCCGGCTGCCCAGCGCGCCGGCATGGCCGAGCAGTTCTCGATTCTTTCAGGCAAGGTCATGGCCAGGGCCGACGCCGCCGACCAGGTGACCAAGCTGCTGCTGGCCTGGCCCGACGGCCAGCAGGTCGAGACGGTGCTGATTCCCACCGCCCATCACGCCACCGCCTGCCTTTCCACTCAGGCCGGCTGCGCCGTCGGCTGCAGCTTCTGCGCCTCCGGGAGCCAGGGGCTGGGGCGGAACCTCACCGGCGGCGAGATCGTCGAGCAGGTGCTGCAGCTCCAGGCCGCCACCGGGAGAAAGGTCACCCATGCGGTCTTCATGGGCATGGGCGAGCCGCTGGCGAATTTCGAGGCCACTCTTTTTGCCGTGCGGGCGATCATCGACCCGGGTCGGCTTGGGATTTCCGCACGGCACGTGACGGTTTCCACCGTCGGCCTGCCCAAGGCCATCCGGAACCTGGCGGCCCAGAAGTTGCCCATCACGCTGGCCATCTCGCTGCACGCCCACAACGACGCCCTGCGCCGCCAGCTCATTCCCAACGCCCCGGCCGACATCGAATCCATCGTCGAGGCGGCTGAGGCGTTCTATGAAAGCCGCCACCGCGAGCTTACCCTGGAGTACGTTCTGCTGGCCGGCGTCAACGACACCAACCTCTGCGCCGAGGGCCTCTCCCGCATCGCCCGCCGCCTGAGGTGCAACGTGAACATCATCCGCTTCAACCCTGCCCCCGGCCTGCCCTACCAGCGCCCCAGCGGCCAGGCCACCCTGCGATTCGCCCAGCGCCTGGAGAAGGCCGGCGTCAACGTCCAGATCCGCAAGAGCCGCGGGGCCGAGGCGGATGCAGCGTGCGGGCAACTAAGGGCAAAGATGGGCGAGCAGGAACTGCAAAGCTGAAAGCTTAAAGCTAAAAGCTGAAATAGAAGTTAAGGCGTGGCCAGTCTTGATTTCAGCTTTCAGTTTTCAGCTTTCAGCTTTTCTTGCTGGCTACTGACCACTGGCAACTGGCTACGCTTCTTGCTGGTGATGATGCGGTAGGTCCACACCACTCCCGCCGCGATCACCAGCCGCGGCAGGGTGATCCACAGCACCCAGGCCCCGATGGCGGCGAACAGCAGCGTGTCCTCCAGCAGAGAATGACAGACGGCGATGGAGCGGTTGAGCAGTTGGGCGTCGCGCGGGGTTATGTCGTGCCGGCTGACCTCCTCCACGATGACCCCGGCCCCGTAGGCCAGGCCCAGGGTGTTGGCCACGATCCACAGGAACGCGCACCGCCGCGGCAGGCCCAAGAGCCACAGCAGCGGATAGAACAGTTTGCCCAGGAGGGGAATCAGGCCAAACTCCCGCAGCAGCCGCTGCAGGATCATCAGGCCGATGACGATGGCGAAGACCTTGCCCGCCAGGTAGAGCATGCCCACGGCCCACCCCGCCAGCATCGGCCAGAACTCGACAGCCCCGGCGGCGGCGTCGCCCACGCGCACCACGGCTGCGTCGGCGGCCGGGGCGGGCATGAGCAGGTTCAGAGCGGCGGCCCCGGCGAAACTCGTCGTCAACCGCAAGAGCAGCGTTCGCCAGGAAGGCGTGCCGGTCTTACGCTGCACGGCCATCTCGATGGGCAGGTTGTGCGAGATGAGCATCATCAGGGCCAGGATGGTCATCTGCCGCCCGGTGAGTTCGATAGAGCCGATGGCGGCGATGCCCGAATACAGGTTGATGCACGCCCCGGTGACGAAGGGCACGACGCACCTGCCCGGCAGGCCGACCAGACGGAAAACTGGCTCCAGCGGCCGGCCGATAATCGCCAGCCAGCCCAGCCAGTCCAAGAGCTTCACCCCCAGCGAGATGGGGGTCATGAGCGCCACCAGCCACAGGCTCATCCGCAGGCCGGCGCCCAGGCCGGCGCGAAAGCACCCTGCCAACCGGACGGGCATGGATCGGGGAGTTGAGGGCGGCGTCGGCGGCGCAGCGGGTTTGTCTGCTGGGATCTCTACCTGCTCAACCATGTGCGGATTCTACACCAGAAATGAAGGTTCTGGGTTGCGGGCGGGTAAACGAATTTCAAATCTGGGGATTTCAAATTTCCCTTCGGCTTCGCTCAGGGCCGTGAGCCTGTCGAACGGCAAAATGACGGAGCCAAGGCAGTGCCCTTGGCTTTTTACAATTCCCAGATTTGAAATTCCCAGATTTGAAANNTGGTGATGGCCAGCGGCTACGTGCTGATGTTCATGGCCGGGTGGCAGGAGCAGGCACGGTCGGCCCTGGCGCAAATGGGGCTGGTCGGTGTGGGGGAGTGGGTCTCCCGGCAGTCGCCGGCCAACGACCCGGTTATGCTGCTGGTGGCGGCCTACGGCGTCCGCCGCCTGCCGTACATGGTCCGCAGCGTCGCCGCCGGGCTGGAGCAGACCTCCGAGACGCTGGAGGAGGCCGCCCGCAACCTCGGCGCCGGCCGGATGACCACCCTGCTGCGCGTGACCTTGCCGCTCATCGCCGCCAACCTGCTGGCTGGGGCGGTGCTGACCTTCTCCTTCGCCATGCTGGAGGTGTCCGACTCGCTGATCCTGGCCCAGAACCCCCAGTACTATCCCATAACCAAGCTGATCTTCACCCAGTCCGGGCCGGGCACGGAGAACTTCGCCGCCGCCATGGGCTGCTTCGCCATGCTGCTGTTGGCTGGAACGCTGGTGCTGGCCAACCTGCTGCTGGGCAAAAAACTGGGGGCGATGTTCAGGGTGTAGGACCAAGCAAAGTCATCTGTCGCCAGTAGCCAGGCGCCAGGGCAGGATTTCAAATTTGGGAATTTCAAATTTCAAATTGGCAGAGCCAAGGCAATGCTGTGGTCAGTCTTTCAATTTGCAGTTTGAAATTCCCGTGTGAGAGATTTCAAATTTGGGAATTAGAGGATCGATCGACCCGTTGCCTTGGCTCCGTAAATTTGCAATTTGAAATTCCCAGATTTGAAATGTTCTAGAACTGGAAGACTGCTGCCGCGATGACGGTGGTCCACAGGCCGTCCTTGTCGCCCTCGGCCGTCTGGACGGTGGCCTGGGTGCGGACGATCTTGCCGGACATCTTGTACACCTCGCGGCGGTCGTCGTAGGCGTCGTCGGGATCGAAGCCCACGCCCAGGGTGGTGGCCAGCATGGTGGCGGCCATGTCCTCGACGAAGTCGTTCAGCCGGCGCTCGACCATGCCGTAGCCGTGGTGCTCGCTGATGTAGCCGTAGTGGGAGCCGTCGGCCGGCAGGGCCAGCCCGATGCCCGCCCCCACCAGCCGGCTGGGCTCGTTGGTCGAGGCCTCGGCCAGCACGCAGAAGGTGATCTGCCCCGACTGAAGCTGGGCCAGCCCGCGGTTGCGAGGCACGATCTTGCACTGCGGGGGGAAGATGCTCGAGACGCGGACGAGGTTGCCTTTCTCAATGCCCGCCTGGCGCAGGGCCAGCTCGAAGCTCTGAAGGCGGTTCTTGTGTTTGCCCAGACCCTTGGTGAAGAACGCCTGTCGGGGCACCATTGGTTCGGCTCTGCTCATCGAGGCTCCTCCCGGCATCCAGAGACGCCGGCAACATAAAAGACAAAAGTACAAAAATGCGCTCCCCCGCAACAAACATTTTTGAAAGTAGTTGGAAATAAATTTTCAAGGCCTCCCGGCGGCAGCAGAAAAGATTGAACCACAAAGCTCACAAAGAGCACAAAGAAAACAAAGAACACAGAGATTTCGTTTTACCCCTCCTGTCTTCCAGTGCTTCCGTTCTTCTGACAATTCTTTCAGTCTTGCTTTGTGCTCTTTGTGGTTCAAGCTGTTCTTTGTGGTTCAAGCTTCTGTCATGAAGGCGGATTTCCCCAGCGCACGCCGCTGTAGTGCCCCATGCGCAGGCGGTCGGTCAGGTCGCTCTTGAGCGGCGTGACGGTGATGTAGCCCTCCTCCAGGGCGGTCACGTCCGTCTCGCTCTGCTCGGGCCCATAATCGAAATGTTCCCGCAGTTGAAAGACGGCCTGGCCGTCGGGGCCGTCCTTGCGCGAGTAGCTCTCGGTGATGGCGGCGGTGGATTGCGGCACCACCTTCACCCCGCACGGGCGAGGGCCCCCCAGCATCGGTATGTTGACGTTGACCAGTTCCCCCGGCTGGAGAACTCCCTCCAGCAGGCGTTGGAGCACCCAGCGGCAATGCCCGGCGGCCCGGCGGAAGTCCATTTCGCCTCCGCCCTGCAGGCTGAAGGCCACCGAGGGAATGCCCAGCAGGGCCCCTTCGGCCGCCGCCGCCACGGTGCCGCTATAGAAGATGTTGACGCCCACGTTGGCCCCGGCGTTGATGCCCGAGAGCACCAGGTCAGGCCGCTGGCCCAGCAGTTCGCGGACGGCCAGCTTTACGCAGTCGGCCGGCCGGCCGCCCACGCCCGTGCCCCAAAAACGACCGTCCACGTGCACCTGCTGGCAAACCATCGGCACGTGCAAGGTGATGGAGCGGGCGGCGGCGGATTGCGGCGAGTCGGGCGCCACCACGCTCACCGTGCCCAGCTCGCGCACCGCCTCGTGCAGGGCCGCCAGCCCCGGCGCCAGAATTCCATCGTCGTTTACCAGGAGAATGTTCATGGTTTGTCGACGGCGTATTGTCGATTCCCCAGGTCCGCTTGTCGATGATCATCCCAACGAATCAAACGACATGCCGGCCGACCGGTCCGGAGCCGCTTGGAGAAAGGCAGATCTCAAGGGTAGGATAGCGGGCGGTGAAAGTTTGTCCGACCAGCCAACAAAACCTGATTCCCGGGGCCCGCAGCCGCAGGCGGTCAAGCATTGGGGCTTCGCCGGGCTGCTGTTCACCTATCGCTGCCCAGCCGCCTGCGCCAGTTGCTACGTGTGCTCCGGCCCCGCCTCCGAGGGCGACATGTCGGTGGAGGAGGGCCTGGCCTGGTGGGAAGGCCTTGGGCGGGCCTGTCCCCGCGGCTGCCGGATTCACATCGGCGGGGGCGAGCCGTTCGTGCGTTGGGAGGCGCTGATCGAACTCTGCCGGCGTGCCCGGGCCGCGGGGCTGGGGCCGCTGGAGGCCGTCGAAACCAATGCCTTCTGGGCGGAGGACGCCGCCCTGGTGGCGGATCGCCTGCGGCAATTGGACCAGGGCGGCCTGGGCCGGTTGACTATTTCGGCCGATCCATATCACCAGCAGTTCGTGCCCATCCAGCGGCCCAGGCTGGCGGCGGATGTGGCCCAGCGCGTGCTGGGCCCGCAACGCGTGCGGGTCCGCTGGCGGGACTGGCTGGCCGAAGGCTTTGACCTGATCGATGCCACACCCCAGCGGCGACAGGCAGTCTTCACCCAGTACCTGGCCCGCCGGCGCGACCGGCTGACAGGGCGGGCAAGTGCGCAACTTGCGGATTTATTGGAACTTAAGCCCGCCGACGCATTTGCCGATGAAACCTGTGCCGAAAGCCTGCTGCGCAGCCGGCACGTGCACGTGGACGGCGAAGGCTTCATCTGCCCGGGCGCCTGCGCGGGCATTCTCTTGGGCCGGGCCACGACCAGCCAGTCTCTCACTGACACTTGGAATGACCTGGCCCGGCGGCACCGGACGATGGAAGTGATCGGCCCGCTGGCGACTTCCGGCCCGGTGGGACTCTTGCGGCAGGCGGAACAGTTGGGATACGTCCGGCGGGCGGGCTATGCCGGCAAGTGCCACCTGTGCCACTGCGTCCGCCGGTGGCTGTTTGAGAACGGGCATTTCCCCCGCGGGCTGGGGCCTGCCGCCGTTTATCGTGACTGACGGTCTGATCGGCCAAACGGCAGGCAAAGTCGCCTTAAAGGTGTTTCTGCTGGCGTTAGGCGGCGGGAGATATTACTGTTTAGGAACAGGCTGAGCGCGACGTACATTCGTCATCCATATCTTTATCAAAACCGCCGGCCTGACAGGACGTATAGACAATAGGGAACTGGCCGCCGCCGCCGCCGCCGCCCGCCGCGCAGCGGACATGCATGAATCTCGTCAAACATGAACTCAAACCAAAACTTGGCCAAGCCCGCCCTGGACACGGAAATCGGCCGGATGGTCGTCGAGCGCAACCTGGCCACCTCCGAGGAAGTGGCCCAGTGCCAGGCCGAGCTTCGCCAGCAGAACAACCAGACCGGGCTGGGGCAGATACTCATCGCCAAGGGCTTCATCACCCAGCGGCAGCTTAGCCGCATCCGGGGCTCGCTGGAGGAGGCCACCGGCCAGCAGATTCCCGGCTACCAGCTTTTGACCAAGCTGGGCAGCGGGGCGATGGCCACGGTGTACAAGGCCCGGCAGCTTTCGCTGGACCGGCTGGTGGCCATCAAGGTCCTGCCCCCGCGCTACAGCGAGAACAGCGAGTACGTGGAGCGGTTCTACAGCGAGGGGCGGGCGGCGGCCAAGCTCAACCATCCCAACATAGTGCAGGCCATTGACGTGGGCGAGGCCAACGGCGTGCACTACTTCGCCATGGAGTTCGTGGAGGGCCACACCCTGTACGACGAACTGGCCAAGGGCAAGGTCTTCGGCGAGGAGGAGGCGCTGCGGATCATCCTGCAGATCGCCAAGGCCCTGGCCCACGCCCACGAGCGCGGGCTGATCCACCGCGACGTCAAACCCAAGAACATCATGATGACCCGCGAGGGCGTGGTCAAACTGGCCGACATGGGCCTGGCCCGCCTGGCGGCCGACGAGCAGGCCGCCCAGGCCGAGGCCGGACGGGCCTTCGGCACCCCATACTACATCTCGCCCGAGCAGATCCGGGGCGAGTTGAACATCGACTTCCGGGCCGACATCTACAGCCTGGGCGCCACCCTCTACCACCTGGTGACCGGACAGGTGCCCTTCGACGCCACCACCCCCGCCGCCGTCATGCACCGCCACCTCAAGGACCATCTGGTGCCCCCCGACCACCTCAACACCAGCCTGTCGGCCGGGCTGGGCGAAGTGGTTGAAAAGATGATGGCCAAGCGCCCCCAGGACCGCTACGCCTCCACCCACGACCTCATCCAGGACCTGGAACTGGTGGCCGCCGGACAGGTTCCCCTCCAGGCACGCAAGGCCATCAGCGCTAAGGACCTCTCGGCCCTGGCCCACGCCCAGGTGGAGGAAGAAGAGCCCCCGGCACAGGCGCCGGCGTCGGAGTTGTCGATTTCGCACATCCTGTTCTACCTGCTGCTGACAATCCTGGGCCTGAGCGTGCTGGCAAACATCCTCCAGGCCGTGTGGCATTAAACGGCTTGGCCTGCCGCCTTGAATTAACCTTTCCCGTGACTTATCATCCGCGGTGAATTCAGTCGCGGTCCAAAAGGAGCATTCGGATGGAAGAGAAGCCTGCCGGCATGAAGATGGCCAAGAAGGGCAACGTCACCGTCGTGGAACTGTTGGACCGCAAGATCCTCGACGAGTTCAGCATCGCCACCATCAGCGATAAGATCTTCGCCCTGGTGGACCAGAAATCCCCCGCCGCCCTGGTGGTGGACTTCGCCAAGGTGGACCACATGTCCTCCAGCGCCCTGGGCATGCTCATCACCCTGCACAAGCGGGTGCGCGAGCGCAACGGGCAACTGCGGCTGTGCAACATCCAGCCCTCCATCTACGAGATTTTCGCCATCACCCGGCTCAACGAGGTGTTCCAGATATGCAAGACGCGCGAGGAAGCCATTGGGCAGGTTACAGCCTGACGCTGGGCGGCTTTTCATGGCTAAAACCATGGTCATCCCAAGCGACCTGAACGAAGGGCGAAAACTGGCTGAAATGCTCCTCTGCCAGGCCCGCTCCTGCGGCTACGGCGAGGACGTGTGTTTTGCCATTAGCCTGGCGGTCGAGGAAGCCCTCATCAACGCCATCAAGCACGGCAACCGGGGCGACGCCTCCAAGAAAGTTACGGTCGTGGCCGACGTCGGGCCGGAACTGGCCCGCATTGTTGTGGTCGACGAAGGGGGGGGGTTTGACCCCTCATCCGTGCCCGATCCCACCCTGGACGAGAACCTGGAAAAGCCCTCCGGCCGGGGAATCATGCTCATGCGAGCATACATGGACGAGGTGTCCTTCAACCGCCAGGGCAACGCCGTGACCATGATCAAACGCCGGCCAGCGGAAGAATCGAAAGCTGAAAGCTAAAAGCTGAAAGCTGAAATAGAAGCACGGAGAGAAACAACAAACCTGAAAGCTGAAATGAACTGCAGAAGAAAAAGCCCACGGCAAGACTGCCGTGGGCGTTCTTTTGCTTTGGTTCTTACTCTTTTTCAGCTTTCAGCTTTCAGCTTTTAGCTTTCAGCTTTCAGCTTTGCTATTTCGCGAAGGCCTTCTCCAGCAGCTTGAAGCCCAGTTGGGTCTGGGTGATTACCAGCTTGGTGCCCATTATGCGGATGGAGCCCTTGCCGGTGGGCGCCCACATGTCCTCGCCGATGGTCTCCTTGACGGTGGCGACCACGTCGTCGCGCATCTTCTGCCGGGCGGCGACCATGTCCTGGCCCTCGGTGGCGCTGGCGTTGCCGCCGCCTCCATTAGCGCCGCCGCTGGTGTTACTGTTGTTGCCGAACATCCCGCCGCCGGTGGAGTTGTTGTTGCTGTTGTTGCCGAAGGTGCTGATGTCAATCGCCGGGCCGACGAAGTTGGGAACCACGAAAAGCAGGTCGGCGATGTCGTACACCTCCACCTTGGTGGTGCGGTTGAGGACCTCGCCGGTGGTCACCTCCACCACGCCGTCGTCGACAAGCCAGTACACGCTGGAGAGCCGGTCATGCGTGGCGTTGAGCTGGTCGAGCACCATGTCCAAGGCGCGCCCCGGGGAAATGTCCTTGGCCTTGACGGTGACGGCCGTGTCGGGGGAAATGCCCGAGGTCTCCAGGGCCTTCCAGTTGACGTGCATGTTGACGTTGGCCAGGTCGCGCACGAACTCCAGGGCCGGCTTCAGGGGCGTATTGTCGAAGGCGATCTCGCGCCCCGCCGCGCGCGGCGGCTGGGGCCTGGGCGCGGCCGCTTCCGGCTTGGCGTCGCCCTCGGGCTTGGCGGGGTTGGCCGCCGGGGCAGGCGGCGCCGGGGCCAGGCGATCCTTCAGCAGCACCCGGGTCTGGGTGCTGACGCGGATGACCCGCTCGTCCATGTACCAGGCCAGCGGCTCGACCTTGGGCGGGGCGACGGCCACCAGCGTGGCGTCCAGCAAACGGTCGAAGGCGAGGTTGGCGGCCTTGAAGCTGACGGGCGTTTCCCGCGTCAACCCCACGGCCTTGAGGGCCTCCCAATCGCACTCCACCGCCAGCCCTGAAAGCTGGGCGTACTTCTCGAACACCTTGGCCAGTGGCTCTTTGGTGAAGGAGACGCTGTCAATCTTCTTGACCAGCGATTGAGCGGGCGTGCTCTCCGCCGCCCAAAGACTCGCCCCGATCACCGCCACCGCCACTGCCACCAACATCCATCGTGCAAGTTTCATGATGCACCTCCCGGCTGCGTTAAGGGTTCCTGGACACGGTGCGCCGGAGGTTATGTATAAGTACAGCCTCACCTGGATATTATATCGGCTAAAGAACTATTGCCAACAAGAAAGCCGTAAATGAAGCTCTAAGATTAGGAAATCGCCTTAGCAGCCCGTTGAAGAAGAATCCATCCCGTAGCACGGGCGTCTCGCCCGTGTCCAAAGGCCTTTCTTTTGGATGGTCATCGGTCATGGGCGAGACGCCCATGCTACATTTTCAACGGGGTGCGAGGCGGCTGGCATTGCCCGCACAACCGGAAGGACGGTGGGAGACCGCCCTGCGGGCGGTTCCTCCCACCCTACGGTACTTGTGACGATGATCTTTTGGAGGCGCGCAGGGCCGAAAGATTTTAGCCGGGGGTGTAACGGGCAAGTCATCGCTCACGACTGCCTGAGGCCCGTAGGGCCGAAAGATGTTAGCCGGGGGTGTAGCGGCCCAAGCGCAGCGCGGGCCGCGCAACCCCCGGTGACGAGTCCCCGGACGAGTCAGAGGCAGTGCCGTGACCGGCCAAGGGGTTTGGTCTGGTCTGCCGATGGTGTGATTCTCTGGGCGGATTGCGCGTGCAACAGAGTTGCACGCCCTACAACCTGCCGATGGTGTGATCTTCCGTGAGAGGCCCGGCACGCTGATTCCTCGCCTCCGGCGAGAAATCAGCGTGCCCTACCGGGTCGCCGCACCATCGCGAGCAAGATCAATTCCGCGCGCAGGTCCAGCCGCTCGCTCTGTGAATCCGAAGACCCGCTTTCCGGGGGCTGCGCGGCGCCCGGCTGCGCCGTGCTTGCTCCACCCCCGGCTAAATTCTNNACAGAGTTGCACGCCCTACAGCGGGTAGCACAGGCGTCCCGCCTGTGGCGGGCGGATTCTCCGGCGCCGCGAATGCCGGCACTACGGTAAAAGTATGACGATGTAGGAAACTGGAATAGTCGCTGGTCGGCGCAGAACTGGCAGGTGAGACTGCCCCGGCCCAGCGGAAATGCTATTTCAACGCGCCCTTGATGACTTCACATATCTTCACCCAGGCACCATCCCGTTCAGCCTTCATCTCTGCCAGCGGCTTGTCTGGTGGGAAAGCGGCCTGGATTCGGCCGATCGGGCTGTCCTTATAGTTGCAAGCTCTGACCAAGGCCCAAAGGATCCGGACTCCTCTATCCTCAGCGGCCTTCAGCAGTGGAGCAAGTTCATGCTCGTGGATAAAATCAGATGCCAAGAAGCTACTTGTTACCAAAAGAAATGCTACTCTTGAGGATGCTATAGCCGAAGCAATCTCCTTGAGAGACTTGGATCCTGGCTGAATATCCTTGTCAGACCAAGCAGAAACCTGCTTTGATCGAACCAAGGGCTTAAGATGAGTAAGAAGCTTATCCAGAAACATCTTATCGTGGTGGCTGTAGCTGATAAAAACCAGATTGCCCTGGCCCGTCCGCTTCATGTTCGACTGGGGAACATCTGATGATGAACCTGTCGGTTGTTGTGGAAGCATTGAATTCTCGCTCTTTGTTCGTTCCGCGCGCAATTTGGTCTTCAATCTTATCAACTCATTATTACCATTTTCATAATCCATCCTCTCCTTCTCCCTTGGACCTCGTTCCGCAGAAAAACAGTCCAGGAAAGAACGATTTGCAACTTGATCCAAGGCAGTAAGAAAATCCAATGGGTCGAAGGTTGACGGAGTTTCTTGGGGTCCTAAGAGGCGGAAGATTTCCGCCCATAACCTTTCTCCAGCGTCCTTCATATAATTCAAGAAAACGTCTTTCGCTCTTATTATCTTTGCTGAATCGAGCCCCCTAACTTCTGCACCTTCACATAACACATCAATAGCCTTGCCTAAACAGTACTGAATCAATTTCCAAATCCTGTATTCCGGGTCCCTTTTACTTCTTGAGGAATCACGCTCGCTGATAGGCGGATGTATCATCAGGCCGCATGTATAAAGGCCCATAGCTGTTCGCCAGAACAGAAGACAAAACAGCAAATCCTCCTGCGTCCGGGAATCAAATTCCCCCTGAAACACTGTTTGCAGCTTTCGCCAATCGTCTTCGTTCTTCGGCAACTTCGTCAAGTCCAAGCCGTTTTCATCTTCCATGCGTTGAATCACTTGCCTATTCACTTCAACCCATGTTTCACGCCCTGAAGGCGCAGAATAAATACCTGTAATACTAGATTCGTCGGGCACACCTAAGAGCGGACCTTGCGACAAGGCGTACTTGTCCGGGTCTCCCTGGGCGGGTCCGGCCCGAAGGCGCAAGGCGAGTTGTTCGAGCCTTGTGCGGAGTTTCTTCCAAATTGGACGGGCTTCGTCGGGGCCGCCGCCGTCATATTCGAGTTCCGCCAGCAGCTTCAACAAGAGGATAGTATCTTCGCCCGTTGCCGTCAGACACTTCGCAAGCTGTCTGCCCGAACCGTGAAGTGAAGCCCTTGCTTCGGCGGTCTTCTTGTCGATATGAGCCAGTTCCCCCAAGATTCGTTCTTGATCTTTGGACAAATCGCCCCCGGTTGTCTCAAGCTGCTCAAGCACCTGTTTGGCCTTGATCGCTTCATCGGGGTCAAAGGGCTGGGCGGATTTCACAAGATTATGCAATTCCAGGAATGCGCGAACCTGATCAATGAAGCGGTCGATAAGCTCAGCAACTTCACTTTTAGTCATGGCTAGAATTTTTCCCAAAACCCGTGAAGAGCCTGGAATGCTTCCAACCCGATCCAGGTTTCGCAACCAGTAAGATTCAAGGCCTTCCCGCACCCGGCCATGCGTAGGCGATGGCGCCCACGCGGCGGTAGTTGTCATCCAACGACGGTTGCATCAGCAGTATTGCGGCGATGCGGCGGGCGATTTCGGTGACGTAGCGGGCCTCGTCGGCGCGGAGGGGCCGGCCGAGAATCTTGTGCTCGCGGTAGGAGAGCCACTTCTTGACGACCTGGTAGCCACCCAGGGTGTATTCCCACACGCCCGCCGGAAGGTTCTTCCAATAGACCTTCTGGTTCAAATAGATGTCGAAGGTGGTCTGGCCAAGATCGCGCGAAATATCGCCCTCGTCGGGGGCATAGTCGCGGGCGACGGCCTTGCCGCCGGCGGGCATGGTGATGCCCGCGCGGCCGGGGTTGCCCCAACCGGCGGTGACGGCCAGGTCCTGCTCATCGTTTATCTGCTTGCCCTCGACGTGGGTGATAAGGCCGATGCTCTTGAGCTCCGACCGGATTCGCCCGCTGGTCACTCCCGGCACGGCCTGCTGCACGTCCAGCAGGGCCGCGATCTGCCGGCCCAGCGCGGCCGACGCCTCCAGCGCCTCCCGCGTGGCCGCCAGCGGAATCCGCGGCCAACCGCTACGAAGTCCGCCGGCGTTTTCCTTTCGGTATTGTGGCGAATGAAGAATCGCCACGATGTGCAGGAACAGTTTCTCTGCGGAGGAGGCCGACTCATCTTGACCAAGACCCGTCAGGTATGCTCTCGCTCGCTCTGAAAGGTTAGGTTCAAATTCGCCTTGTTTGCCCTGGAAAAGGTTAGCAGTCGGGTTTCTTGAGATCAGGAGTGGAAAGAAGCACGATATGCCATTTCCGAAACTGTCGGACAAGACGGAGCAAACATAACCCCGGTCAAATGCCTTTGCCTGCCTTTGCCTCGCCTCGATCCAGAGATTGCCGGGGACCACATGAGGAACGTAGTCCGCCCTATTTCTGTCAATTAGTTTAGTTTCGGGTTCCCAGTATAACCATCGAATATCGAACGGACGGTAACAGTACCTAACAATATGGTCGGGCAGGAAACCTCGCTTTCGCAGGTGCTCCCGTACACCCGTGGCGTGGAACGCTTCCGTATCCTCAAGTGCCTTTGGGCAGATGGCCTTCATTTGCTCATGTGACACTTCGGGGTCGAAAAACTGCTTCATCCGCGAAACAAGCTGATCGCGGTCAACGTCAATGACCAGACTGTCGCGGCTCGTCGTCAGCCCAGGCGAGGAATATGGCAATAGGTCAGGCAATGGTGGCCAAACTACGTACCCTCCTGCCACCGCGCCGGGCATAAATGGGTACCCAAGCTCAGGCGCCGGGTTGAGCGCCTCGTACAGGTTCTTGCCGTCGTTGTCGGCCGAGGCCAGCAGGTCGGCCCGCTTCTGTTTGCCCCAAAGGTGGCGAAAGGCGACAACCTGGGCGACCGCGTGCTGTTCCTTGCGGACCATTAGGGCGATGGCCGTGCCGACCTGGATGCCCTCGCGGTTGGTCTCGGTGGAAAAGACACTGGGATCGGGCTTGCCATCGGGCGTGAGTTTGCCTGTCTTGTACTTGTCGCCGTTGAGGCAGTCGATCCAGATTTTGTCGAACGCCTCGATGTACTGCTCGCGCATGCCGGTGTGGGACAGGCCGTCCAGCCAGGAGTAATTGGAGATGAAACAGACGATGCCTTGGCGGGTCTTGTCCACGATCCGCCGCTCGGCCATGCGGAAGAAGCGGACGTACAGGTCGTTTAGCCCCTGGCCCTGGGGCTTGGGGGCCTTCTTGGTCGTGCGGTAGGCCAGCGACAGGTCGCGTTCTTCATCGACGGCCACGTCGGAAAAGCCGTTGTAGGGCGGATTGCCCAGGATCACCAGGATGGGCGTGGACTGCTTGACCTGGTCGGCAGCATCGTGTTCTTCCTGGAACTCGACGAAGGGCAGTGTGGCCTGGGGCTCCTTTGGCGGCTCCCAGCCGGTGAGGGCGTTGGTCAGGTACACGCCCACGCGCTGCTTGCCCGTCAGGGGCACGCCCAGGTCCGTCAGGCGCAGGCCAAGCTGGAGGTGGCTGACGACGTACGGGGCGGGCAGGATCTCAAAGCCGAAGACTCTCTCCTGGATAACTTTCTTAAGGTCGTGGCTGACCAGTGCGTCGCCGCCCTTTTCGCGCAGGGTGGTCGCGATCCGGTCCAGCACGCCCACAAGGAACGCCCCGGTGCCGCAGCATGGGTCCAGAACGTACACGCGCGGATCGGCCAGGCCGTCCTCGACCTTCAATTCATCGCGCAGCACGCGGTCCACCCGCTTGACCATGTACTCCACGACCTCGGGCGGGGTGTACCAGACGCCAAGTTGCTTGCGCAGGTCCGGGTCGTAGGCTTCCAGGAATGGCTCGTAAAAATACTGCACCGCGTGGTGCCGCCCAAAGCCCTCGAAGAAGGAGGCGCGGTCAACGCGGTTTAGGGCCGTGGTTGCCCAGTTGAGCACCTCGGACAGGTTCAGGGCGTCAAGCTGGCCTGGATCGGCGGCCTCGTAGAAAAGCTTCCGCAGAACGGGCACGCGGAGATACGACGCCGCCTCGTGCCAATTGAACTGGGCCTTGTCGGTCGGCGGATGCTCCTTGGCCCACAGCACCCAGGCCGAGAAGACGCCGTAGAAGAGCGTCTGGATCAGGGTGGATTCAAAGAAGTGCTCGCCGCGGTCGCCCCGGAACTTCATGCCCAGCGATTCCTCCAGGGCCTTCCGCAGGTTGGCCAAGGCGGGCAGGTTGCTGCCCTTGACGCGGGCCAGGGCGTCGCGGGCGTAGGAGGCCAGAAACCAGGCCAGGTCTTTGGGGTCGGCCAGCGGCGCGTTGTGCTGCATAGCCCGCTGCAGGTAGCCGATGAACCGCTCGCCGTGTTGCTCGGCGGCCGTGCGGGGATGGATGGCGGCAGACCAGAAGGCTTCCTCGCTCTGGGCCAGACTGTAGGATTCCAACGCACCGGGCTTGCCCGACGGGTCGCGGGCAACCAGCGTAAAATCCCGGTAGTTCGTCACCAGCACCAGGCCGTACTTCTTGCAGTAGCGCTCGACCTGCTCGCCGGCGGCAATGGCGGTTATGTCGTCGGAAGTGCTCTTGACCTCGATAACCCCGCGCGAGGGGGCCTGCCCCTGCATGGGGTTGGGATCGTCCTTCTTGATCTGGTCGGGCGTGAACAGGCCGCCGTCGGGGATGCCGGCGCCGCGATTGGCCAGGTTGATGACGCAGCGGACCTTGGGTTTAAGCGACTTGCCTACCTCGTTGAGCAAGTTGGCCAGGGCTGGATAATAAGAGGTCTCAGGGACAGCCGCCCCCGTCGAACGAATATCCCGCAGTTCCCTAAGGTAGGTTTCCAACGGGCTCATGCTGTCTCTTTTACCCGGAACAGAACACTTTCGCAATCCGCTTGCCGGCCGGACGCCTGCGACCGCCACCCCGTTCCGCCTCTCCGAATCTCCGCCGGGTTCAAGGGGGTGGGGTCGCGGAGATGTAAGCCGCAAGCTCAGTGGCCAATCCGCACAGGAAGGGTCAGGCCCGCAGGGCCGAAAGATGTTAGCCGGGGGTGCAGCGGCCCAAGCGCAGCGCAGGCCGCGTAACCCCCGGTGACGGGTCCCCGGCGAATCAGAGGCAGTGCCGTGATCGGCCAAGGGAATTCACCTCAACTGCCGATGGTGTGATTCTCTGGCCGGATTGCGCGTGCAACAGAGTTGCACGCCCTACAACCTGCCGATGGTGTGATCTTCCGTGAGAGGCCCGGCACGCTGATTCCTCGCCTCCGGCGAGAAATCAGCGTGCCCTACCGGGTCGCCGCACCATCGCGAGCAAGATCAATTCCGCGCGCAGGTCCAGCCGCTCGCTCTGTGAATCCGAAGACCCGCTTTCCGGGGGCTGCGCGGCGCCCGGCTGCGCCGTGCTTGCTCCACCCCCGGCTAAATTCTTGCCGTCCCTTTCGGGACTTGGTTCTTCGGGCGGCTTGGCATCGATTGCACGACCCTGGGTTCTCAAGACGCCCGATTCGCCGGCCCCCCTGCCGCTACGACTATTGAATCGCCCCGCTTCCAGCGTAGAATGCGGCCATGAACCGGGACGTTACCGTTATCGGCGACGGCGCCATGGCCGCCGTCTCCTGCAAGATCCTCTCGGGCAACGGCCTGCGGGTCTGCCTGTGGAGCGCGTTTGAAGACCACGCCCGGCAGATCAGGCTCACTCGCCGCAGCCGCTTTTTGCCTGAGCTGGAACTGGACCCCGCCATCCGCGTAACCACCGACCCGGCTGAGGCCTTTGCCTCGGCCAAGATGGTCGTTTCGGCCGTGCCCGCCCAGTACGCGCGGTCGGTCTGGGAAAAGCTCAAACCCCACTGCCCCGCCGCCCTGCCCATCTGCTCGGTCACCAAGGGCATCGAGAACGGCACGCTGCTGCGGCCAAGCCAGGTGATCTGCGACGTGCTGACGGGTTCGCCGGGCGGACCTTGGCCGCTGGTGGCGCTGTCGGGCCCGTGCATCGCCCACGAGGTGGCCCGGGGCCTGCCGGCCACGGCCGTTGCCGCCTGCCCCGACATCGCCCTGGCCCGCCAGGTGCAAAAGGCATTCACCGCCCCCTACTTCCGCGTCTATACCAACGCCGACGTGATCGGCGTGGAATTGGCCGGCGCCACCAAGAACGTCATCGCCATCGCCGCCGGCGTGCTGGACGGCCTGAAGGCCGGCGACAACGCCAAGGCCGCCCTGCTCACCCGCGGGCTGGTGGAGATCACGCGCCTGGGGCTGGCCCTGGGCGGGCGGGCGGAGACCTTCTCCGGCCTGGCCGGGCTGGGCGACCTGGTCACCACCTGCGTCAGCCCCCACGGGCGGAATCGCAGCCTCGGCCAGGCCATCGGCCAGGGGCAAAACCTCCAGCAGGCCCAGACGGCGATCCAGGGCGTGGTCGAGGGCGTCGCCACCACCAAGAGCGTGCTGGAACTTGCCCGCAGCCAGGGTGTGGAGATGCCCATCGCCAAGGCCGTCGGCGACGTGCTGTTTGCCAACCTATCCCCCCGCAAGGCGATATTGGAACTGATGTCCCGCCCGCCCAAGAGCGAATCGTAACACCTTTATGCACAAGTGGTTGCGGTTATCAGCCTCAATCGGGGACAGTCAAGATTGGCATGTTTATTGCAAGTACAGGAGCGTGTTGCGAGTAGCAACTGGAGAGCTGGTGTTTCTCGGCCAGTATCATGTTCCACGTGGAACACCCCCCCCGCCGCGTATGGAGAGATGTTGGCACACCCGCGTCCGCCCGCCCCGGCGCTCGCCCCCTGGCATCTTGTCATATCCGCAACTGGCCATGTCCAGCGGGCACGGCAAGTTCATCTTCCGACGCACCTCATGAATAAACCAGCGGCATAAAATATTCTGTGGACCCTCACGTCTGCCGCATATTCTGAGTCACTTTCTCTTTCCGTTTGCCCGCCTATTCACCTCTTCCTCTCTGCGCCTCTGCGTAGAGTCTTGGATGTCTTAATCGTTATGTACTCACAGAATCCGCTTGCATTCTCCGATAACGGTGATATACATCACGCTTGTTCCACGTGGAACATCATGGAAGATGCCCAAGGAAAGGATTCCGCATGAGCGACAATCGCCCACGTCTTGGTCGGGGACTGGCCAGCCTGATCCGAAACTCCTCCCAGGAAGACAACAATTACCAGAGCGTCTCTGCCGCACCGCCGGCGCCGCTGGATGGCCAGCATGACGGCGACGGCCTGCGCCTGGTGCCGCTGGACCGCATTGGGTCCAATCCCAGCCAGCCCAGGCGGCGATTTGACCAGCAGTTGCTGGATCAACTGGCCCAAAGCCTCAAGCTTCATGGCCTGATCGAGCCGATTGTGGTCAGCGAACTGCCATCCACCGACGGCAAACACTACCAACTCATCGCCGGCGAGCGCCGCCTGCGGGCAGCCAAGCTCGCCGGCCTGGCGGATATCCCGTGCATTGTGCGTCCCAGTGAGCCCAAGTCCAGGCTGGAACTGGCATTGGTAGAAAACCTGCACCGGGACGATCTAAACCCCATCGAACGAGCCTCAGCTTATCGCGAACTAATGGATACCTACGGCCTGACCCAGGAACAGGTATCCCAGCGAGTCAACCAGCCGCGGACTACCATAGCCAATCACATTCGCCTGCTCGATCTGTGCAACGAGGTGCAGGAACTGGTGATCGGTGGCGCCCTGTCCTTTGGACACGCGAAGGTGCTGGCCGGGCTGGCAGGGGACACTCGCTTGCAGGTCAAACTGGCCCAGCGAGGCGTATCAGAGGAACTTTCGGTGCGTCAACTGGAAGAGGCCCTGGCCCAGGCAGCCGGTGGGGGCCCCGCCGCGCCTGCCAAGGCGCCGCCGACAAAGGCGCCCTACCTGGGCGACCTGGAGCGGCAGCTCTGCCAGGCGGTCGGCACCAAGGTCAGCATCCGCCCGGGAAGGGCAAAGCACTCCGGGCGGATCGTCATCGAGTACTACAGCCTGGAAGATTTCGACCGCATCGCCGCCCGCCTGGGCGCCGCCATCGATAGTTAGTTATACATATAACGGACGGGCGGGGCGCCTTTGCGTGGCACGGGCGTCTTGCCCGTGAGCATCACGGCCATCCAGGCCGTGGATGGGTTGCCGCTGTATTTGCGGGGGCGAGAGGGCCGTGCCGCTTCTCCGGGCTGCCATGCCGGGCTAAATGCGAGCACGCCCCGGGAGGACGCCGATTCCGCGTTGCGGTGAGATCTGCAGGGTGAATGACTGAAGGTGCATCGCAGTGGCAAGGTATGTCCTGAGGAATGCCGATGGCATGGTCCGCAATGTATGTACATACATTGCGCTGCATAATGGCAATGCGGATGAGTGTCATAGATATGTATGCAGGATATGCGGGATGGTGCAAACGCAAATTGGCCGCCGGGGAATATCGCCTGCTGATTTGACCCAGAAGAGCCGGTTGGCGGCGGCCTGGCTGATGCTGCTGGCGGAGGTGGATGTCCTGGGGCTGTATATACGCGCCTGGCGGGGAGCGGCGGAGCTGGCTG